>DATGKR010000018.1:0-22197 GCA_035294565.1 Acidimicrobiales bacterium | reverse complement strand
CCCGACGGTCCGGTTCACGTTCCTGATCGGCAACTCAAGCCGCACCGGCCGGCCATCGGCCAGCGCGCCTTCGGCCAGCTGGATGAGCGTGTTGTCCAGCGCCTTGTCCAGCCCGTGGTCCTGGCTCCTGACACAGCTCAGCGCGGCACCCTCGGGCAGCGGCGGGAGGTACAGGACGGGAGCCAGGTCAAGCCCGGCGGCCTTCCAGTGCTCCACGGCCAGGGCAGCATCAAGCAGGTCCGCCCGGCCCACGATGTCCTCCAGCCGGGTGAAGCCGAGCTTGGCCAGGTACTCGCGGACCTCCTCGGCGATGAACTCGAAGAAGTTCACCACGAACTCCGGCTTGCCGCTGAACTTGGCGCGCAACTGCGGGTTCTGGGTCGCCACGCCGACCGGGCAGGTGTCCAGATGGCAGACCCGCATCATGATGCAGCCCGACACGACCAGCGGGGCGGTGGCGAAGCCGTACTCTTCGGCCCCGAGCAGGGCGGCGATCACCACGTCCCGGCCCGTCTTCAGCTGGCCGTCGACCTGCACGACGATCCTGTCGCGCAGGCGGTTGAGCATCAACGTCTGCTGCGTCTCGGCCAGGCCCAGCTCCCACGGGGCGCCGGCGTGCTTGATGGAGTTCAGCGGTGAGGCGCCGGTGCCCCCGTCGTGGCCGGAGATGAGCACGACGTCGGCGTGTGCTTTGGACACCCCTGCTGCCACTGTGCCGACACCCACCTCGGCAACCAGCTTGACGTGGATCCTGGCCCGGTCGTTGGAGTTCTTCAGGTCGTATATGAGCTGCGCGAGGTCCTCGATCGAGTAGATGTCGTGGTGGGGGGGAGGCGAGATCAGGCCGACCCCCGGGGTGGAGTAGCGGGTCCGGGCGATCCACGGGTACACCTTGTGGCCGGGCAGCTCACCACCCTCGCCGGGCTTGGCGCCCTGGGCCATCTTGATCTGCAGGTCGTCTGCGTTCACCAGGTACTCGCTGGTCACGCCGAAACGGCCGGACGCGACCTGTTTGATCGCGCTGCGGCGGGAGTCGCCGTTGTCGTCGGGGACGAAGCGGTAGGAGTCCTCGCCGCCCTCCCCGGTGTTCGACCGGCCGCCCAGGCGGTTCATCGCTATCGCCAGCGTCTCGTGCGCCTCGGCGGATATCGACCCGTAGGACATGGCCCCGGTGCTGAAGCGCTTCACGATCGACGAGACCGGCTCCACCTCCTCCAGGGGGACGGGCCGGCGCCCGGTCTCCTCGGCGGCGCGGATGCGGAACAGCCCCCGCAGCGTCGCGAGGCGCGCCGACTGGTCGTCCACCGCCTTGGTGTACTGCTTGAAGATGTCGTAGCGCTGGGTGCGCGTCGAATGCTGCAGCTTGTGGACGGTCGTCGGGTTGAACAGGTGGTACTCGCCCTCGCGCCGCCACTGGTACTCGCCTCCGACGTCGAGGTCGCGGTGGGCGAGCTCGGCGGGACGGTCAGGCCACGCCCGGCGGTGCCTGGCGAGGACCTCTCCCGCGATCTCGCCGAGGCCGGCCCCCTCGATCCGGCTCACCGTGCCCTTGAAGTACCTGTCGACAACCTCGCTGGAAAGGCCTATCGCCTCGAAGACCTGGGCCCCCGTGTAGGAGGCGACGGTCGAGATGCCCATCTTTGACATGATCTTGAGCACGCCCTTGCCGCAGGCCTTGATGTAGTTGCGGACGGCCTTGCGGGGGTTGATGGGGCCCAGGTCGCCGGAAAGAGCGAGGTCCTCGATCGAGTCGAACGCCAGGTAGGGGTTGACCGCCGCCGCGCCGTAGCCGAGCAGCAGCGCCATGTGGTGAACCTCCCGGGCCTCGCCGGTCTCGACCACCAGGCCCACACGGGTGCGGGTCTTCTCCTCGATCAGGTGGTGGTGGACGGCGCTCACCAGCAGCAAGGCGGGTATCGGCGCCAGGTCGGGAGTCGCGTGGCGGTCCGAGAGGACGATGATCTTCGCCCCGGCCTCGATCTCGGCGCTCACCCGGGCGCATATGTCGTCGAGCGCCCTCGCCAGCGCCGCACCCGGGTCGGGGTCGTGAGCGTCGAAGAGGCCGTCGACGGCGAATGCCCGCCATCCGGGTCGGGTGCCGTCCTCGTTTATGTAGAGCAGCTTGGCCAGGTCCTCGTTGGTGATGACCGGTTGGGGCATGACGATCTGGTTGCAGCTCGCCGGCTCGGGGGCGAGCAGGTTTCGCTCCGGGCCGATCGTCCCCGACAGGGACGTGACCAGCTCCTCGCGGATGGCGTCGAGAGGCGGGTTGGTCACCTGGGCGAACAGCTGCTGGAAGTAGTCGTAGAGCAGGCGGGGCCGTTCGGAGAGGACGGCGATGGGGGTGTCGGTGCCCATCGAGCCGCGCGACTCCAGGCCGTTCCTGGCCATCGGGCCGACGAGGATCTTGAGGTCCTCGACCGTCCAGCCGAACAGGCGCTGGTGGGTGACGACCGACGAGTGCTGCGGCGTCAAGGTGAAGCGGGGGGGCAGGTCGTCGAAGTGGATCTGGTTGTCAGCCAGCCATTCTGCGTAGGGGTGCTCGGCGGCGAGCTGCGCCTTGATCTCCTCGTCGGCGACGATCCTCCCCTGCTCGGTGTCCACGAGGAACATGCGGCCTGGCTGCAGCCGACCCCTCTTCACGATCTTGTGGGCGGGGATGTCGAGTACCCCGACCTCCGAGGCCATCACGACCAGCCCGTCGTCGGTGACCCAGTAGCGGGAGGGGCGCAGTCCGTTGCGGTCCAATACGGCGCCGACAACCGTGCCGTCCGTGAAGGCGATCGACGCCGGGCCGTCCCACGGCTCCATCAGCGCCGCGTGGAACTGGTAGAAGGCCCTCCGGGCGGGGTCCATGGTCCGATGGTTCTCCCAGGCCTCGGGGATCATCATCAACACGGCGTGGGGCAGCGAGCGCCCGCCCATGTGCAGCAGCTCCAGGACCTCGTCGAAGCTGGCCGAATCGCTGGCGCCGGGGGTGACCACCGGGAAGATGCGCCGGATGTCCCCCGGGATCAGGTCGCTCTGCAGGAGCGCCTCGCGGGCGCGCATCCAGTTGCGGTTGCCTTTCAAGGTGTTGATCTCGCCGTTGTGGGCCAGGTAGCGGTAGGGGTGCGCCAGCGGCCAGCTGGGGAACGTGTTGGTGGAGAAACGGCTGTGGACCAGCGCCAGCGCCGTTTCGACGCGCTCGTCGGCGAGGTCGGGGAAGAAGCGGTGGACCTGCGGAGCGGTGAGCATGCCCTTGTAGACGACGGTCCGCGAGGACAGGGACGGGAAGTAGACGCCGCCGACCTCGTGCTCGACCCTTTTTCTGAGGACAAATGCACGCCGCTCGAGCTCCATCCCCGTGCCGCCGCCCACGAAGATCTGCCAGAAGGCGGGCATCGCCTCGCGCGCCATCGAACCGACATCGGAGGGGTCGACGGGGACCTCCCGCCAGCCGAGCAGCTCGAGGCCCTCGTCGGCGACGATCTTCTCGATCCTCTCCAGGGTGGCCGGTCGGCCGGCGGCGTCTTCGGCTCTGCCGGCGGGACCCGCGTCCTTCGCGGGGGGGTCGACCGGGCCGGACACGAAGGCGATCCCGGTCGCGTAGGAACCCGGTGCCGGCAGGTCGAACCCGGCGACCTCCCGGTAGAAGCGGTCGGGGACCTGCAGGAGGATGCCGGCGCCGTCACCAGTGTTCGCCTCGGCGCCCGACGCCCCGCGGTGCTCCAGGTTGCAGAGGCTTTCCAGTCCGAGCTGCACGATCTTGTGGCTGCGCCGGCCGTGCATGTCGACGACGAAGGCGACGCCGCAGGAGTCGTGCTCGAAGTCGGGGCGGTAGAGCCCCCAGGCTGTGCGGGGAGAGGCCACGGGCGTCCTTCCGGGGATCGATGATGCTGGTCCTCGCGCGAAGGGACGACGCTGGCCCTTGCTGCGGGTAGGGAGTTTAGCCGCTGCGGGGGGAGATGGGGCGAGGGTCCCCGAGTCGTGGCCGCCCGGGGGGTCGGCGGCCCTGGGCAGGGTGGATGAGTTTCGATCTATTGTGCGCGGTTATACGCGCTATACGTACATAACTGTCCACAATAGAGCGCGACTGGCGTCCGAGGCGGCCGCCGCGTGTGCGGTAGCCTCACCGCCGCCAGGGCGTGTAGCTCAGTTGGAAGAGCGCTACGTTCACACCGTAGAGGTTCCCGGGATCGAGGCCCGGCACGCCCACCGGCCGAGTCAGGCCCCGGCCAGGTCCCTCCGGCCGTGCCGGCTCGCCTCGGCCGCGTGGCCGAGGATGTTGCGGGCCATCGACGACACCTCGCCGGCCGCACGGGCCGAGTAGACCTCGCTTCGCAGCCGGTGCGCCGCTTCTGAGGCGGGCTCGGCCAGCACGGCGAACTCAACCAGGTGGCAGGCGAGATCGTGGCGGCCCTCGGAAGCGAGGGCCGCCGCCCGTCGCAGTACCTCCGCCTCGCCGCCCGCCAGGTCGACCCACACCCGCGCCAGGTCGGCGCGCGGGGCGGGCAGCAGGTTGTCCGGCTCCCCGTCGTGCCAGCCGCCGTAGCGCCGCCACACGTTGCGCACGACGAACTGGGGATGGTCGTACACCGGCTGGAGGTAGGGAAGGCCCCGCAGGCGCTCGGGAACCTCGACGGTATGGAGGATGGCGTCGAGGCTGACGCCCTGCTCCATCAAGGCGAGGGTCTGCTGCTCCAGCGAATCCAAGAGGTCGGCGGTGTCGAGGAGGGCCTGTCGGATGCGGTCCGCCCCGAAGACGGGCAGCCCGTGACCGGCCAGCATCACCTCCGCCCCCCGCGACGCCATGTCGCGCAGCGCGGCGGCCCAGTCCGACGCGTAGCGCTGCACCTTCTGGGGGTTGCCGGCGTTGGGCAACGCCCATATGAACAGGTCCCCGGGGTGCAGCAGCCGCAGCTCGGGCACCCAGGTCCAGGTGGCGTCGTCGGTCTCTCCGCGGGCGTGGCGCAGCTCGAAGGTCAACCCTCCCTGGCGGAAGGTGATCGACTCGTCGTAGGTGACGTCGGGGTAGCGGAAGGCGTCGGGCCACTGGAACTCGGGCAGGTGGATGGCGAACTGGCGCATGTTGATCGCCCGGTTCCAGCCCCTCGTGCGGAGGTAGCGGTCGAAGTGGGCGGGGACGTCGCGGTGGCCGTACACGGTGGGACGCGGCAGGCCCGCCTCGGCCGCCTCGGCCTCGAAGGGGGAGGTGCCGAACACGTGGTCGACGTGGTGATGGGAGTAGACGGCGGCGCGAAGCGGCGGGTTGGGGCGCCAGCGGCGCACCGCGCCGTGGAGGGCCGCAGTGTCGAGCTGGTGGCCGGTGTCCAGCATGACCAGCCCGTCGCCGGTGTCGAGGGTATTGGCGCTGGCGATCCCCTTGTAGACGAAGACCCCCTCGAGGACCTCCTCGCCTTCGCGGTCCATGTAGGTCACCGGGTGGTGTGCGCCGGCGAGATCGGCCTCGCCGGCCCACATCCGCTCGGCCATCTCCCGGATGCCCATCGGGCGGAGCGTAGCGTCAGCCCGACGTGGCCCGCGGCCGGCACAAACCAGGGCCCGGGGTGCTCGCAACCCCCTGCCGGCGCGCTAGGATCGAATCCTCGAACCGTGAAGCCGGTCCCGTGAGGCCGGCACGGACGAGGAGGAGCCTGTTGGCCAAACGCGAACGCTCGTTGACGCCCCCCTACGGGGGCGTTTTTCTTGCCCGGACCAGGGTCATGGACGCGGAGGACGTCCGCCGGGCCACCTGGCGGATGGCCCACGAGATCGTCGAGCGCAACCCCGACCCCTCCCAGCTGGCGATCATCGGCCTCCAGACGGGGGGCGTGTGGCTGGCGGAACGCCTGGCGCGCATCGTCGGCGAGGTGACCGGCGGGGACGTCGAAATGGGCACCCTCGACGTCGCCTTCTACCGCGACGACATCGGCCTGCGCCCGGTTCTCCCCGAGGCCGCCACGCACATACCGGTCGACCTGACCGGGACGACGGTGGTGCTCGTGGATGACGTCCTGTTCACCGGACGCACGATCCGTGCCGCCCTCAACGCCCTCGGCGACTACGGGCGGGCCCGCGCCGTCCAGCTGGCGGTCATGGTCGACCGGGGTCACCGGGAGCTGCCGATCCGCCCGGACTACGTGGGCAAGAACCTGCCCACCCGGCGCGACGAGATGGTCGACGCGACCGAAGAGGGCGTCGTCATCGGGGACGTCCAGGTCCCGTGACGGCGACCCAGCAAGCCGAGAAGAGGACCGACGCCACCGGGGCGCCCCGGCACCTGCTGGCGATCGACGACCTGGGGCCCGAGGGCATCGGGGAGGTCATGCGACTGACCGACAGCTTCGTGGAGGTGAGCCGCCGGCCGATACCCAAGGTGCCGGCGCTGCGGGGCAAGACGGTCGCATCTTTGTTCTTCGAGGACTCGACCCGCACCCGCCTCAGCTTCGAGACAGCCGCCCGGCGGCTCTCCGCCGACGTGATGACCTTCTCCGCCGGCAGCTCCTCCCTGAGCAAGGGCGAGTCGCTGCGCGACACGGTGCTCACCGTGGAGGCTATGGGGGTGGACGCGATGGTCGTCCGCCACTCGGCGGCGGGGGTCCCCAGGCAGGTGGCCGGCTGGGTGCGAGGAGCCTCGGTGGTCAACGCCGGGGACGGCTGGCACGAGCATCCCACCCAGGCCCTGCTCGACTGCTACACGATCGGCCGGCGCAAGGGGGGCCTCGAAGGCCTGCGGATAGCCATCGTCGGCGACGTACGCCACAGCCGGGTGGCCAGGTCCTGCGTGACGGCGTTCGCCGGGCTGGGAGCGCACGTGACGCTCGTGTCACCCCCGACGCTGCTGCCGGCCTCGCTGGCCGGCTGGCCGGTCGAGGTGTCCCACGACTTCGACTCCGTGCTCCCCAAGCTCGACGTCGTCTACCTGCTGCGCCTGCAGAAGGAGCGGATGACCGAGGCTCTCCTGCCTTCGCTTCGCGAGTACACGGCGACCTACGGCCTGACCCGCCGGCGGGCGGAGCTGCTCGCGCCGGGGGCGATCGTCATGCACCCCGGCCCGGTCAACCGGGGGGTCGAGGTGGCCGCCGAGGTCGTGGACATGGACGTGTCGGCGGTCACCGAGCAGGTGGCCAACGGGGTGGCCGTGCGAATGGCGGTCCTGTACCTACTGCTCGGATCGGGGGTGGACCTTGCCAGCGCGTAGGCCCCGCTCGGTGGTGCTCAAAGGCGGCCGGGTGGTGGACGCCACGGGCAGCCGCCCTGCGGACGTGCTCGTCCAGGACGGGGAGATCGTCTCGGTCACCGCCAAGGTCAGCGCCGTGCCGCCCGGCACGGTCGTGCTCGACGCAGGCGGTTGTGTAGTCGCCCCCGGGCTGGTCGACCTGCACGCCCACCTCCGCCAGCCGGGCAACGAGGAGGCCGAGACGGTCGAGACCGGCTCGCGCGCAGCAGCCCTGGGCGGCTACACGGCGGTCGTGGCGATGCCCAACACCGACCCGCCGATCGACACCGCCGCCGCCGTGCGCGAGGTGCTCGACCTCGGCGAGGAGGCGTGCTGCGACGTGCGGCCCGCCGGGGCGATCACCGTAGGGCGCCGGGGGGAGAAGCTCGCCCCGCTGGCCGAGATGGCCGGCATGGGGGTGAGGATCTTCACCGACGACGGCAGCGGGGTGCAGGACGCCCGAATCATGCGCCGCGCCATGGAGTACGCCACGGCGCTGGGGGTGACCCTGGCGGAGCACTGCGAGGACGCTTCCCTGGCCGGCGGCGGCCACATGCACGAAGGGGAGTGGTCCAGCCGCCTGGGCATAGCTGGTCAGCCCGCCGAGGCAGAGGAGCTGATGGTCATGCGCGACCTGGCACTCGCCCGGCTCACCGGGTGTCGGCTGCACTTCCTCCACCTCTCCACGGCGGGGTCGCTCGCCATGGTGAGCGGCGCAAAGGCCTCGGGGCTGGACGTGACGGTCGAAGTGACACCACACCACTTCACGCTGACCGACGCGTGCGTCGCCTCTTACGACCCGCTTTTCAAGGTGAACCCTCCGCTGCGCACGGAAGCCGACGTCGCCGCCGTCAGGTCGGCCCTCTCGGACGGCGCCGTGGACGCCATTGCCACCGACCACGCCCCTCACACCCAGGAGTCGAAGGAGATGCCCTTCCAAGAGGCGCCGCCAGGCATGCTCGGCCTCGAGACTGCGCTCGGCCTCGCCCTCACCGAGCTCGCCCTCCCGCTGGAACGGGTCCTGGCCCTCATGTCCTGGCAGCCGGCCCGCATCGCCGGCCTCGCTTCCGACCACGGCGGCCCGGTCGAGCCGGGCAGGCCCGCCAACCTCTGCGTGATCGACCCCGACGCGCGGTGGGTGGTCGACCCCGCCGCCAGCGCCAGCCGCAGCCGCAACAACCCCTACGGTGGGCGGCGGCTGACCGGGCGGGTGCGCCACACCCTCCTGCGGGGGGAGCCGGTGGTCGTCGACGGGGAGGCGCAGCGATGACAAACAACAGACGCGCCGCGGCGCTGCTGGTCCTCGCCGATGGCACCAGCTTCGAGGGCGAGGCGGCCGGTTGGTGGGACGCCGGCGACCCCCGGCCTGCCACCGGAGAGGTCGTGTTCAACACCACCCTCACCGGCTACCAGGAGGTCCTGACCGACCCGTCCTACGCCGGCCAGATCATCTGCTTCACCTACCCCCACATAGGCAACTACGGCGTCTCGGCGGCCGACAACGAGAGCGCCCGCGCCTTCTGCCGCGGCGTCGTCGTCCGGGACCTCTCCCCGAGGCCCAGCAGCTGGCGCTCGGAGATGAGCATCGGGGAGTTCCTCGAGTCGCAGAGGCTGCCTGCGATAACCGGCGTGGACACCCGCCGCCTCACCCGCCACATCCGCGAGGCCGGGTCCATGCCGGGCGCCTTCGGGCCGGTGGAAGGCCCGGCGGCGTTGAGCGAGACGGACCTGAAGGAGGCGGCCGCCGCCGAGCCGGGCACCCTCGGCGTGGACCTCGTCTCGGAGGTGACCACGGAGCGGCCGTACCCCTTCGGCGCGGGCCGCCTGAGGGTGGTCGCCTACGACTTCGGCATCAAACGGGCCATCCTCCGCCACCTCGGGACGCTGGCGACGGGGGAGGTGGTGCCGGCCTCGACCCCCGCGGCGGAGACGCTGGCGAAACGCCCCGACGGGGTGTTCCTCTCGAACGGCCCTGGCGACCCCGCCGCGGTGGGCTACGCCGTCGAGCAGATCCGCGAGCTGCTCGGGCGGGTGCCGGTCTTCGGGATCTGCCTCGGCCACCAGCTGATGGCAACGGCCCTCGGCGGCCGCACCTACAAGATGCCGTTCGGCCACCACGGCGGGAACCATCCGGTGAGGCGGCTGGCCACCGGGCAGGTGGAGATCACCAGCCAGAACCACAACTACGCGGTGGCCGAAGGCAGCGTCGAGGGCGCTCAGGTCACCCACCTCAACCTCAACGATGGCGTCATAGAGGGTGTCAGCTGTCCGGAGCTGCGGGCGTTCAGCGTCCAGTACCACCCGGAGGCCGGTCCCGGCCCCCACGATGCCAGCTATCTCTTCTCCGAGTTCGAAAGGCTGATGGGTGCCTAGGCGCGACGACCTGCACAGCATCCTGGTGATCGGCAGCGGGCCGATCGTGATCGGCCAGGCGGTCGAGTTCGACTACTCGGGCACCCAGGCGTGCCGGGTCCTGAGGCAGGAGGGCTACCGGGTGGTGCTCGCCAACTCCAACCCGGCGACGATCATGACCGACCCGGAGTTCGCCGACCGCACCTACGTCGAGCCTCTGACGCCCGACGTGCTGGAAGCGATCGTCGAGCGGGAGCGGCCCGACGCCGTGCTGCCCACGCTGGGGGGCCAGACGGCGCTCAACCTCGCCATGGCCCTGCACGAGCGGGGCACCTTCGAGCGCTTCGGCGTGGAGATGATCGGTGCCCGCCCGGAGGCGATAGCGACGGCCGAGGACCGTGAGCGGTTCAAGAAGGCGATGACCGAGATCGGCCTGGCGGTCCCCGAGTCGGGCTTCGCCTACGAGCTCGCCGAGGCGATGGAGGTCGGCGAGAGGATCGGCTACCCGCTGATCATCCGCCCGTCGTACATCCTCGGCGGGGCCGGCACCGGCATCGCCCACGACCGCGACGACCTGGCCCGCATCGCCGCGGCGGGCCTGGCGGCGAGCCCCATTTCGGAGATCCTGATCGAGCGGTCGATAGCCGGGTGGAAGGAGTACGAGCTCGAGGTGATGCGCGACCGGGCCGACAACTGCGTCATCGTCTGCTCGATAGAGAACTTCGACCCGATGGGCGTGCACACCGGGGACTCGATCACCGTCGCCCCTGCACAGACCCTCTCCGACGAGGAGTACCAGCGGATGCGCGACTCGGCGTTCGCCTGCATCCGGCGGATCGGGGTGGAGACCGGCGGGTCCAACATCCAGTTCGCCGTCGACCCGGCCACCGGCGACCAGGTGGTCATCGAGATGAACCCGAGGGTGTCGCGCTCGTCGGCGCTCGCGTCGAAGGCGACCGGCTTCCCGATCGCCAAGATCGCCGCCCGCCTGGCGGTCGGCTACACGCTCGACGAGATCCGCAACGACATCACCGGCGAGACCCCGGCCAGCTTCGAGCCGACCATCGACTACGTGGTCACCAAGATCCCCCGCTGGGCGTTCGAGAAGTTCCCGGGCATCCCCGACGTGCTGGGCACCCGGATGCAGTCGGTGGGCGAGGCGATGGCGATCGGGCGCACCTTCCCCGAGTCGCTGCAGAAGGGGCTGCGCTCCCTCGAGCGCGGCAGGTGGGGGCTCAACTGCGACGCCGGCGAGGCGCTTTGGGACGGGTGGGACGACGACGAGCTGGTGCGCCGGGCCGCGATCGCCACGCCCGACCGGCCGTTCCAGCTGGAGGCGGCCCTTCGACGGGGAATAACCGTGGAGCGTCTGCACGAGGCGACCGGCGTCGACCCGTGGTTCCTCGACCAGATCCAGCTGGTCGTCGACGAGCGCCGGCGCCTGGCCGACCTCGGCGGACCGGGCGCGCTCGGCCGGGCCGACTGGAAGAGGGCGAAGCGCCTCGGGTTCTCCGACGCCCAGCTGGCGTGGCTGTGGGGCGTCGCCGAGGGCGAGGTGCGCGCCGCCCGCCTCCAGGCGGGGGTGCGGGCCACGATGAAGACCGTCGACACCTGCGCCGCCGAGTTCGAGGCTCGCACGCCCTACCACTACTCGACCTACGAGGACGACGACGAGGTCGGCTCCGGGAGCAGGCCCAAGGTGGTCATCCTCGGCTCGGGCCCCAACCGGATCGGCCAGGGGGTCGAGTTCGACTACTGCTGCGTGCAGGCCAGCTTCGCCCTGCACGACGCCGGCTTCGAGACGGTGATGGTCAACTGCAACCCCGAGACGGTGTCCACCGACTACGACACGAGCGACCGCCTCTACTTCGAGCCCGTCACCTGGGAGGACGTTCAGAACGTGCTCGACGTGGAGTCCTCCGCCGGCGAGGTGCGGGGCGTGATCGTCGCCCTGGGCGGCCAGACCCCCCTGAAATTAGCATCTCAACTGCCACCATCGCTGGTTCTGGGCACGCCGCCGGAGGCCATCGACCTCGCCGAGGACAGGGAGCGGTGGAACGCCCTTTGCCGGCGTCTCGGCATCCCCCAGCCGGCGGGTGGGACGGCGAGCGGGGTGGACGAGGCGATCGCCGTCGCCGAGCGCGTCGGCTACCCGGTGCTGGTGCGCCCCAGCTACGTCCTCGGGGGCAGGGCGATGGAGATCGTCTACGGCGAGGAGGACCTGCGGCGGGCGATGGAGTCGCTCGGCGCGTTCGGCTCCCTCGGTCGCGAGGGGGGCCTCTCCGCCGAGCGGCCCGTGCTCGTCGACCGTTTCCTGGAGGACGCCACCGAGGTGGACGTCGACGCGGTGCGCGACGCCGAGGGGGAGGTGCTCATCGGGGCGGTGATGGAGCACGTCGAGGAGGCAGGGGTCCACTCGGGGGACAGCGCCTGTGTCATCCCCCCGCCGACGCTCCCCGCCGCGACCGTCGCCACCATCGAGCGCCACACCCGGGCGATCGCCGAGGCCCTCGGGGTGGTCGGCCCGATCAACGTGCAGTACGCGGTGCGCGACACCACCGTGTACGTGATCGAGGCGAACCCGAGGGCGAGCCGCACGGTGCCTTTCGTTTCCAAGGCGACCGGGGTTCCCCTGGCGAGGGTGGCGGCGCGGGTCATGGCCGGGGCGACCCTGCGGGGCCTGCGTGAGGAGGGCCTGCTCGGCGACCCGGTTGGGGGGAACCACGTGAGCGTGAAGGAGGCGGTTCTGCCGTTCTCCCGTTTCCCCGACGCCGACACGCTGCTCGGCCCGGAGATGCGCTCGACCGGGGAGGTGATGGGCATCGACGCCACCTTCGGCCTGGCGTTCGCCAAGAGCCAGGCTGCGGCCGGCGACACGCTGCCCGAAGGAGGAACCGTCTTCTTCTCTCTGGCTGATCGGGACAAAGCGGCGGGCGTCGCGGTGGCACGCCGCTTCGTCCAGCTCGGGTTCACTGTCGCTGCCACGAGCGGCACGGCTGCGTACTTCGAAGCGCAAGGAGTCCCCGTCGCGACGGTGGTCGCCAAGGTCGGCGAGGAGGAGCCCGGTGGCGGGGCGGACGCGGTGAGCCTCATCCGCGACGGCAAGGTCAACCTGGTGGTCAACACCCCCCGCGGGCGGGGCCCGAGAGCCGACGGCGCCTACATCAGAAGGGCCGCCAACCAGCACCGGGTGGCGTGCCTGACGACGGTCGCCGCGGCCCGGGCGGCCGCGGCGGGGATCGCCGACCGGGCGGCGAGCCCGCCGAGGGTGAGGTCGCTGCAGGAGTACCACGGCGCCCACCAGCTGCCCCTGCCCGGCGCGCCCCCGACGTGAGGGCCCTGCCGACGCGGGTCGGCTCTCTGACCCTGGGAAACCCTGTGATGACGGCGTCGGGCACGTCGGGCCACGGCGACGAGCTGGGCGCCTACTTCGACCTTTCGGAGCTCGGCGCCGTGGTCGTCAAGTCGCTGTCCGCCGAGCCATGGCCGGGGAACCCGCCGCCGAGGCTGCTGCCCCTCGAGGGGGGGATGCTGAACAGCGTCGGCCTCCAGAACCCGGGCGTGGACCGCTGGCTGAGCGAGGACCTGCCCGCCCTGGAGAGAACGGGGGCGTCGGTCGTGGCCAGCGTGTGGGGGTTCACCGCGGAGTCGTACGCGGCAGCGGCGCAGGCGCTCGCCCGGGCGGGGAGCCGGGCGCTGGTGGCCGTCGAGGCGAACATCTCCTGCCCGAACGTGGAGGACCGCAGGCGGATGTTCGCCCATTCTGAGTCCGGCGTGGAGGCCGCGGTCGCCGCCGCCGCCGAGGGCCTGGCAGGTTCGCTGCCGCTCTGGGCGAAGCTGAGCCCGAACGTCACCGACCTGCCGGCCATGGCGGGAGCGGCGACCGCGGCCGGCGCCGAGGCGGTGACCCTGGTCAACACGTTGATGGGCCTCGCTCTCGACCCGGCGACGGGCGAGCCCCGCCTCGGCGGGGGAGGAGGCGGACTTTCCGGGCCGGCGCTGCACCCCGTGGCCGTGAGGGCGGTCTACGACTGCCGGGCAGCCTGGCCGGACCTTCCCATCGTGGGTGTCGGCGGAGTCTCTTCGGGTGAGGACGCCGCCGAGCTGATCGCTGCCGGCGCCGACGCCGTGCAGGTGGGCACCGCCACCTTCGCCGACCCGCGCGCCCCGATCAGGGTTCTCGACGAGCTGCTGCGGTGGTGCGAGGCTCACGGGGTCGGTTCCGTCGACGAGCTGAAAGGAAGAGCCCATGAACGTTGAGCCGAGCACCGAGGTACCGCCGGTCCCGGCGGAGCTGCGCCCGAAGCTGGCGCTCGCCCTCGACGTCGACGACGCCGTCGAGGCCCAGCGGCTCGCCGCCCAGCTGAGACCCTGGTTCGGGGTGGCCAAGGTAGGCCTGGAGCTGTTCAGCGCCGCCGGTCCCCAGGTGGTCCAGATGCTCATCGACGACGGCTACAAGGTTTTCCTCGACCTGAAGATGGCGGACATCCCGACGACCGTCGGCCGGGCGGCGCGGGTGCTGGGAGCGCTCGGGGCCTCCTACCTGACGCTGCACGCCTTCGCCGGCCCGGCGGTGCTGCGAGCCGGTGTGGAGGGCCTGGCCGAGGGTGCCGATCGGGCCGGCCTGGCCCCCCCGGCCGCGCTCGCCGTGACGATCCTCACCAGCGACGCCGACGCCCCGCCCCACATCCTGCCCAAGCGGGTGGCCGCGGCGGTCGAGGCCCGCTGCGCGGGGGTGGTGTGCGCCGCTTCCGACGTCCCCACCGCCCGCCAGATCGCCCCGCGCCTCTTGACCGTCGTCCCCGGCCTGCGTCCGCCCGGGACGCCGGTGCACGACCAGCTGCGCGCTTCGACCCCACGCGAGGCGCTCGATGCCGGCGCCGATCTGCTGGTCATCGGCCGGGCGGTGACCGCCGCCGCCGACCGGGTCGGGGCCGCCCGGGAGCTGGTCCGCTCACTGTCGTCGGAGGGCTGAGCGGCAGCCCCCAGCAGACCCCGGGCGCGCTATGGTGCGCGCCATGCCACTGCCGCCGTCCCTGTCCGCAGATCAACGACAGGCCGCCCTGGAGAAGGCGGCGGAGGTCCGCAGGGCGCGGGCCGAGCTGAAGGAGAAGCTCAAGATGGGCTCGATGACCCTGAAGGAGCTCCTCGGCCATGCCGACAAGGACGAGACCGTCGGCAAGATGAAGGTCCTGTCGGTGCTCGAATCGCTGCCGGGTCTGGGCAAGGTGAAGGCCCGGCGGCTCATGGACGAGATCGGCATAAGCGAAACGCGCCGACTCCACGGGCTCGGCGAGCAGCAGCGCAGGAAGCTGTTCGACAGGCTCGAAGCCTGAACGCTTGATCTTCGTCATCTCCGGACCGGGCGGGGTCGGCAAGGGCACCCTCGTCGAGAGGCTCTTGGAGCTCGAGCCGGGCTTGCGGGTCTCGAGGTCGTGGACGACCCGGGCGCGCCGGCCGAACGAGCCTGCCGACGCCTACGTCTTCGTCGACGAGGCGACCTTCCAGGAGCGCGTCGACGCCGGTGGCTTCCTCGAGTGGACGAGGTTCCCCGGCACCGGGGCGATGATGGGGACGCCCGCCTTCGACCCCGACGAGACCGGGGACGTGGTCCTCGAGATCGATCTCGACGGGGCCCGTCAGGTGAAGGAGAAGTTCCCCCAGGCGGTGGTCGTGTTCGTCGCGCCCCCCTCGCCCGGCGCGCAGGAGGAACGTCTGCGCCGGCGCGGCGACGACGAGGCGAGCATCGCCCGGCGCTTGGAGGTGGGGCGCGCCGAGATGGAGATCGGGCCTCGCATAGCCGACCACGTGGTGGTGAACGACGACCTGGACCGGGCCGCCGGTGAGCTCGCTGGTATAATCGCCGCCCGGCGCGAAGGTCGTTAACCCGCGCCCAGCCGCAGGAGCCCCCATTTTGTCGATCTCTGAACGCCACCCGACCATGACCGACCCTCCGGTGGAGGACCTCCTCGACCGGGTCGACTCCAAGTTCACGCTGGTCAGCCTGGCCGCCATGCGAGGCCGTCAGATCAACTCGTACTTCAACCAGCTGAGCGAAGGTCTCGGCTCGATCGTGCCGCCGCAGGTGACCTCGGTGTCGCGCAAGCCGCTGTCGATCGCCCTCGAGGAGATCGCCGCCGGGAAGATCACCTACAGCCGTCCCGACCCCGCTTTGGGTGAGGACCCGACGGCCGACGGCGCCGAAGCAGAAGCGGAGTAGGGGACCGGTCATAGCCGGGACCGCGGGGGTGCTCTCCGGGCGCCGGATCGTGCTGGGAGTGAGCGGCGGCATCGCCGCCTACAAGGCGGTGGAGGTTTGCCGCCGCCTTGTAGACGCCGGCGCGTTCGTCTCGCCGGTGATGACCGCCGGAGCTGCCAGGTTCGTCGGCGAAGCGACGCTGTCCGCCCTGGCCAGCGAACCGGTCCGCCGGTCCCTGTGGGACGGTCCCGAGCCGATCCCCCACACGAAGCTGGGCAGGTCCGCCGACCTGGTGGTTGTCGCGCCGGCCACCGCCCGGGTGATCGGGGCGTACGCGGCGGGCATCTCCTCGGACCTGCTCACCGCGACGCTCCTCGCCACCCGCGCCCCGGTGCTGCTCTGCCCGGCCATGCACACCGAGATGTGGGAGCATCCGGCGGTCCGGGAGAACGTCGCCACGCTGCGCCGGCGGGGCGTGCACCTCGTCGAGCCGGGCTCCGGTCGCCTCGCCGGGGGCGACGTCGGTCCGGGCCGGCTGGCCGAACCGGCGGACATCGTGGCCGCCGCCGAGGCGCTCCTCGGGACCGGCGGACCGCTCGGGGGGGTGAGGGCGGTGGTGACCGCCGGCGGCACGAGGGAGCCGATCGACGCGGTGCGTTTCGTCGGGAACCGCTCGTCGGGCAAGCAGGGCTACGCCGTGGCCGGCGCCCTGGCGAGGAGGGGGGCGTCGGTGGTCCTGGTGAGCACCGTGTCGGGCACGCTCCAAGCCCCGGCGGGGGCGACGGTCGTGGCCGTCGAGACGGCCCGGGAGATGGAGCAGGCGGTGCTCAGCGCGGCCGAGGACGCCGACGTGGTGGTGATGGCCGCGGCGGTCGCCGACTTCGCCCCCAAGGCGCCTGCGGCGCACAAACTGAAAAAGAGCGACGGTCCTCCCGAGGTGGTGCTCGAGCCGACACCGGACATCCTCGCCGGCCTCGGTGCGCGCCGAAGACCCGGGCAGGTGCTGGTCGGCTTCGCCGCCGAGACGGTCCGCCCCGGGGGGCCCGACCTCGGTTCCTACGCGCGCGCCAAGCTGGAGCAGAAAGGGGCGGATCTCGTCGTCGCCAACGACGTCGCCGCCGAGGGTTCCGGCTTCTCGGGCGACACCAACGCCGTCGTCATTGTCGGGCGGGACGGCACCGAGCGGGAGGTGCCGCTCACCACCAAGGATTCCGTGGCCGAAGCGGTGGTGGACGCCATCGGCCGTCTTTTGTCCGGACGAGCACCCCAGGAGGAAGACCAGCGATGACCCGCAGGTGGACGTTCACCTCAGAGTCGGTGACAGAAGGCCATCCCGACAAGATGGCCGACCAGATCTCAGACGCCGTCCTCGACGCCCTGATCGCCCAGGACGCCGAGTCGCGGGTCGCCTGCGAGACGCTGCTCACCACCGGGCTAGTCGTCGTCGCCGGCGAGATCACCACCAAGGGCTACGTGGACATCCCGACCCTGGTGCGCGAGGTGGTCTCGGGCATCGGCTACACCAGCTCGGACGTCGGTTTCGACGGGCGCACCTGCGGGGTGACCGTCTCGCTCGGCCAGCAGTCCTCCGACATCGCCCAGGGCGTCGACCGGGCCATGGAGATCCGCTCGGGGACGAGCGGCGAGGACATTCTCAACGCCCAGGGTGCCGGCGACCAGGGGATGATGTTCGGCTACGCCTGTGACGAGACCGACGACCTGATGCCGATGCCGATCTGGCTGGCGCACCGCCTCGCCCAGAGGCTGGCCCAGGTCCGCAAAGCCGGGGTGCTCCCCTACCTACGCCCCGACGGCAAGACTCAGGTCACCTTCGAGTACGAGGACGGCCGGCCGGTCCGCCTGGACACCGTCCTCATCTCCACCCAGCACAACCCCGGGATCGACCTCGAGACCCTGCTGCTGCCCGACCTTCGCGACCACGTCATCAACCCCCTGGTGCCGCCGCAGTTCGCCGACGATCGGTTCCGGGTGCTGGCAAACCCGACCGGCAAGTTCGAGCTGGGCGGCCCCCACGCCGACGCAGGGCTGACCGGGCGCAAGATCATCGTCGACACCTACGGCGGCTCGGCGCGCCACGGCGGGGGCGCCTTCTCCGGCAAGGACCCCTCCAAGGTGGACCGCTCCGCGGCGTACGCGGCGCGCTGGGTGGCCAAGCACGTCGTCGCGTCCGGCGCCGCCTCCCGCTGCGAGATCCAGGTGGCGTACGCCATCGGCGTCGCCCGGCCGGTGTCGCTGCTGGTGGAGACGTTCGGCACCGAGCAGGTGGACCCGGCGAGGATCTCCGCCGCCGTCGACGAGGTGTTCGACCTGCGGCCGGCGGCGATCATCCGGGACCTGGACCTGAGGCGGCCGATCTACAGGCGCACGGCGGCCTACGGCCATTTCGGGCGCGCCGAGAAGGAGTTCTCCTGGGAGCAGGTGAGCAGGCTCGACGAGCTGAAGTCGGCGCTGGGCCTCTAGCGCCCCCGCCTCCGCTCGTGGCCACGGTGGTCACCGACGTGGCGGGCATCGACAAGGAGTTCGACTACCTGGTGCCGGCGTCGATGCCGCTGGAGGTCGGCGCGATGGTCCGCGTCCCCCTCGGGGGCCGACGGGTCGGTGGATGGGTCCTCCGCCTCGCCCGGCGCGCCGACGGCACCGGCGGCCGAGAGCTGCGGCCGGTCGCCAAGCGCAGGGGTTTCGGGCCGACCGCCGACCTGGTCGAGCTGTCGGCGTGGGCGGCGTGGCGCTGGGCGGGAAGGAGGGAGTCTTTCCTCGGCGCCGCCTCGCCCCGCAAGGCGGTGACCGCCCTGCCGGAACCGGCGCTGCGTCCGCCGGCGGCTCCCCGCCCAGGCACGCCGGGGGTCGCGCCTGGCCCGTCGGTGCTGCGGTGGCCGCCGGCCGTCGACCCGACCCCGGCGGTGGCCGCCGCGGCGCAGGCAGGCCCGACGCTGGTCGTGGTGCCGACCCTGGCGAGGGCGGCGGTGCTCGCGGAGCGGCTCCGCAGAGCCGGGGCGGGGGTGGCTCTCCTGCCGGGGGAGTGGGCCCTGGCGAGGGCCGGGGCCGCCGTCGTCGTCGGTGCCCGGTCGGCGGCGTGGGGTCCCTGCCCGGGACTGGCCGCGGCGGTCGTCGTCGACGCCCACGACGAGGGCCTCGCCCAGCAGGGGGCGCCCACCTGGGACGCGGTCACCGTTGTCGCCGAGCGGGCGAGGCGCGCCGGGGCCCGCTGCGTGCTCATCACCCCCTGCCCGACGCCGGAGCTGGCGGCCCGCTTCCCTGTGCGGCTGCCCGACCGCAACCGGGAACGCGCCGGCTGGGCGGCTCTGGAAGTGGTGGACAGACGCGGCGACGACCCCCGCCTGGGCCTGTACTCCGAGCGGCTGGTCGCCCTGGTGCGTTCGGCGTCGAAGGTGGCCTGCGTGTTGAACCGCAAGGGACGGGTCCGCCTGCTCGCCTGCTCGGCGTGCGCGACGCTCGTCCGTTGCGCAGCGTGCGGGGGGGCGGTCGCTTCCCCCGAGCCGGGGCTGCTGTCGTGCGGACGCTGCGGCGAGACCCGGCCGGCCCTGTGCGCGGCCTGCGGCTCCACCGCGCTCAAGGCCCTACGGTTGGGCACGGCCCGAGCCCGGGAGGACCTGGAGCGTCTCGCCGGACGGCCGGTCGGGGAGGTCGTCGCGGGCACCGCCGGACTGCCCGAGGCGGGCGTCTTGGTGGGGACCTCGGCGCTGCTCGAGCGGCTATCCCCGTCGTGGGGGCTCGACGCCGTCGCCTTCGTGGACTTCGACCAGGAGCTGCTCGCCCCCCGGGTGCGGGCGTCCTCGGAGGCGCTCTCCATGCTCGCCCAGGCCTCGCGCCTGGTCAGGGGCCGGCGGGGGAGGGTCCTCGTGCAGACCCGCCTCCCCGACCACCCGGTCGTGAGGGCCGCCCTGCTCGCCGAGCCGGGGCTGGTGGTGGACGCCGAGCTGCCGTTGAGGAGGGCGATGCGCCTGCCGCCGTTCGCCGCGGTGGCCGTCTTGCACGGGGACGGGGCCGCCCACCTGGCGGGCGCGCTCGGCGAGCTCCCCGCTGTGGAGGTGATCGGGTCGCCGGTCGGTGCCGGAGGGCGGTGGCTGGTGAAAGCCGCCGACCACGAAGCCCTCTGCGACGCCCTGGCCACGGCGGGGCGCCCGGCGGCGGGGGTGAGGATCGCCGTGGACCCGGCGCGGCTGTGAAGCTCCGTGCTGGGAGGCGGGTCCGTTGATGCCCGCCGCGGGGGTTTCGGCTAGAACGGGTCGGGTGGCGCCGGCTGTGGTCCTTTTGAGCGGTGGGCTGGACTCGTCCACCGTCCTGGCCGTGGCCAGATCGGACGGTTTCGCCCCGCACGCCCTCACCGTCCGCTACGGGCAGCGCCACGCCAGGGAGATCGAAGCCGCCCGGAAGGTGGCAGAGGCGCTCGGGGCGCAACGCCACCTCGTCGTCGACGTCGACCTGGCCGCCTTCGGCGGCTCGGCTCTCACCTCGGCGGACATCCCCGTCCCCCGCAACGCCCTGGGAAACGAAGCCTCGGGGATCCCCCCGACGTACGTGCCG
Source organism: Acidimicrobiales bacterium (assembly GCA_035294565.1). Lineage (GTDB taxonomy): Bacteria > Actinomycetota > Acidimicrobiia > Acidimicrobiales > Palsa-688 > DATGKR01. The sequence continues at coordinate 1,879 of DATGKR010000018.1, read as the reverse complement.
GCCCGCAACACCGTTCTCCTGTCGCTCGCCCTGGCCTACGCCGAGACGGTCGGCGCGGACGACCTCTACATCGGCGTCAACGCCGTCGACTACAGCGGCTACCCCGACTGCCGGCCGGAGTTCGTCGCCGCCTTCGAGCGGATGGCCAACCTGGCGACCAGGGCGGGCGTGGCCGAGGGGCGGACCGTGGCGGTCCACGCCCCGCTGTCGGGCCTCACCAAAGCGGAGATCATCAGGCTCGGGCTTTCCCTCGGCGTCGACTACGCCCTGACCCACAGCTGCTACGACCCCGATCCTTCGGGCCGCCCCTGCGGCGGGTGCGACTCGTGCCTGCTGAGAGCGAGAGGCTTCGCCGAAGCGGGGGTCGCCGACCCGCTCCTCAGATGATGACCTACCGGGTGAAGGAGATCTTCTACACGCTGCAGGGGGAGGGCACCCACGCGGGGCGCGCCGCCGTGTTCTGCCGCTTCAGCGGCTGCAACCTGTGGAGCGGCCAGGAGCGCCACCGGGCGTCCGCCGTCTGCCGTTTCTGCGACACCGACTTCGTCGGCACCGACGGTCCCGGCGGAGGCCGCTACCCGAGCGCCGAGGCCCTCGCCGCGGCGGTGGAGGAAGCCTGGGCCGGCCGGGGAGGGGAGCGTTTCGTCGTGTGCACCGGCGGCGAGCCGTCGCTGCAGCTCGACCCCGCCGCGGTGGACGCCCTTCACGCCGCCGGTTTCACCGTCGCCGTCGAGACCAACGGGACCCGTCCTCTTCCACCTTCGGTCGACTGGGTGTGCCTCAGCCCCAAAGGAGCCGCCCCCGTGGTCGTGGAGCGGGTCGACGAGTGCAAGCTCGTCTACCCTCAAGACGACGCCCCGCCCGAGATGTTCGAGACCCGGGGCTACCCGCGGCTGCTGCTCCAGCCGATGGACGGCCCCGACCGTGAGCGCAACACCGCGCTGGCGGTCCGCTACTGCCTGGAGCACCCGCGCTGGAAGCTGAGCCTGCAGACCCACAAGTACCTGGGGATCCCGTGAGCAGCCCCGGCGCCCGCCGCACGGACGTCTTCGTCGAGTTCGGCTTCGAGGCCGCCCACCTGCTGCCCAACATGCCCGAGGGCCACAAGTGCGCCCGCCTTCACGGCCACTCCTACCGCGTCGAGGTCCACGTGAGCGGCGAGCCGGACGCCACGACCGGCATGGTCGTCGACTTCGCCGAGCTGAAGCGCGCCTGCGAGCCGGTCCGTGAACGCCTCGACCACCGCTACCTGAACGAGGTCGAGGGGCTGGAGAACCCGACGGCGGAGATCCTCGCCGGGTGGATCTGGGACCGCATCGAGGGCGTCGCCGTCTCCAGGGTGGTCGTGCGCGAGACGTGCACGGCCGGCGTCGAGTACCGGGGGGGACGGGATGGCTGAGCGACGGCGTCGCCCCTCCGGCGGGATCACCAAGCTGGGACGGCCGACCGCCGTTCCCTACGACAACCCGAGCGCTTCGCTTCTCGAGACGTTCCCCAACCCGGCCACCGGCTCGCCGTGGGCGGTCGCCCTCGAATGCGAGGAGTTCACCAGCCTCTGCCCGGTCACCGGGCAGCCCGACTTCGGGCGCCTGCGGATCCACTACGTGCCGGCGGAGCGGTGCGTGGAGAGCAAGAGCCTCAAGCTGTACCTCGGCGCCTACCGCAACCACGGCGCCTTCCACGAGGAGTGCGTCAACCGCGTCGCCGACGACCTGGAGGCCGTGCTCGCACCCCGGTTCTTGCGCGTCCTCGGCGACTTCAGGCCCCGCGGCGGCATCGCGATCCGCCCGGTGGCGCTGCGATTCGCCGCCGGGGCGTCCGAGGAGGAGCGGGACAGCTGCCTGCTCCTCGTCTCCCACTGCTGAGCCCGCGGCTTAAG
>DATGKR010000017.1:0-3356 GCA_035294565.1 Acidimicrobiales bacterium | reverse complement strand
GGCCGTACCGGCTCATCGACGAATGTACTGCCACCGCCACACTGCAGACGCCCAGGTCATGCCCGCCCCGAACCCGGCGAGGAGGATGTTGTCCCCCTCGGAGACCCTCCCGCCCTCGACGGCGTCGACGAGGGCGAGCGGGATCGACGCCGAGCTGGTGTTGCCGGTCCGCTCGATGACCGACGCAACCCTCTCGGGCGGCAGGCCGAGCCGTTCGGCGACCGCCTGCATGATCCGTATGTTCGCCTGGTGGGGGACGAAAAGGGCGATGTCGTCGACGGTCAGCTTGGCGCGCTCGAGCGACGCCTTTGCCGATTCGACGGTGGCCAGGACCGCCCGACGGAAGACCTCCCTGCCCCGCATCACCATCCCCGAGCCGTGCTGGGCGTAGAGGAGCGGCACGAGGCTGCCGTCGACACCGAGGTCCCAGCCGAGCAGGGAGCCATCGCCCGGCACGGCCTCCACCACCAACGCGCCGGCTCCGTCGCCGAAAAGGAAGGCGTTGGTGCGGTCCTGCCAGTTGGTCGCCCTGGTGAGCGTCTCGGCGCCCACGACGACGACGCGGTCGGCGCCCGCCGAGATCAGGCCCGCCGCCGTCACGAGGCCGTAGGTGAACCCGGCGCACGCCGCGTTGAGGTCCATCGCCCCCCCGGCCATACCGAGGGCCGCCGCGACTGATGCCGAGTTGGCCGGGATGAGCTGGTCGGGGGTCGTCGTGCAGAGGATCAGTGCGCTCACCTCGGCGCCTGACACCCCCGCCCTCTCCAGGGCGACGCGGGCGGCCTCGGTGGCGAGGGTGCCCGTGGTGCCGAGGCCGCTTTCCGGTGGCAGCTTCGGGGGAGGCGGGTCGACGAACGGGCCGGTGGCCGCTCGGCGCTCGCGGATCCCGCTGCGCTCGAAGATCCAATCGTCGCTCGTCTCGAACAGGGTGGTCAGGTCGTCGTTGGAGACGACCGTCGGTGGCAGGGCGCTGCCCCATCCGCTCACCGCCACGCCGGTCAAAGGTGGGCCCCGTGCCGGCGCCCAGAGGCGCTTCGGGCGGTCATGCCGAGTGCAGCCAGGCGATGGGCTGACCTGCCTGCACACGCTCTCCGGGCTGCGCCAGGAACCCCTGCAAGGTGCCGGCGAAGGGGGACAGGACCGGCTGGTCGCCGACGCCGCCAAGCACCGTGCCGACTTCCACCGGCGCGCCCGGCTCGTCCGGACAGTCGGCTGCGGGCTGGAAGACGCCGGCGGCGGGGCTTATGACCACCCTCTCGGACACGTAGAGCAGCTCGCCGTGATGCCCGGCGGCGTAGGCGTGGAGGGCGCTGTCTCCGCTCAACGCGTCGACGAGCCTGTCGAGGTCCTCGGGCACCGAAACGGCGACCGTCGCGGCACTCGGCAGGATGCGCCGGACTGTCGTCGACAGCGAATCCCCGGGGCCGAGCTCGACGAACAAGCGCGCGGGTTCGAGTTCCGGGTCGGAGACGCCGCCCAGGCGTAGAACCGACTGGTACCAGCGGACGGGGCTGCACAGCTGGGCCGACAGCAGCAGCTTCCACTCGTCCCCGGCGGAGTGGAAACGGCCGTCCACGTTCGCCACCACCGGCGTGTCCGGATCGTGGAAGGTGGCGGTCGCCAGCGACTTGCGCAGCCTGTCGCGCGCCGAAGCCATGAACGGCGTGTGGAACGCCCCGCCCACCCGCACCGGCGCCGCTCTGGAGGCCCCGAGCTCGACGGCGACCGCCGCCGCCCGCTCGACAGGCTCGGGCCGGCCGGCGATCACCGTCTCGTCGGCGGCGTTGAAGTTCGCCACCCACACGTCCCCGTCGGCCAGGCGGCACGCTATGTCGGCCGTGTCGGCGTCGCACCCCGACAGCAGTGTCATGACGCCAGGGTTGGCATCGGCCGCGGCCTGCATGGCCTCGCCCCGCTCGGCCACGATCCGCACGGAGTCCTCGAAGCCGAGGATGCCGCTCGCCGCCAGGGCGGTGTACTCGCCCACCGAATGGCCGGCCAGCCTGGTCGGCTCGATGCCGAGCCTCTCCACGGCGTCGAGGACCATCAAGCTGAACACGAACGTGGCCAGCTGGGCGTTGCGGGTCTCGGTCAGCTCCGTCTCCCCGGCCGCGCAGAGCAGCCACCCGACGTCACGACCGGCGGCGTCGGACGCGTCGTCGACGACCTCCCAGGAGGGATGGCCGGTCCACGGCAGGCCCATGCCGGGGCGTTGTGCGCCTTGGCCGGGGAACAGGAAGGCAGGCAAAGGGGGGGCTCCTCCAGGTCGGTCTCGACGAGTATGACCGTTCGGGCCGCCAGAACGTAACGCCGGGGACGCCCCTCAGGCGCCGGCGTCGCAGAGGGGGGTCACCCGCCGCGCACGAGCCTTACCAGCGCCTCCCCGTAGGGCGGTCGGGCCACGCCGCGGTCGGTGACGATCGCCGTCACCAGAGCGGCTGGGGTCACGTCGAAGGCGGGGTTGGCGACGGCCACCCCCGGCGGGGCGAAGGCGGTGACCTCCTCGGGCGGGCGCTCCTCGACGGGGATCGACCCCCCGTCGAGGCACGCCAGGTCGATCGTCGACACCGGGGCGGCCACGTAGAACGGCAGGCCGTGGTGGCGGGCGAGCACGGCGAGGCTGTAGGTGCCGATCTTGTTGGCGACGTCGCCGTTGGCGGCCACCCGGTCGGCGCCGACGACCACGCAGTCCACCTCCCCGCGTGCCATCAACGAACCGGCCGCCGAGTCGACCACCACCGTCGCCGGGATCCCAAGGCGCGACAGCTCCCAGGCGGTGAGCCGGCTGCCCTGCAGGACCGGGCGCGTCTCGTCGACCCAGACCCGCGGTCCCTTCCCTGCTTCGTGGGCGGCGCGTACCACCCCCAGCGCCGTCCCGTACCCGGCGCAGGCGAGCCCCCCTGCGTTGCAGTGGGTCAGCACGCGCGCCCCGGGGGGCAGCAGATCCGCTCCCAGCGCACCGAGACGCCGGTTGGCGTCCAGGTCCTCTTTGACCATCGCCTCGGCTTCGGCCGCGGGGTCCTCGGAGGCGAGGGCCCGCTCGACACCCCACCTGAGGTTCACCGCCGTCGGGCGGCACGCGACGAGCCGCGCTGCCGCATCGGCGACATCCTCCCCCCGGCGGCGGGCGAGGGCGACGCCCATCGCGCCCGCCAGGCCCAGCGCCGGCGCTCCCCGCACCGCCAGGGTGCGGATCGCCTCGCACACCTCGTCCGCCGTTCGCGCCTCCAAGACGCAGAGCTCCTCGGGCAGCTTCCGCTGGTCCACCAGCCGGACCACGCCGTCGCACCACGAGACGGTGGGGACGTCGCTCACCTGCGTGGCTCCCGCCGGGCCGCCAAGCCGAGCTCGTGCCG
>DATGKR010000016.1:0-22267 GCA_035294565.1 Acidimicrobiales bacterium | reverse complement strand
GGGCCGCCGGGCTCAGCCCACCCGCCGGGCCGCCGGGCGCCGGCCGGGGACCGTGCGCCCCGCCGAACGGACCATCGCCTCCACGTCGGAGGGGAGCACGGCGCCTAGCGTGTGGCCGCCGGCGACAACGAGGATCACCCGGGAGCCGCCGGTCCGCGCCAGGGCGGCGAGGGCGTCCTCGTCGGGGGAGGCGCCGGTGGTTGCGGCGAGGGGGAGGGCCACGTCGAGCGGCCGGGCCAGGTCCCAGCTCGGGTAGGGCACCGCGGCGAGGGCGTCGCCGATCAACAGGCCCCCGTACCCTCCTCCCCACGACTGCAGCAGCCAGACCCACCCGGGGCGGGAGGCGGCGTACTGGTCCATGAAAGCCCTGATGGTGATCCACCCCGGCGCCTCGCCGACGGGCCGCATGATGTCGCGCAGCTTGACGCCCCCGAGGGTCTCCTGCACTGCGCCGCCAGCCAGCTCGAGGCGGGCGGAGCCGACCAGCCACCATCCGACCAGGCTGATGAGCAGGCCGTTGAAGAGGTTCTGGGTCCTCTCGCTGACCACCAGACCCGCCACGACGATCGCCGCCCCCAGCGCTACGCCGACGCCGGCGGCGATCCGCGTCGCCCTCCAGCGGTCGCCCCCCGCGGCCCACACCAGGCCGTGGAGGACTTTGCCGCCGTCGAGGGGCGCGGCGGGGATGAGGTTGAAGGCGGCGAGGACGATGTTGATCCACGCCAGCCAGCCGAGGGAGGCGACGACCAGCGGCCCCGCCCCGGCGGATTCGGCGCCGACGCGCACGGCCAGCAGGAGGGCTCCGACGGCGGCGCTGGTCAAAGGGCCGACGCCCGCGACGAGGAGCTCGGTGCCGGGGCGACCGGTGTCCCCTTCGATGCGGGTCACCCCGCCCATCCAGCTGAGCGTGATCCCGTCGACCCGGAGACCCTTTCGCCTGGCCACGACGGCATGAGCCAGCTCGTGCAGCAGAACCCCGATGAGAAGCCCCACCGCGGTGGCCACCCCGGCGACGACATAGCCAGCCGCCGAGTGCCCGGGCGCCTCGATCGAGAAGCGGTCCTCTGCCAGGCCCGCCGCGACCAGGCCGGCCATGACCAGCAGGCTCCAGTGGACGCCGACCGTGATGCCTGCCACCCGCCCGAGCCGGAAGCTATCTTTCACGGTCGGGGCCTTTCATGGCTACAGGCTACGGCGGCGAGACGCGCTTGCGCGGCGGGCTTCCAGCTCGGCGTCCCGGGCGGCGATCGCTCGCCTCTTGTCGTAGAGCTTGCGGCCGCGGGCGAGGGCGAGGCTCACCTTGGCCCGCCCGTCCTTGAAGTAGAGGGACAGCGGTACCAGCGTCAGGGACTGCTGGCTCGCCCGCTGCCCGAGCTCGTCGATCTGCCTGCGGTGGAGGAGCAGTTTCCGGCGCCGGTCAGGGTCCACCGCGCCGAACCCCGAGGCGAAGGCGTAGGGGGGGATGTGCATGCCGTACAGCCAGACCTCGCCGTCCTGGACGCGGGCGTAGGTGTCGCGCAGCTGCGCCTTGCCCTCGCGGAGGGACTTGACCTCGCTGCCGGCCAGGACCAGGCCAGCCTCGAAGGTGTCGAGGATGTCGTAGTCGTGGCGGGCCCGGCGGTTCTGGGCGACGATCCTGTTGGACGGGTCTTTGGAGGCCGGTCTCGGGCGGCGGGCCATGCGGGGCAACGGTACCGTCGCGCCGTGCTCATGATCGGGAAAAAGTTCCTGGCGCAGATGGTCTGCCACTGTCTCGACGGCCTGCCCCTAGAGGCGTGCGGCGTCCTCGGGGGCGTCGCGCTGGAAGGGGGGTCAGCCGAGGTACGGGCGGTGTACCCGACCGGCAACACCGCTTCGTCCGCCCGCCTCTACGAGGTGGAGCCACGCGACCTGTTGCGCGCCGACCGCGACGCCGAGGCGTCGGGCACCCAGCTGGTCGGCGTCTACCACTCCCACACCCACACCGACGCCAAGCCCTCGCCGACCGACATTCGCCAGGCCCCCGACCCCGACTGGCACTACGTCCTGGTCTCGTTTCGCGACGTCGAGCCGTCGGTCAGGAGCTGGCGGATCCGGGACGGGGCCGTCGAAGAGGAGCCGGTGGTCCTAGAATGGTGATCGAGGAGGTCGAGTTTCGTGTCTGTCGCCGTCCGTCTACCCGCCATCCTCCGCCCAGCCGCGGGGGGAGAGTCCACTGTCGAGGCCGAGGGAGCCACCGTCGGTGAGGTGTTCGAGGACCTCATCCGCCGGCACCCCGCCCTGAAGGACCAGCTGCTCACAGGCGACGGTGACCTGCACCGCCACCTCAACGTGTTCCTCAACGACGACGACATCCGCTACCTCGGCAAGCTCGACGCCAAGGTGGGCGACGACGACACGCTCACCCTGATGCCAGCGGTGGCGGGCGGCGCCCGGTGATGGCCCGCTTCGAGAGCGTCCTCGACCTGATCGGCAACACGCCGATGGTCGACATCAGCGCCCTCAGCCCCAATCCCGGCGTGGCGTTCGTCGCCAAGCTGGAGGGCAACAATCCAGGTGGCTCGGTCAAGGACAGGGCCGCCAAGTACATGGTCGAGGAGGCCGAGAAGGACGGAACGCTTCGTCCCGGACAGCAGATCATCGAGTCCTCCTCCGGCAACACCGGCATAGCCCTGGCGATGATCGCCCGTGTCAAGGGCTACCCGCTCAAGATCGTCCTCCCAGAGAACGTGTCGGTCGAGCGCCGCCAGCTTCTTCAGGTCTGGGGGGCGGAGATCATCGACTCGCCGGCGTCGGAAGGCTCCAACGGGGCGATGCGCAGAGCCCAGGCGCTGTCTGCCGAGCACCCCGACTGGTGGTTCCCCTACCAGTACGCCAACCCGGCCAACCCCAAGGCGCACTACGAGGGGACGGGCCCGGAGATCTGGCGTGACTGCCCCGAGGTCACCCACTTCGTCGCCGGTCTCGGCACCGCCGGCACCCTCATGGGGGTCGCCCGCTTCTTGAAGGAGCGCAACCCGGCGATCCAGGTCTGGGCGGTGCAGCCGCCGGCAGGCGAGATGGTCGACGGGTTGAAGAACCTCGACGAGGGGTTCGTGCCGCCGGTCTTCCTCGACAACGACGGCTACAACCTGCTGGACCGCTCCCGCGTAGTCGGGCCCCGCGAGAGCATCGAGTGGACCCGGCGGCTGGCCGACGTCGGCGTTTTCGCGGGGATCTCCTCGGGGGCGGCGATGGCCGCTGCGGCCAAGTGCGCCGAGGAGATCGACGAGGGCGTGATCGTCGTCCTCGTCCCAGACGGCGGGTGGAAGTACCTCTCGACGGGGGTGTGGACCGAGGACATCGACGTGGTCACGGAGCGGGCCAGGCGGGTGATCTACTTCTAGGGTGGATCGGCGCCCGGTCGGCATCTTCGACAGCGGCTTCGGCGGCCTTACCGTCGCCCGGGCGGTGATCGACCTCCTCCCCGGGGAGGACCTGGTGTACGTGGCCGACACCGGCCGCTACCCCTACGGGCCCCGGCCGCTGGACGAGGTGCGCCGTTTTGCCCGGCAGATAGCCACCAAGCTGGTCTCCGAGCACGGGGTGAAGCTGATCGTCGCGGCGTGCAACACGGCTGCCGCGGCGGGGGTCGAGGTCCCGCCGGGAGTGCCCCTCGTGACCGTCATCGGCCCCGGGGTCCGGGCCGCCCTCCGGGCGACGGTGTCGGGCAGGGTGGGGGTGATCGGCACGGTGGGGACCATCTCCTCCGGGGCCTACCAGCGAGCCTTCGCCGAGGCCGACCCTGAAGGCAGGATCGACCTCACCTGCGCGGCCTGCCCCGGCTTCGTCGAGTTCGTCGAGCGGGGGGAGACCGACTCCGACCAGGTGTATGTGCTCGCCGAGAGGCTCCTGGCCCCCGTGCGCGAGGCCAAGGTGGACACCCTGCTGCTCGGCTGCACCCACTACCCGTTCCTGGCCCGCACCATCAGCGACGTCGTGGGTCGCGAGGTCGTCCTGGTGAGCTCCGCCGACGAGACCGCCTTCGAGCTCCGCTCGCTGCTCGAGTCCGAGGGGCTCGCCCGCGGCGGGGACGGTCCCGGCAGGCACAGGTGGATCTCCTCGGGGGACGTGGACACCTTCCGCACCCTCGGCAGACGGCTCTTCGGGCCGGAGATCGGCCACGTGGAGGCGTGGGACCCCGGGCCGTGAGCAGCGGCCTCTCGGTGACCGTTCTCGGCGCCGACGGCTCCTACCCCGGTCCCGGCGGGGCGTGCAGCGGGTACCTCGTCCGCACGCGTACGACGTCGCTCTGGTTGGACGCCGGGCCGGGGACGCTCGCCAACCTGCAGCGCCACGTGCCCTTGGAGGAGCTGGACGCCGTCGTCGTCACCCACGAGCACATCGACCACTGGTCGGACCTCGAGCACCTCGCCGTGGCCGTGCGCTGGGTGGTCCCCCGGCCCCCGGTCCCGCTGCACTGCGAGGCCGACCTCGTGTCTTCGATGAGGGCTGGCGGCACCGACGTGTTCGACTGGCTGCCGGCCGGGCCCGGTGAGGTGACGACCGTCGGCGACATGGCCCTCACTTTTTCCAGGACCGACCACCCTGTGGACACACTCGCTGTCAGGATCGACGCGGCGGGGAGGAGCCTCGGCTATTCTGCCGACTCCGGTCCCGCCTGGGACCTGTCGGCGCTCGGGCCGGGGATCGACCTGGCGCTCTGCGAAGCCACGTTTCTCTCAGACCGGGAGGGTTCCTTGTCCCACATGAGCGCACGGCAGGCCGGGGCGACCGCCCGCGCCGCGGGCGTCGGGCGGCTGGTCGTCACCCACCTGTGGCCCCGCACCGACCGGGCTGCCGCACGGGCGGAGGCGGAGAAGGCCTTCGCTGGGCCCGTCGCAGTGGCTTTCGCCGGCGCGAGGTACGAGGTGTGAGCGTGCGGCGCGACGGCCGCGAGCCCGACGAGCTGCGACCGGTCGAGCTGGTGCGGGACTACACCGTTTTTGCCGCCGGCTCCGTCCTGATCCGAATGGGCCGGACCGTTGTCCTCTGCACCGCCTCCGTGGCCGAGGACGTGCCCCGGTGGATGCGCGGCACCGGGCGGGGCTGGGTGACCGCCGAGTACTCCATGCTGCCAGGGGCTTCCCCTGAGCGGGTGGACCGCGAGGCGTCCAGGGGGCGCCAGTCGGGTCGGACGCAGGAGATCCAGCGGCTCATAGGCCGCGCCCTCCGTGCGGTCACCGACCTCGACGCCATGGGAGAGGTGCAGATCACCCTCGATTGCGACGTGCTCCAAGCCGATGGAGGCACCCGTACTGCCAGTATTTGCGGTGCTTACGTTGCCCTGCACGACGCGTGCACCCGCTTGGTGGGGACCGGCCGCATGCGCGTCCATCCTTTGCGGGAGGCCTGCGCCGCCGTGTCGGTCGGAGTCGTAGAAGCCCTGCCCATGCTCGACCTCGACTACAGCGAGGACAGCCGAGCTGAAGTCGACATGAACGTTGTCATGACCTCCTCGGGTCGTTTCGTGGAGGTGCAGGGGACGGCCGAGGGCAGCCCGTTCGACAAGGGCGAGCTCGACGAGCTGCTCTCCCTCGCCGAGCACGGCATCGCCAGCCTGCTCGACGCACAGGCAGCGACCCTGTCCGAGCCACCCCCGCTTCGGGCTTGAACCGCTTCGTACTCGCCACCGCCAATCCCGACAAGGCGGCGGAGATCCGCGCCATCCTCGGCAGCCGCTTCGAGCTGGTGCCCCGGCCAGCCGCGCTCGGCGAGGTGGTGGAGGACGGTGCCACGCTGCTCGAAAACGCCCGCCTGAAGGGAAGGGCGGTGGCCGCGGCGAGCGGTCTGCCGGCGATCGCCGACGACACCGGCCTCGAGGTGGAACGCCTCGGGGGGCGCCCCGGCGTGCGCTCGGCGCGCTACGCGGGGGAGGACGCCACCTACTCGGACAACGTGGCGAAACTCCTGGCCGAGATGTCAGACGTGCCCGCAGAACAGCGTGGTGCCGCGTTCCGCACCGTCGCCGTCGCCGTGTGGCCCGACGGCCGGGAGGTCCACGCCGTCGGCGAGGTGCACGGGAACATCTCGACGGCGCCGCGGGGCGCCGCAGGCTTCGGCTACGACCCGGTGTTCGTCCCCGACGAGGGCGACGGGCGCACCTTCGCCGAGATGGGCCCCGCCGAGAAGAACGCCCTGTCGCACCGAGGCCGAGCCTTCCGCGCTCTGGCGACCCTGCTGGAGGGCCACCATTTGGCCGGGGGAGTGTGACAACGTTGACCGGATGAACGGCCCAGCGGAAACCCCGCTCGCCGAACAACCGGCGCAGCCCGCCGGGCGCAAACGCCGGGGGCTGCGGGCCCACCTGCCCGCGCCGGTCTGGCACATCGGTCGGCTCCTCCTGGTGGCGCTCATCCTCGAGTACCTCGTGGTTCCCCAGCTGGCCGGGCCGAGGAAGGTGCTGCACCTCATCACCCAGGTCAGCCCGCTGTTGCTGCTCGGGGGGGTCGGGCTCGAGGCGCTGTCCCTCCTGGCCTACGGACGCCTCACCCGGTCCGTGCTGCCCGGCACCAGCCGGCTGCGCTTCTACACCATCCTGCGGATCCAGATGAGCACGCTGGCGGTCAGCCACACGGCGCCGGGCGGCTCGGCGGCCGGAACCGCACTCGGCTACCGGCTGCTCACCCAGTTCGGTGCGACGTCGAGCGACGCCGGCTTCGCCCTCGGCGTCCAGGCGATCGGATCGGCCGTGGTCCTCAACTTGGTGCTGTGGGTGGCGCTGGTCGCGTCGATACCCTTCTTCGGTTTTTCGCCCCTCTACGGCCTCGCCGCCGCCGTGGGGGGCCTCCTCCTGGCCGTCGCCACCGCCCTGGTGTTCCTCTTCACCCGCGGGGAGGACAAGGTCGGGGAGATACTCGAGAGGGCTGCCGGGCACGTGCCCTTCGTCGATGGCCCGGCGTTGCGGCGGGCGTTCTCCGACCTGGCCTCCCGCCTCGCCGACCTCGGCCGCGACAGGCGCCTCATGGTCCGGGCCGTCGGCTGGGCGGCGGCGAACTGGCTCTTCGACGCCGCATCGCTGGAGCTGATGGTGAGGGCGTTCGGCCACTGGGTGAACCCCGACGGCCTGCTCGTCGCCTACGGTCTCGCCTACGTGCTCGCCGTCATACCGATCACCCCGGGAGGTCTGGGGGTGGTGGAGGCCACCCTCGTCACCCTGCTCGTCGGGTTCGGCACCACCCGCGGCATCGCCACCCTCGGGGTGATCGTCTACCGGCTCATCAACTTCTGGGCGCCCATCCCTGTGGGCGGCCTCGCCTACGTGTCGCTTCAGGTGGAGAGGCAAGGTTCGTCGGGGTCGCCGGGGATCAAGGTGTGGCGGTGGACGCTGCCCGTTCCCCGCCTGATGCACCGTCTGCACGACAGGACCGGCGATCCTAGACCGGGCGCCACGGCAGCGGTAGAGTCGCCAGCCGAATAGCAGCCCGCAGCGGGAGGGAGCGTAAGGCGGTTGACGAAACTCTCATCGGCGAGCAGGGTGCTCGCATCGGCCGTCCTGATGGCAGCGACACTGGCGGCGGCGGTCGTCGTTGCGGCGGTGGCCCCCGCGCCCCGCGCGGCCGCGCAGACCTCCCAGGCGTCCAGCCCCGGCTACTGGATCGTCGGTTCCGACGGCGGCGTGTACCAGTTCGGCACGACGAACTTCGGCGGGATGCAGGGGGTCCAGTTGAACGCCCCGATAGTCGGCGGCGCACCCACTTCCGACGGCCTCGGCTACTGGATGGTCGGCTCCGACGGCGGCATCTTCACCTTCGGCGACGCCCACTTCTACGGTTCCACCGGCAACATCCACCTGTGGAAGCCGATAGTCGGCATGGCCGCCGACCCCGCCACCGGCGGCTACTGGCTGGTCGCCTCCGATGGCGGTGTGTTCAGCTTCAACGCGCCGTTCTACGGCTCGATGGGTGGCATCAAGCTGAACCAGCCGGTCGTCGGGATGGCCGCCACCCCCGACGGCGGCGGCTACTGGCTGGTCGCCGCCGACGGCGGGATCTTCAGCTTCGGCGACGCCCGTTTCTACGGCTCCACCGGCAACCTCAACCTCGTCAAGCCAGTCGTCGGGATGGCCGCCACCCCCGACGGCGGCGGCTACTGGCTGGTTGCTTCCGACGGCGGGATCTTCAGTTTTGGCGACGCCACCTTCTACGGCTCGGCGGCGGATCTCCAACTCGACTACCCGATCGTGTCGATGAGCTCCACCCCGAGCGGCCACGGCTACTGGCTCGTCGGCTCGGACGGAGGGGTGTTCACCTACGGCGACGCCCCGTTCCTCGGCACGCCCGCCGCGTCCGGGAAGAACGTCTCGGCAGTGGCGATGCTGGCGACCGCCGACGGCTACCCGTTCCCACCGGGCGGCACCGGCTACGACGTCTCGCAGTTCCAATGTCCCCAGAACGGCGGCTCCATCCCCACGACCCAGACCCAGGTAGCCATCGTCCAGGTGAGCGGCGGTGCGATCAACTCCTCTCCGAACCCCTGCTACGCCCAGGAGGCGGCCTGGGCGGGCTCGAACATGTCCGCGTACATCTTCTTGGACGAGCTGCCCTCCCCGGCACCGCCGGAATCGTTGTCCGGCCCGGCGGGGACCTGCAACGGCAACGTGGACTGCGAGAGCTACAACTTCGGCTACTACTGGGCGGCAAAGTGGGTGTCGTACTCGCGGGGCCTGGGAATCGACCCGACCCTTTGGTGGCTCGACGTCGAAGGCCCCACCACCTGGTGGGCCAACCAGCCGCCCGACAGCAACAGCGCCGTCATCTCTGGAGCGGTGGCCGGGCTGCGGGCGAGCAGCGTGCTCGCCGGCATCTACTCCACCAACCTCCAGTGGGGGGAGATCACCGGCTATCAGGTGAACTTCCCTGGCATCGCCCTTTGGATCCCCGGGGCGGGCCAGGTCTCCCAGGCCCCCTCGTTCTGCTCGCTCCCCGCCTACGACGGTCCCGCGCCGGCCCCGTCGGCCGACTACTACTCGCCCTTCGCCGACGGCCAGACCGTCCTCGTCCAGTACGGCTACTACAGCGGCTACCAGGGCGACGACCCCGACTACGCCTGCCAGTAGCGGCGGCCGGCTGGGGGCGTGGCGTGCGGGCGAGAGGACTCGAACCTCCACCCCTCTCGGGACCAGGACCTAAACCTGGCGCGTATGCCAGTTTCGCCACGCCCGCGTCTGGCCGATGGTAGCCGGTAGCCTTCCGGCCATGCCATCGCCACACCTGCCGACGGCCACCGGCCAGCTTCCCGGCTACGACCGGGGAGCCGACGTCTACCAGCGCCTGCTCAAGGAACGGATCGTCTTTCTCGGCACCGAGGTGGACGACTCGAGCGCCAACCTCATCTGCGCCCAGCTCCTCCTCCTCGCCGCCGAGGACCGCGACAGGGACATCAGCCTCTACATCAACTCGCCGGGAGGGTCGGTGACGGCCGGCCTGGCGATATACGACACCATGCAGTTCGTGCCCTGCGACGTGTCCACCGTCTGCATGGGCCTTGCCGCGTCGATGGGGCAGTTCCTCCTCTGCGCCGGCGCCAAGGGGAAGAGGTTCTCCCTGCCGCACTCGCGCATCTTGATGCACCAGCCTTCCGGTCAGGCACGCGGGCAGGCGGCGGACATCGCCATCCAGGCCGAGCAGATCATCTACCTGAAGCGGATGATGGCCGAACGGATCGCCTACCACACCGGCCAGCCGGTGGAGCGCATCGAGGCGGACTCAGACCGGGACCGCTGGTTCACCGCCCAGGAGGCGAAGGAGTACGGCTTCATCGACCAGGTCATCGAGCGGGCGGCCGACGTCAGCGAGCCTCAGCCGGCCTAGCCCGGGGGGGACCCTGGGTCGGAGCCCTTCTCCGCTAAAGTGGCCGAGCCGACCATGAGCCTGGTAGCCGCATACCGCTCCTCACGGGAGCTGTTCGTCAACCTCACCCTGCGGGAGCTGCGCTCCAAGTACAAGAGGTCCTTCCTCGGCTGGGCGTGGTCGATGCTCAACCCCCTGGCGACGATGTTCGTCTACACCATCGTCTTCAGCCTGTTCTTCCGGGCCGCCCCGCCCCCCGGCGTCCACGGGCTCAACGAGTACTCCCTCTTTCTCATGTGCGCCCTGCTCCCGTGGAACTTCTTCCAGATAAGCATCATGGGATCCATCGGCTCGCTGGTGGGCAACGCCGGGCTCATCCAGAAGACCTACTTCGAGCGCAAGCTGCTCCCAGCCTCCAACGTCGGCGCCAACCTCGTCTCCCACCTCATAGAGATGGGCCTCCTGGTAGCGGTCCTGGCCGGCTTCGGCGACTGGGAGGCGGTGACCTTCATACCCGTGGTGCTGGTCCTCATAGCCGTCATGGCCGTCTTCGCCTTCGGCATGGGCATGCTCTTCAGCGCCCTCAACGTGTACTTCCGCGACGTCCAGCACTTCATGAACATCGTGCTGCTCGTGTGGCTGTACCTGACCCCGGTCATCTACCCGATCACCACCCCGGGCGTCCAGAGGTTCCTCCCCCTGCTCAAGCTCAACCCGATGACCGAGATGACCGAGTGCTTCCGGTCGGTCCTGTACTACGGGCGCTTCCCGACGCCCGCCCAGTTCGGCTACTTCCTCGCCGCCGCGCTGGTGGCACTGGCCGTCGGTTGGGCCGTCTTCTCCCACTTCCAAGACGACATGGCCGAGGAGCTTTGAGCGCGGTCGTCGAAGCAGACGGGGTCTGGAAGCGGTTCAGGCTGGTCCACGAGCGGAACCACTCGCTCAAAGCGACGGTGCTGCGCGGCAGGCGGGTCGTCGCCGAGGAGTTCTGGGCGCTGAAAGACGTGTCCTTCGACGTCAAGCAGGGCGAGACGTTCGGCCTGATCGGCGAGAACGGTTCCGGGAAGAGCACCATGCTCAAGTGCCTCACCCGGATCCTCACCCCCAACAAGGGCAGCGTCCGTGTGGAAGGCAAGGTTTCGGCGCTCTTGGAGCTCGGGGCAGGTTTCCACCCGGAGCTCTCCGGCCGGGAGAACGTCTTCCTCAACGGGGCGATCCTCGGGCTGACCCAGAACGAGCTGAAGAAACGCTTCGACGACATCGTCGACTTCGCCGGCATCGGCCCGTTCATCGACGAGCCGGTCAAGAACTACTCGTCGGGCATGTACGTGCGTCTCGGTTTCTCAGTCGCCATCAACGTGGACCCAGACGTGCTCTTCGTCGACGAGGTGCTCGCCGTCGGCGACGAAGCGTTCCAGCGCAAGTGCATAGAGCGCTTCAACGAGCTGAGTCGCGCCGGCAAGACCGTCGTGCTGGTCAGCCACGGCCTGTCCGTCGTCGAAGCCCTGTGCGACCGGGTGGTGTGGTTCTCCCACGGCCAGGTGCAGCGCGTCGGACCACCCCGCGAGGTCATTGAGGCCTACACCGACACGGTCGAGGTCGACCGCCACGTCGACGAGTTCGGCCACCCCCGGTGGGGTTCGGGCGAGGGGCGCATCACCGGCGTCATGTGGCTCGACGAGCGCGGCCAGCCGACCAGCCGTCTCTACAGCGGGCGGCCCGCCCGCCTGCGCCTCCTCTTCGAGACCAGCGAACCGCTCGAGCATCCCGTGTTCGCGGTGTCGATCACCACCCCCGAGGGCTTCGAGGTTTCCGGGCCCTCCAGCCGTGACGTGGGCTGCGTGCCCGAGAAGCTCAACGGTGCCGGCCACGTCGATGTCACCTTCGACCGGCTCAGGCTGCTGCCCGGGTCCTACCAGTTGACGCTGGCGTTGACCGACTTCTCCCGCAACCACGCCTTCGACGTCCGCAAGGACCTCATCACCTTCGACGTCGAGCGTGGCGACTCCCGCGAGACGAGCGGCGTCGCCGCCCTCGACGGACAGTGGGAGATCGTCCGCGCCGACACGTAGCCTCAACCGGCGGCTGTGTCCTCGGTCCGCCTCAGCCGGCGGCTGTGACCTCGGTCCGCCTCAACCGGCGGACATGCCCACGACGGGTTTGTTCAAGGTGAGGTTGCCGGTGGATCCGTAGAAGTGGGCGTCGCCGAAGGTGAAGATGCCGCCGTCTGAGGCGACGAGCCAGTAGCCGCCGCCGTCGGGGGTGGAGGCCATGCCGACGATGGGTTTGTTCAAGGTGAGGTTGCCGGTCGAACCGCAGAACGACAGGTTGCCGAAGGTGAAGATGCCGCCGTCCGACGCCGCCAGCCAGTACCCATGAGGGCCTCCGGCGGGGGCGGGGCAGGGGGGCTGGGAAGGGGTGCCGGCGTCGCCCGTCAGCTGCGGGTCGTGGTGGAACATGGGCCACGCCCCGCTCTCGTCGACCACCCCACCCGAGGAACCCGGCACCTCGAAATGCACCACCTCGCTGCCGCTCGAGGTGTAGCCGGCGAAAGTTATGCCCACGGTGCCGTTCGGGTCGTCGGTCACGAGCGGAGCGTTCTGGAAGCTGACACCACCCGCCCAGCTCCACAGGACCGCACCGGTCTTGCCGTCGAGTATCTCCGCACCGCTCGTGCCGGCCACCACCAGATCCTGGTAGCCGCCGCCGAGATCCACCGACACCACGCCTCCGTACACGCCGCCAGGAGCCGGTGCGCTCCAGACCACCTGGCCGTTCGAGGGGTTCAGCAGGTAGACGGTGCCGGCCGAGCCGTTGTCGTAGGTGGTGGCCTCGGCGACCTGAAGCCCCCCGTCGCCGAGGGCGTCGACGAGGGCGGGGCTGGCCGTGGTGATCCCGTCGAGCACCGTCGACCAGACGAGACCGCAGTGGGTGTCGAGGGCCAGCACCCTGTCGGTGTCCGATGCTCCCGCGTACGCCTGGTCGTACCCGGTCCCCGACACGATGCCCACCGCCCCGCCGGGCAGGAACTGGCCGACGGCCGGCGACGACTGGACGCCCTGGTTGGTGTTGTAAACACAGTCCAGGCTGCCCGTGGGGCTCACCACCCGCACGTGGCCGCCGTTGGTGTAGGTCTGGCCCATGGCCGAACCGGCGGTGGAGTCACCGCCCATGACCACCTCGTTGACACCATTGGCGTAGAGGTCGGCCACCGCCGGTGTGGAGAAATTGCTGTCGGCCTCGAACCACGGCCAGCCCGAGAGGACCGCCCCGTTCGAAGCGTCGACGGCCTCGGCGTACTGGGCCATCGACCCGGACACGACGTCGGCCTGGCCCTGCAGGTCGCCGACGGCCGCGCCACCGTCCACGCCGACGGTGGCGGTCGAGCCCGGGGCTGACGGCACAGGACGGAACCAGAGGAGGCGCCCGGCGGCGTCATAGGCGGCGAGGCCCCCGGCCGAGGCGTTGGCGCGCCACCCCTCGCCGGCGTAGACGGTCGACCCGAACGAGGAGATCGCCCCGTTGATCGGCACGTGGGTGGTGCCGTCGGACTCGAGCGGTGTGCTGACCGGCCAGCCCGCCACCTCCGAGCCGTTGCTCAGGTGAAGGGCGTAGATGTGACCCGCACGGTCGCCGACCAGCACGGCGGGCCCCCCGTTGTCGAGCGTGGCGACGGTCGGCGATGACTGGGCGATCGGCAGGCTGCCGTCGGGGATGGAGACGGACCACTGCTGCTCGAGGGTGATCGTCGCCGCACGCGCCGGGCGGGCCGACGCGACGACGGTCGCGGCTGCCGCCGCGAGGAGGGCGGCGGCAGCCCAGGCCGACCGCTTCCGAACCGTTGCCACCGACAAAGGCTATCGACCTCCCCGCGCCGCGCCTTGAGGAGAGGCTCCGCCCTATTCGGCCGGGGACGCCGGCGGCGGAACCTGCTCTGGCTGGCCCGGGGCGGCGCCGAGGAGCCCCTCTATGGCTTCCACCCTGCGTCTCAGGCGAGCGTCGGACTCCACGTACATCACGGTGCGCTCCGACGCCGTGGCGACCCGACCTTCGAGGATCTGCACCAGGGCGTCGATCTCGTCCAGCCTTGCCGACAGGCCGCGCACCTCGGCGCTGAGCAGGTCCAAGCGGTGCAGCACCGGCGAGAGCGCCTGCTGGCGGAGCTGCAGCACCCTCGAACGCAGGCTCATCCCGGCGCAGTATAAGGTCACCGCGGTCGGGTCAGCGGTCCGGGGCGCCCCAGCATTCGGTTCGACGGGCCTCGCCGGCGAGATCCTCCAGCGCCGAGACCAGGCAAGCCGCCGACGCCTGCCGGCTGAGCCGCCGGGCCCTTCCGAGCCCGGCCTTCACCAGGCGATCCCACGCCTGGGGGTCCTCGAGCAGGTCGTGGACCGCCACGGCGACCGCCAACGGGTCCTTGCTGTCGAGGAGCAAACCGGCACCGTCCACTGTCTCGGGCAGCGCGGCGGCAGCGAAGGCGACAACCGGCACACCCGCCGCCATCGCCTCGACGACCGGGGCGCAGAAACCCTCGTGCTCGGAGAGGCAGACGAACACGTCGGCGGCGTCGAGGTGGGCGGCCAGGGCGTCGGAGGTGACCGGGCCGGTGAGCTCGACGGCGTCGGCGACCTCCAGGTCGTCGGCCATCTCCTGCAGCGACCGGCGGTACCGTTCGGCGGTGACGCCGCCTACGAGGGTGAGCGTCGCGGCGGGTGCGAACAGCTTCCTGTACACGGCGAAGGCGGCGATCACGTCGTGCTGGCACTTGTTGGGCGCGATCCGCCCGACGAACAGCCAGCTCGCGCTCGCCGGAGCCGGCACCCGGCTTCGGACAGGTCGAACTTCCACGTCGACGATGAGCGGGCACACGGTGGTCGGCTCGAAGCCGAGCTCGGCCAGCTCGCAGCGGTTGTACTCCGAGTCGGCCACCGCCAGGGAGCTCGCCGTCCGGAGACCCGCCAGCTCGGCCCTCGCCAAGTCCATGCTGAACGCGGCCGAGGGGAGCCAGCGGGCGAAGTAACGGGAGGGGGTGATGTTGTGGTAGTCGAGCGCCACCCTCTGCCCTCCATTGGCGGCGTCGACCAGCCAGGCGGCCATCGACGAGCTGGTCGACGCGTGGTAGAGGATCAGCCGACTCGGGTCGGGGGCAGGGTCGCACTCGGTGTAGGGGCGGCCCTCTGACACCATGCTCGGGTGAACGTGCTCGTAGAAGATCGCCGCCGAGTGCCCGGCTTCGAGGAGGGCGGCGTGCAGGAAGCGGGCATGGTTGCTGATGGCGTCGTGAGGGACGAGGCTGGGAACGAACTGCTCAACGCGCATGTGCTCGAGTGAAGGGCGCCGTCCCACTCTTCAGGGTGCTCTGCTCGGGCGACATTCGGCGGATAGTACCAGCGGGTTCCTACCGTGCCGCTGGAGGTGCGCCCGGGGACCGGAGCGCCCGGCTGGCGGCCAGCGAGTAGAGCTCCCGGTCCACAGCCGTCCGCTCCTCCAAGCGGCGGCGGACGGCCGGGCTGAGCTGGGAGCGGTCGAAACCCCTGGAGACGTTGAGGCGGGGCACGGCCGAGAACTCGGCCCCAAAGATCGTCGCGAGCTCACGGGCCAGCGCCGGCAGATCCTCGGCGGTGCCGACATGGTCGATCGCCGCGAGGTTCTTCCGGGCGGCGTCAAGGAGCTCCTCGTCGCTCATGAACAGGGGCGTCGAGTCGAACAGCGACGCCAGGACGTTCGCCTCGCTGAGGCCGCCCCCCGCGTCGAGGTAGCGCTGGTGGGGGGAGAACTCGACCCACGCGTCGGCCAGGCCGATCCGCAGGGCGAGGTGGCGGGCCTGGTAGTTGCCCGACGGGACGTCGTAGAGGTCGCTGGACACGAACTCGTCGAGGGTGAGGTGCTCGTAGGGGGGTCGGGAGTTGACCAGCTCGGCGTAGTGGGAGATCGCTCTGGCGACAGGGTCCCGCAGGACGGTGACCGTCTCGAAGCGGCCCGGGATCAACGACAACGCCTCGAAGGGCAGGTGGCCGGCGAGGAACTGCAGGCGGGCGAGGAGGGGCCTGGGGAGCATCACGACCTCGTCGAGGCTGGCGTGCACCTTGGAGCGGCCGGGGGGCACCCAGCCGGACACGAGCTCGCTCAGCGACGTGCCGGCGGTCTTCATGATGTGGAGGAACACCAGCCGGGGCGAGACCGGCGGCGGCCCGCCCGTCTGGAAGTCGTCGAGGAGGATCGACCGGGTGAGCGCAACCATGCCCTCCACGGTTGGAGGATCGCGGTGGACAGCGACCTCGGCCAGTCGGGCGGTGAGCCGGCGCAGCTTTGGGGTCACCGCCCCTGCCTACCACTGTGCCGGAGCGGCGTCCAAGGCTCGAAGCCGCCAGGGGACCGGTCCCGGCGGGATATTAGGCTCGCCCGCCGTGCGAACCCTCGTGGTCCTGCCCACCTACAACGAGGCGGCGACGATCGAAGAGGTGCTGCGGCGGACGCGGGCCGCCCTGCCGGAGGCTGGAATCCTCGTCGTCGACGACGGCAGCCCCGACGGGACAGCGGACCTCGCGCAGAAGGTCGGCGAGGAGACGGGCCGCGTGGAGGTGATGCGCAGGTCGCGTCGCAGCGGTCTCGGCGCGGCATACCGGGCGGGCTTCCGCTGGGGGATGGAGCACGGGTACGAGGCGCTCGTGGAGATGGACTCCGATCTTTCCCACGACCCCGCCGCCCTACCGCTCCTCGTGGGGGCGCTCGAGACCAATGACCTCGTCATCGGGTCGCGCTACGTACCCGGGGGCTCAATACCGAACTGGTCCTTGCGCCGCCGGCTCCTCTCGCGGGGCGGCAACGCCTACTCGACTTTCATGCTCCGGCTGCCCGTCAGCGACCTCACGTCCGGCTTTCGCGTCTACCGTGCCGACCTGCTCGGTCGCATGTCGCTCGACACCGTCCGGGCGGACGGCTACGGCTTCCAGATCGAGATGACCTACCGGGCGGCGCGGGCAGGTGGCCGGATAGCGGAGGTCCCGATCGAGTTCAACGACCGCCAGGCCGGGACGTCGAAGATGTCCGGCGCCATCGTCGTAGAGGCCTTGGCGCTGGTCACGTGGTGGGGTCTGCGCCGGCGCCTGCGCGCCCTTCGGGACCGCTACGGGCGTCTCGCAGCTTCCCGGCTCGCCCGGCGGTGACCGTCCGGGTCGCCGTCGACCTCCAGGCCCTGCAGGTCGCGGGGTTCGCCGAACGGGGAGTGGGCCGTTATGCCGCCGGCTACGCCCGGGCAATGGCCCGCAGGGGCGCTCTCGCCGCCGCTATGTTGGCACCGGAGCTGCCACCGCCGGTCGGGCTGCCCGAGGAGATCGCCGCCTCGGGGCTCGCCAGGTGGGACACGGCGGCCGAATGCTCCCGCCTCGCCCACGGGGGAGGCCCGCTCGTCTACCAGGTGATCGCCCCCTTCCTGCACTGCGCACCCGGACAGCCCGCCTCGCTCGGGATCGTCGAGCACTGGGCGCGCACCGGCCTTCCGAGGGTGGTGACCCTCTACGACCTGATCCCCCTCCGGGCCCCCCACCACTACCTTCCAGGCGCCGTCGACGAGGAGCGCTACCGCACGAGGGCTGCCTGGGTGGCCGCCTCGGACCTGCTGCTCACCATCTCCGAGTACACGAGGCGGGAGGCCATCGAGGTGCTCGGCTGCTCCCCCGACTCCGTCGTCGAGGTCGGTGCGGGAGTCGACCGTTTCTTCATCCCCCCCGACGGTGCCGACGAGGAGCTCTTCCGCGCCTCTCTTCCGCTGCTGGCCGGGAGACGGTTCATCATGACCGTAGGAGGCAGCGACGCCCGCAAAGGCACCGAGCAGGCGATCGCCGCGCTGGGCCTGCTCGCCGCCAGAGGCGACGACGCCCACCTCCTCGTCGCAGGCCACCTCACCGACGCTTGGAAGCGGGACCTGCTCGCCGCCGCCGCCGCCTGCGGGGTGCGCGACCGGGTGGTGCTGGCCGGAGCGGTCAGCGACGAGCTGCTGCGGGCCTGCTACCGGCGCGCCCTGCTCACGCTGATGCCCTCACTGGCCGAGGGAGCGGGTCTGCCGGTGCTCGAGTCGGCTGCCTGCGGCACCCCTGCCCTTGCGTCGGACCGGGCGGCGCTGGTGGAGACCGCGGCGGTGCCCGAGGCGCTCTTCGACCCGACCGACCCGGGGGACATAGCGGCAGCTGTCGGCCGGGTCCTCGCCTCCGAAGGGCTTCGCGTCCGCATCCTCGCCGCCCAGCAGCGCCTCGCCCGCGCCTCCACCTGGGAGGCTGTGGCCGAGCGGGCCTGCGAGGCGCTCGCCCGCTTCGAGCCGGGTAACCGGGCGGGCTGGCGCGCCGGACCGGCGACGCCGGGGAGCGCCGAGCGGTCGAGGGCCGGGCGCGCCGCCATCGCATGGCCGGGTGGCCGACGTCCCCTCCGGGTGGCGATCGCCGGGCCGCTCCCCCCTGCCGGCGGGGGGATCGGCGCCTACAACGCCCGGCTCATCGAGGCGCTCGCCTCCCGGGAGGACTGCGAGGTCGAAGCGGTCGTAGCGTGCCCCTCGGTGGCCGAGCGCGTCGCCGGGGTGCCCGTCATCTCGGCAGACTCGTTCGGGCCCGACGTGCGCCCCGCCTCCTATCACGCCGTCGTGTACAGCCTGGGCAACTCGGCGGGCCACCTGCCCGCGGTCGAGCTGTCCCTCCGCCACCCCGGCTGGGTGTGGCTGCACGAGGCCCGGCTGCCCGCGGTCGCCACCACCGCCCTGCAGGCACTGCCCGGCGGCGAGTTCGACACGGGGCTCAGGCGCCTGGTGCGGCGCGCCTACCGGGATCGCAGCCCTGACGACCGGGTGCGCGCCGCGGGCAGGTCCCACATCGAGCTCGCCCGGATCGGCGTCGGGCTGCTGCCGTTGCTCGCCGAGCGGGCGGCGGGCCTGTTGGTCAACTCCGAAGCCGCCCGCAGCCTCGTCAGTCTCGACCTGCCGCCGCTCGCCGTGGGGCCGCCTGTGACCGTGCTCCCACCGGGCTGCCCGCCGGTGTCCCCGCCGAGGGCAGAGCCCCCGGGCCCTCCGCTGCTCGTGGCGTTCGGGATCGTCTCGGCGATCAAGCGCCCCGACGTGGTGGTCGACGCGGCGGCGCTGTCAGGCTGCCGGCTGGCTTTCGTGGGGCCCTGCCCGCCGGTCCTGGAGCAGTTGATCATCGAGCGCGCCGAGATCCTCGGCTGCGCCGAGCGGGTGGAGGTGGTCGGCGCAGTCGACGAGGGCACCCTTCGCGACTGGCACGCCCGGGCGACGCTGGCGGTGCAGGTGCGGGAATCCGGTGCTGGGGAGACCTCGGCGGCGGTCCTCGACGCCCTGGCCGCCGGCGTGCCGGTGCTGACCAACATGGCGAGCGCCGCGGAGTACCCCCCCGGCACCGTCGCCCTGGTCGAAGATCTCGACGGGCCGGGCGTGGCCGCTCGTGTCGCAGAGCTCCTGGCCAGCCCGGCCCGGCTGCGCGAGCTCGGCGAAGCCGGCCGGGCGTTCGCCGCCGACCACCCCTTCAGCCGTCTCGCCGCCGAACTGCTCGCCGCGGTCGGCACCCAATAGGTTTTCCGGTCGTGTCCGACGGAGACCTTGACGCCCTGATCGGCGAGGTGCGGATGGAGGCAGCCAGGCGCCGGGCGAGCCCGGACTTCCCGCTCGGCCGGGACGCCGAGCTGTCCGCCGAGCTCGACCGTCTCGGGCCGTCGGGGGGCGCCGACCTGGGCGTCGTGCTCGAAGGGCTCGACCGTCTCGCCGCCGCAGCCGGCGAAGCCGGCGCGGCTGGCGCGGCTGGCGCGGTTCGCGCGGCTGGCGGGGCCGGCGCGGCCGTCGGGGCTGAGGTCGCCGGGCTCACCGCGGCTGCGGTGCGCGCCCTGTCCATGAGGCTGCGGCACCTGGAGCGTCGGGCGGGAGAACCGCGAGGCGTCAGGCCGCCCGAAGCCGCCCCAGGCCCGTCCAGAGGGGAGGCCCCAGACATCCTGTCCCTTTGGGGCGACGATGTCGCCGCCGCCGCCCGCCGCGGCGGGGGCGGGAGGGTGCTCGTCGCCGGGGCCGGCGCGGAGCCCTGGGTGCAGATGCTCGACGCCGCCGGCTTGGAAGCCTACGGCGTCGACCCCACCCTCCCAGCGTACGGAGACCGCGAACTGGTTCGAGCCGGCCGCCTGGTCGACCATCTGCGCAGCGTCGGGGAGTCGGCGCTCGGACTCGCTGTCCTCGTCGGGCCGCTCCCCATGGACGAGATCCTCGTCCTGCCCGAGGTGGCTGCGCTGCTCGGCCGCGCCGCCGCGTCGGTCGCTGTCGTGTCCGAGGCCCCCTGGTCGTGGCGGCTGCGCGTCGGCATCCCCGCGGAGGACGTGAGCCCCTCCAGGCCGCTCGCCGCCGAGACGTGGCTGGCGGAGCTCAGTGCAGCGGGGTTCGAGTCAACGGCTTCCTACGCCCCGCGGGGGGACAGCTACCGGGTCGCCGCGCGGAGGGCAGGGTCGTGAAGCTAGGCCTGCTCATCCCCCGCTACGGTGAGGAGGCGCTCGGCGGGATCGAGAACTGGCTGCGAAGTCTCTGCGAGCGCCTGGTCGCCGAGCGCGGCTGGGAAGTGGACGTCTACACCACCTGCGCCTCCTCCGCCGAGACGTGGGCGGACGACTACCCGCCCGGCTCGACGGAGCTCAACGGTGTGCGGGTGCACCGCTACCGGGCGACCTCCGGACGCGACCCCCGGTACCTGCACATGATCCCCCGGCTGCGTGCCGACCCCGCCTCGGTAGGCGAGGAGTGGGCCGATCGCTACCTCCGGCTCGTCGGGCCGGTCTGCCCCGAGGCGGTTGCTGCGGCGGCCGGCGCCCCGTGCCACGCCGTCGCCGTCGCCCCCTACCTCTACTGGCCGGCTGTCGAAGGCGTACCCGCCCTGGGCCCCAGGGTGGTCTTCCACCCCGCAGCCCACGACGAACCCGAGCTTCACCTGCCCCCGATGCGACGGGTGTTCGCCGCAGCCGGCGGGTTCGCCTACAACACCTTCGCCGAGAGGGAGCTGGTCGAGAGCACCTTCCCCGTCGGCCACCTGCCATCGGAGGTGGTCGGCATAGCCGTGAAGGGCGAACGAGGCGACCCGCTCCACGCTCGGCGGAGCCTCGGCCTCGACCCGGGCGAACGCTACGTGCTGTGCGTCGGGAAGGTCGAGCGGGCCAAAGGGTGCGCCGTCCTGGCCGACATGTGGCGCATTTACCGTCAGCGCAGGCCGGACGCCCCCCGCCTCGTCTTCGTCGGGCCCGTCCACGACCGCATCGACGCCCCCGACGGGGTCCTCCTCGCTGGCCGCCAGCCGGAGGAAGTCAAGTGGGGGGCGCTGGCCGGCTGCGAGGCCGTCGTGTCACCCTCCGCCCAGGAGTCCTTCAGCCTGGTCGTCCTCGAAGCCTGGCTCGCCGGCCGACCGGTGGTCGTCAACAGCCGCTGCGGGCCCACCGTCGAGCACTGCCTGCGCTCAGGCGGCGGGCTGATCTTCGACGGCTACGGAGAGCTCGAGGTCGCCGTCGACGTGCTCCTCGGCGACGCCGCGCTCGCCCGGACGCTGGCCGAACGGGGAAGAAGCTACGCCGAGACCGTCTTCGCCTGGCCGACCGTCCTCGACCGCTACGAGCGTCTCGTGGCCGCAGTCGCCCGAATGGCGGGGGCCGGCCGCCGGTGAGCACCACCTCGGTGGTCGTCGTCTCCTACCGGCCGGGGGACTGGCTCCAGGCGTGCCTCCGCTCCGTGGTGGGCCAGGTGGACGAGGTGATCGTCGTCGACAACGGTTCCCCCGGAGGAGCCGCGGCAGCCATAGCCCGCGAGGGCGGGGCCCGCACCGTCGAATGCCGGGAGAACCTCGGGTTCGCCGGGGGCGTCGCCGCCGGCGTGCGGGCCGCGCGCGGCGAGCTGATCGCGCTGCTCAACGACGACGCCACGGCCGGCAGCGGCTGGCCGCACTCGGCGGCCTCGCTTCTCGAGGACCCCACCGTCGGCGCCGTCACACCCAAGGTCGTCTTCGCCGGCGAGTTCGCCGAGATCGTCCTCGACGACGAGATCTGGTACGCGCCCCGCGACCGGCGCCCCCTCGGCCGCCAGGTGAGATCGATCACCGTGGGCGGCGTGGAGGCCCTCGCCGCGGCGGTCGGCGCCGGCCTGCACGAGCTCGAAGAAGGCGAGGGCGGCCGCTGGCGCTGGACTTCGGGGCCCAAGCCCTTCTACGTCCCCTGGCGCGACGGAGCGGACGTGCGCATCGACGGCGAGCCGGTCGAGCCGCGCGCCGTTGTCCCCGTGATCAACCACGCCGGCTCGTACCTGCGGGCGCACGGAACCGCCGGCGAGTTCGGCCTCGGCGCCCCCGACGATGGGCGCTTCGACCAGCCCGCCGAGCGTTTCGGTTTCAGCGGCACCGCTCCCGTCTTCCGGGCCGAGACCTTGCACCGTCTGGGTGCGTTCG
>DATGKR010000015.1:0-3817 GCA_035294565.1 Acidimicrobiales bacterium | reverse complement strand
GCGCCACTTCCTCGGCAGCCCTCTCGCAGCTGTCCATCTTGCGACTGGCGATCACCACGTCTGCCCCCGCTTCGGCGAAGGCTTGAACGATCTGGCGGCCCAGTCCCCTGCTGCCGCCGGTCACCACGGCCACCCCGCCGGCGAGGGGCTTGTCAGGCTCTTCTGGGTGTTCGCTCAACGTCGAGTGACCGTAGCTGACCGACCGACCCTGCCGTCAACCCACCACGGCTCCGAAGAGATGGCCGATCCCGTAGGTGACCGCCGACGCGGCGGCCACAATTGCCAGCTGACGTGCAGCACCGAAGGAGACCGAGCGGGTGGTCGAGCGGGCAACGTACCAGCCAACCATCAGGCTCGCCGCCCCTGCCAAGCAGATGGACAGCACCACCGCTTCTGCTCCGCCGGTGAACAGCCAGGGTGCGAGGGGTACGAAAGCGCCCACCGCGAACAGCCCGAAGGAGCTCGTCGCCGCGGCAAGAGGGGAGCCGAGACTGTCCGGGTCGATGCCGAATAGGTTCATCGAGCAGAATCGAAGGAAGCGAGGCTCGTCGAGAGGCAGCTCGGTGGTGGCGACCTGCGCCGTCGCCCTCCCGAAGCCGGCCTGCTCCAGACTGGCGGTGAGCTCGTCGAGGATGGCCCTCGGGTTGCGTTCGATCAGGCGCCGCAGCCCGCCGATCAGGCTCTCGAACAGCTCGACCTGGCTGCGCACCGAGATCCACTCGCCAGCGGCCATGGAGAAGGCGCCGGCCAGGAGGCTGGCCAGAGCCGCCAGCTCCACGGCCGAAGCGGTGGCGTTGGCGCCGGTCAGGCCGAGGATCAGGCACAGGTTGGTGACCAGCCCATCGCTCACGCCGAGCACCGCGGCCCGGGCGGCGCCGCGGGCCACCTGGCCGACCCGGGCCTTGAGCTCGGCGGCCACCGCCGAGGCGTCCTCCGGGTGGGCGGCGATCGCCGGTCGCATGGGTTTCACGGCTGCGCCAGGTGCGCCCGCGGGGTCGCGGCCGGGGCGACCGGGTCCCCTCGTGCGGCCGGGGATCAGGCTCTTTGCAATCGGCCCAGGTCCTCCAGCACCAAGTCGGCGAACCCCGCTACGTCGCTGACGGAATAGGAACGCCGCACGATCCCGTCAGGATCGATCAGATAGGCGATCCTCATCGGGAACTCGGCGTACTGGTCACCGGCGGGACGCACCACCTCGTAGGCGGCCCCCACCTGCCGGTCCACGTCGGACAGCAGGCGGAACCCGAACTGCTGCGCCTCGGCGAAGGCCTTGTTGTCCGCCGGCGCGTCGAACGAGGCGCCGAGCACCACGCAGCCCGCCTGCTCGAATAGAGCGGACCTGTCACGCAGGCCCTGTCCCTGGATGGTTCAGCCAGGGGTCGAAGCCTTCGGGTACCACCACAGCAGGACCCAACGGCCCCTCAGATCCCGGAGGGAGACCTCGACGCCGTCCTGGTCGGCCAGCCGGAAGTCTGGCGCTTCGGTGCCGGCTTGGAGCATGCGGCGAGACTAGCGAACCGTCCGACGCTGTCGCCCGCCGACACGGATGGACCTGCCGGTACCCTGCCGACCAGTGAGTGGAGAAACCGCGTGACCAGATCCTTCGCCGTCACCTGGGACTACCGTTGTCCGTTCGCCCGTAACGTCCACGAGCACCTCCTGGCTGGGCTGGAAGCCGGGGCGGACTGGGACGTCAGGTTTTCTGCCTTCTCGCTCGACCAGGCGCACGTCGAAGACGGGGGAACGCCCGTCTGGGAGGAGCCCGAACGCTACCCGGGACTCCTGGCCAACCTGGCGGGAATCGTCGTACGGGACGGGCTACCCGAAAGTTTCCCCGCCGTGCACAGGGCGCTGTTCGCCGCACGGCACGATCGCGCTCTCGACCTGAGGGACCGCTCGGTCGTAGGCGGGGTGCTCGACGCCGCTGGCGTCGACGGGGCCGGCGTCCTCGGCGATGTGGACAGCGGAAAGCCACTCGAGGTCCTCGCCGCCGAGCACGTCGACGCCGTCGACAAGCACGACCTTTTCGGCGTGCCGACCTTCATAGCCGGCGCGAAGGCGGCCTTCGTGCGGCTGATGAACCGGCCCGGCGACGGTGCTGCCGCGGTGGCGACGGTCGACCGCGTCCTGGACATGCTCGAGGGCTGGCCGGACCTGAACGAGTTCAAGCACACGCGAGCCGGACGCTAGGGCTGGCGGCGCCGCACCGTTTGGCGCCCTGGCCGGTCCTTCTCCCGTGTCGATGCCCCGTCGGCGTGCCTTCCCGCGGGGCGGCGCACCCCCTGTTTGCCAAAGTGTCCACTGCTCACGACACGAACCTTGGTGATTGGACACTTCGGTCGAAATATTTGACCAAAGTGTCCAGAGGTGGCCGCTTGGCCGCAGGCGAGTGGACGGTTGGGCCGAAAAGCCTCGCCGCCGAGGCAGCACCGCCCCAGCTTGCGATCACGGAACCCGCTCGCGCGGGGTGTGCCAAGGTATCGGCATGGATTACAGCCGCTACCGGGCGCTTCGGGTCAGCAGCGACGGGGGCATCGTCACCGTGACGATCAACCGCCCCGAAGCCAGGAACGCCATGAACGAGGAGCTGCACGAGGAGCTGGGGACCATCTTCACCGATCTGGACCTCGACGACGGCTGCGACGTCGCGATCCTCACCGGGGCCGGCAGCTTCTTCTCCGCCGGCGGGGACATGAACTGGATACGGGACCAGTGGAGGAATCCCGTCCTGACCAGGTCCACCAACCGCACCAACCGGAGAATTCAGCACAGCCTGCTCGCGCTGGAGAAGCCGATCATCGCGAAGGTGCGTGGTGCCGCGGTAGGGCTCGGCTGTTCCCTCGCCCTCTACTGCGACCTGGTGTACGCGTCGACCGACGCGGTCTTCTCCGATCCTCACGTCGCCGCCGGGCTCGTCGCCGCCGACGGCGGGGCCGCCCTCTGGCCGCAGCTGGTGGGGTACGCCAGGGCGAGGCGCTACCTGCTCACCGGGGACCCGATCCGGGGATCGGAAGCCGAGACGATCGGCCTCATCACCGAAGCCGTGCCCGACGAGCAGCTCGACGAGGTGGTCGACAACATGGCCCGCCGCCTGGCGTCTGGTGCGAGGTACGCCATCAGGTACACCAAGGCGGCCATCAACGCGGCGCTGAAGGCGACAGCGGACGTGGTGATCGACAGGGCGTCGGCGTTCGAGACGATGACGCAGTTCACCGAAGACAACCGGATCGCCGTGGAAGCCTTCCTCGCCAAGGAGAAACCCACCTTCACCGGGTCCTGACCCGGGTCGGCCGGGGCGGTCAACTGTGCCTCGCCCCGCCTTGTTCGGAGATACTGTCGGGATGAAGGCTGTCGTCGTGGGGGCCTCCAGCGGGCTGGGCCGCTGCATAGCTGTGGGCCTCGCGCGCCGGGGCGCCCGAGTGGCGCTCCTCGCCCGGCGGCTGGACCGTCTGGGTGCGGCCGCCGAGGAGGCGGGCGGCGACTCTTTCGCCGTGCGCTGCGACGTGACCGACCAGGAATCGTGCCGACGGGCGCTCGACGAGGCGGCGGCGGGGCTGGGCGGCGTGGAGGCGCTCGTCTACACGCCGGCGGTCGGTCCCCTGGCGCGGATAGAGGACGTCGACGCCGGGACCTGGGCCACCGTGTTCGCCACGAACGTCACCGGGGCGTCGCTGGTGACTGCGGCGGCGCTCGGCCACCTGCGGGCATCGCGGGGACGGGCCGTGTACCTCTCCTCGGTCAGCGCCTCGCACACGCCGCCGTGGCCCGGGCTCGGCGCCTACGTGGTCAGCAAGGCCGCCTTGGAGAAGCTCGTGGA
>DATGKR010000014.1:0-36816 GCA_035294565.1 Acidimicrobiales bacterium | reverse complement strand
TGCTGGCCACCCGCTTCGGCGTGGCGGCGATCGACGCCGTCCACGACGGCGCCTTCGGGCAAATGGTCGCCCTGCAGGCCGACCGGATCGTCCGGGTACCCCTGGCCGCCGCGGTCAGCGAGCTCAAGACCGTGGACCACGGGCTGCTCCACGACGTCGCAGAGGTTTTCTGGGGCTAGCCGGCAGGGGGACGCCTCCCGGGATGTCGGATCGCGCTCCCGATGTTCCACCGGCGTGAAACTCGGGAGCGCGATCCCGCGCAAAAAGCGTCGGTTCGCGCTCCAGAGATTCACGCCGAAATCCCTGGTACCAGATCCGGCGCGAAACACGTCGATTCGCGCTCCCGAGATTCGGCGAGGGTGCATAGCGGGAGCGCGAATCGACATTTTGGGAAAGTCGAGGAGAGGACAGCGGAGGAGGGGACGCCGGGAGAGGACCGGCGAGGAGAGGAGGAGGACCGGCGGGGAGCGGCGGCGAGAGCCGAGCCGGGGGCAGCCCGGGGGCTAGCTCTCCCAGGCGGCCGGTTCGGGGCCCGGCGGGGCGCGCAGCGCTCCCGCCTCCTCGAGCAGAGCGGCGAAGTCGTCGAAAAGAGCGGGGTCGGCGGCCACCACCAGGCGTTCGCCGAGCACCTCCACCCTGGCTCCGGCCTCGGAGGCGATCAGCGCACCGGCGGCGAAGTCCCACGGGTTGAGCCCCCACTCGTAGTAGGCGTCGAAACGGCCCCCGCCCGTCCAGCACAGGTCCAGGGCAGCCGAACCCAGCCGGCGGATGTCCCGCACGGCGGGCAGGACGGTGGACAGCACCGACGCCTGCCAGGAACGTCTCTCCCGCCGGTAGCCGAACCCGGTCGCCACCAGGGCGGTCTCCAGGGTCGACCTGCCCGCCGCAGCCCGGCAGCGGCGGCCGTTCACGAACGCCCCGTGCCCCGCCGCCGCCACCCACGTCTCGGCGCGGGAGGGGTCGGCGACGACGCCGACGACAGCGCGCCCGTCGACCTCGGCGGCCACCGACACGGAGAACTGCGGCACGCCGAACAGGAAGTTGGTCGTGCCGTCGAGCGGGTCGAGGACCCACCGCACCCCCGAGCTGCCCGGCCGGGCGGTCCCCTCCTCGGCGAGGATCCCGTCGTCGGGCCTCAGCGAGGCGAGCACACGGCTCGCCTCGGCCTCCGCCCTGCGGTCGGCGTCGGAGACCATGTCGGTGGGCGAGACCTTGGTCTCCACCCCCGACGCCGGTGCCTCCCGCAGCACCGCCTCGGCGGCGCGCGCCGCCTCCAGCGCCGCCTGCAGCAGGTCGGAGGTGAGCGCGTCGAGGGGTTCGGGGAACATCCGCCGTAGCGTAGGTTGGGCGGGTGCTGGTCGATCTGCGCTCCGACACGGTCACCCGCCCGACGCTCGAGATGCGCGCCGCCATGGCAGGCGCCGAGGTGGGCGACGACGAGTACGGCGAGGACCCCACCGTGAACCGGCTCCAGGAGGAGTTCGCCGGCCTCGCCGGCAAGGAGGCTGCCTTGTTCGTCCCGTCGGGGACGATGGCCAACCAGATCGCCCTCCGGGCTTTGACCAGGCCCGGCGACGCGGTGGTGGCAGGAGCCCGCCAGCACGTCGTCCTCTACGAGGAAGGAGCGGGTGCTGTCAACGCAGGCGTCACTTTTTCCGTGGTGGACGACAGCAGTGGATGGCTCGACGCGTCCGCGGTGGGCTCAGTGCTCGACTCGGCCCTCCACCACCAGCCGCGCGTCACGCTCGTCGCAGTCGAGGACACCCACATGGCGGCCGGCGGGCGGGTGTGGCCGCGAGCGGCGCGCCGTGCTCTTGCCGAGCTGGCGCAGCGGCGGGGGGTCGCCGTCCACCTCGACGGAGCCCGCCTCTGGAACGCGTCCGTCGCGGCCGGCGCCCCGCTGGCGGAGCTGGCCGCCGGGGCGACGACGGTGATGTGCTGCCTGTCCAAGGGCCTCGGCGCCCCGGTCGGTTCGCTCCTCGCCGGTCCCTCCTCGCTCGTCGAGGAGGCGAAGCTGCACCGCAAGCGCCTCGGCGGTTCCATGCGCCAGGCGGGGGTGCTGGCCGCCGCCGGGCTGGTCGCCCTCGGCCGGGTGGAGCGACTAGCCGATGACCACGCGCGGGCGAGGAGGCTCGCCGGAGCGGTGGCCGAGCGGTGGCCGGGGATCGGGTTCTCGCCCGACGAGGTCGAGACCAACATCGTCGTGTTCGCGCCCCCGGACCCCGACGGCCTTCTCGCCCACCTCGCTGCCGGGGGGGTGCTCGCCGGGACCATCGCCCCCGGCCGGGTCCGCCTGGTGACCCACGCCGACGTCGACGACGCGGGGATCGAGTTGGCCTGCGGGCTGATCTCCAAGGCCCCCTAGCGTCGTGGCCCGCCTGCTGGAGGAGGTGCCGGGGGTGGTGCTGGCCGTTTTCGCGCACCCCGACGACCCCGATGTGGCCGCGGGCGGCACCCTCGCCCGGTGGGCCGCGGCGGGCTCGGAGGTGCACGTCTGCCTGTGCGCCGAGGGGGACAAGGGCTCCCTGGACCCCGCCGCCGACACGGCCCGCCTCGTCGAGAGGAGGAGGGCCGAGACAGCCGAGGCGGGCCGCATCCTGGGCGTGGCGCGCCACCACTGGCTGGGGTTCCCCGACGGAGGCCTGGAGGACGGGCCCGAGCTGATCGGCCGGATCGTCGAGGTGGTGCGGGAGGTGAAACCGGCGGCGGTTGTCGCGCCCGACCCGACGGCGGTGTTCTTCGGCCACACCTACGTCAACCACCGTGACCACCGGGCGACCGGCTGGGCGGCGCTCGACGCCGTCTCCCCGGCGGCGTCCAACCCCCACTACTTCCCCGGGCGGGGACTGGCCCACCGGGTCGGGGAGATCTACCTGGCCGGCACCCTAGAGCCGGACGTGTGGGTCGACGTCTCCTCCACCATCGAGGCCAAGGCCGCCGCCATCGCCTGTCACGCCAGCCAGCTGGGAGGAGCCGGCGAGTGGCTGCGCGGCGAGGTGCGCCGAAGGGCGGAAGACGCCGGGCGGGAGGCCGGCGTCGCCTTCGCCGAAGCTTTCCGGCGCGTCGCGCTGGCGTGACGGCACGCGCGTAAGCGCTCGTGTGACGGCACGCGCGTAGGCGCTGGCGTGACGGCACTCGCGTCGCGCTTCTGCGGGAGGCTCCCTCCCGGCCGCCCTCTCGGCGTGCGACGCTGTAGCCGGTGTGGATCCTCCATGTGGACATGGACGCCTTCTTCGCGTCGGTGGAGGCCCTCGACGACCCTACGCTCGCAGGCCGGCCCCTGGTAGTCGGCGGGACCGGGAAGCGGGGGGTGGTGGCGTCGTGCAGCTACGAGGCGAGGCGCTACGGGGTCCGCTCGGCCATGCCGTCCGCAGTCGCCCGCCGTCTCTGCCCCGACGCCGTTTTCGTGCCGGGCCGCTACGAGCGCTACGCCGAGGTGAGCCGCCGGATGCACGACATCTTCCGGCGCTGGACGCCGCTGGTAGAAGGCGTGTCGCTCGACGAGGCGTTCCTCGACGTCACCGGTGCCCTGCGCCTCTTCGGGACGCCCGCCGGGATCGCCCGGGCGGTGAGGGACAGCGTGGCGTCGGAGCTGGGGCTTTCGTGCTCGGTGGGGGCCGCGACGGTCAAGTTCGTCGCCAAGCTCGCCTCCGAAGCGGCGAAACCCCGCTGGGGCCCGGCCGGTCTGGACCCCGGCCCCGGCGTTGTGGTCGTCGAGCCGGAGCGGACTCTCGAGTTCCTCCACCCCCACCCGATCTCGGCCTTGTGGGGAGTGGGCCCGGCGACGGGGGAGCGGCTCGCCCGGCTGGGGATCCGCACCATCGGCGACTTGGCGGGCGTCCCGCGCGAAGCCCTCGAGTCGGCGGTCGGGCGCGCCCATGGGAGCCATCTCGCCGACCTCGCCCGGGGAGTGGACCCGAGAGGAGTCGACCCGGAGCGTAGGGTCAAGTCGGTGGGGCACGAGGAGACCTACCCCGAGGACCGCCGAGACAGGGAGGGGCTGCACGTCGAGGTGGTGCGCATGGCCGACTCGGTCGCCTCCCGGCTGCGATCGGCGGGCGTCGCCGGCCGGACGGTGACTCTGAAGATCCGCTACGGCGACTTCACCACCAGGACGAGGTCCGTCACCGTCGCCGGTGACCCGCTCGACACGGGGTCGGCCGTAGCCGCCGCGGCGTTGGACCTCCTCGCCGAGGTGGACCTGGCTCCGGGCGTACGACTCCTCGGCGTGTCGGTCTCCAACCTGTCCCCGCCGGCCGGGAGCGAGCCGCGGCAGCTGGAGCTCGAATTCCCGCTCCCTGGCGGAGGACCCGCCGCGGGCGTGGCGGTGGGCGCGGCCCGCCGCCGGGCCGCCGACGCCGCCCTCGACGAGGTGCGACGCCGGTTCGGCGAGGGCGCCGCGGGTCCGGCGGCGCTGCTCGCCGGCGGGCAGATCAGGACCCGCCGCCCCGGCGAAAACCAGTGGGGGCCGAGCGCTTCGGGCTGAACCGGTGTGCAGGAGAGAAGCCCGACGGCCCGAAGGGCCGGTTTTCCTGTAGCTTGCAAAGGCAATTGCCGGGCCGCGGAGGGTCGAGGGTGCCGCTCAACGAGGAGGAACAGAGGATCCTGGCGGAGATAGAGCGGCAGTTCCACGCCGAGGATCCTGACTCCGCCCGCCGGATCGGCACTGCCGGCCTCTACGAGTACCTGGTCCGCAACTGCAAGTGGGCGTCGGCCGGGCTCGTTGTCGGAATGATCATCCTCGTGGCGGCCTTCGCGTCAAGCTGGGTGCTCGGCATCTTCGGTTTCCTCCTCATGGTCGCCAGCGGCTTCGTCCTGGCGCAGAACCTGCGCCGGGTCAGCCGTCTGCACCTCGACGAGGTGGTCCGCTCGTCGGGATCGCCGAGCCTCGGCGAGGCCCTCGACGAGCTCCGCCGGCGGATCCGGCGCAGGCTCGCCGACGGCGACGAACCCTGATCCGACCGCAGGCCCCGAAGGCCAGGTTACGAGGCGGCGGGCCCTGGCCCCTCCGCCGCTACCCACTCGGCGGGCAGGCCCCGGTGCTCGGGGGTCAGCGCAGCCCGGCCAGCGGGAGCGACCGGCGGAAGCGGTGAGCCCGCGACTGTACGGCGTGCAGTCGCCTGCGGACCTCGTCGGCGGCGAGTGTCGCCTCGCGGGCCGCTTCAGGCGGCGTGAAGGGGGCGAAGGCGGCGCGCCGCGCCAGGCCTGCGAGCGCCGGCATGCCCCCGTACGCCCACGGGCCTCTCAACAGGCGCTCCTCCAGCCACCTCCCGGCCCGGAGGGCGAACTCGTCGTCCGTCTCCGCCGGCTTCCTGCGCAGGCCCTCCCGGGCGAGGTCGGCGCGCAGCTGGTCCCACACCTCGAGCACTTGTGCTCCCGGACCGGCCCGCGCCGCCCGCCGCAGGCGGCGCCGCCGGCGAAGGGTGCGTGCCGAGGCGCCTGAGCCCGCCAGGGCCACGGCCACCACCGGCGCGGCCAGCCACCACAGCGACACCGATGTCGGCGCGCTCCGGCGCGGTGAGGCGAGATGGGCGGGTGCCGCCGTCGTCGGGGTGGTCACACCCTTGTGGAGGGTGGACGTGGGGGGGGCGGTGCCGGGGACCGTCGACGGCGTCTGCGCAGGGGCGGTCTCCGCACCGGCGCTACCAGTGCCCGCGTAGGCCGTGGTTCCCGGGATGGAGAACCCGGGAGTCGGCTCGAACGGCACCCAGCCGAAGCGCGGCCCGAACCACA
Organism: Acidimicrobiales bacterium; assembly: GCA_035294565.1. Lineage (GTDB taxonomy): Bacteria > Actinomycetota > Acidimicrobiia > Acidimicrobiales > Palsa-688 > DATGKR01. Next base: position 31,083 of record DATGKR010000014.1, on the reverse strand, counting down.
CCTCGGGCCACGTGTGGGCGTCGCGGTCGTACACCTGGTAGCCGCCGGGGTAGGGAACGCCGGTGGTGAAGCCAACCGCCAGGCGGGTGGGCAGCCCCGCGGCGCGGGCGAGCACGGCATAGGCACCGGCGAACTGCTGGCAGTAACCCTCGTGGGTGACGAAGAGAAAGTTGTACAGGGTGGCGATACCAGTTCCGTCCGCGGGGGGGTCGAGGCTGTACGAGAACGGGCGGCTCCTCAGGTAGTCCTGGAGCGCCAAGGCTTTCGCATACTCGCCGCCCCGACCCCGTGTCACCGCTTGTGCCAGTGCGACGATCTGTGCTCCCAGTCCCGCGGGCAGCTGCAGGTCGCCGGCGGGAGCGTCGAGCGGCGAGGCCGACTGCAGCTCCGCCGCGTTCAACGTCGAGAGGTACTGGTAGGAGGTGACCGTGTAGTGCATCCCGTTGGAGGTCGGTTTGGAGGTGATCAGGCTGTCCGACAACGGGTCGTACGACACGCCGGGGGCTCCCACCACCGAAACGGGGTTGAACTGGTCGGGCAGCCAAACCGAGTCGAGCCCCTGGATCTGGAAGGAGGCTCGGACCGTCCTGGTCCCGGCCGGGACGTGGGCCACCCCGGGGAGCGCCGACCTGAACCCCTGGTAGGAGCCCGATGACGTCCACGTCTCACCGTTGAAGTGGTCGAGCGACGTGAGGCGCCAGTAGGAGGGGACGCCGGTGTCGACCGCGAAGACGGGGGTGTTCTGCAGTTGGATGAGCCTGGTGCGTAGGGAGACGATGGGGTTGGGGACGATCCGCTGGCCCCCGCCCGTCCCCCCCGGCGAGCGCCACCCGAGAGCCCCTTGCCCATCGACCGGGGCCAGGACGGGGGTCAGCGCCAGGGCGGCGGCCACCGCCAACGCCGCCGGCGGCACTCCCGCCCTCCAAGCCCACCCGCCGGCAGCCCGACCGGCGAACCAGGTCTGTGACGAGAAAGAGGCGGCCTTTTCCGCGACGAGGAACAGACAGGCCGCCCCGACCTCCAGCCCGACGGTCGCCTCGCGTCCCCCCCTGCCAGAGACGGCGCACGCCACGAAGGCACCCACCCCTGGCAGCAGGGCCATCAGCGGGAACCTCCACCTGAAGGCGAACCAGTCGCCGGCGATCGCCACCACCCCGGCTCCCGCGGCGGCGACGGCTTCCATGGCGCGCGACGGCGCCAGCGGCGCGACGCTGCCAGCCACCTGCGATCCGAGACGGTGCAAAGACGTGGCCACCTGCGACCAGGTGGCGGCCCCGGGTAAGCCGTAGAAGGTGGTCTTGGCGAAAACGGTCCAGAGGACCATGAGCACCACCACCGCGGCGGCCAGAGGGGCCGCCGCGCCCTGAGGCCAGCGCCGCCGGCGCATCGACCAAAGAACCAGGTGGGTGACCGCCGCCGTACCCATGACCGTGCCGACCCACGCCGAGCCGGTGAAGACACGGTCCAGGCCGGACGCCGACGCCATGGTGAACGCAGCCAGGGCGGCCGTCGCCGTTCCCTCTCCGGGGGACCAGCCCCAGGTGGGCTTCGCCTGCGGACGGCCCGGGGCGCCCCGGGGCGCGGGCCGCTCGGGCGCGGGGGCCTGGGCGGTCAGCATCTCGCGGCCGCCTCCGACCAGGCCGTGGTGAACGGGACGCCGAGCGGCACCCGCACCGTGGTGCATGGCAGCAGGCCGCCCCGGGGAGGTCCGCCTGGCGTCTCGAAGACCACCGCCGTCGCGCCGCGCCCCGCTCCTCCGCCGATCAGCGGCTCGAAGTCCGAGGGGGCGCACCTGTCGGTCGTGACCACCACCACCGGTTCCCCGCCAGCCGCCCGGAACGGGGTCGGCGAGAGTCCCCCGTGCGCCTCGGCGGCGGCCAATCCGTCCAGGATGTGCGGGCCGTGCGCTGCGCCGCTCCCATGTCCGGAGTCGAAACCGTCGCTCGTCACCACCCGCACCTCGAGCCCGGCGCGCAGGGACGACACGGCGATCGAGGCAGTGGCGGAAAGCACCTCCTCGATCGAGTCGCCGGCGTGCAGCGACGCGCGCGCATCGGCGGCGACGGTGATCCGGCCCCACCTGACGTTCTCGGGCTGGCGGACGACCAGGTCGTCCAGCCGGGCCGTGCTCGGCCAGTGGACGTGGCGGAGGTCGTCGCCCGGCACGTAGCCGCGCAGCGCGTAGAACTCGGTGCTTCCACGGCTCATGATCGGCAAGGGCTGGCGTAGGTCGGCATCGCGGTGGGACGAAGTCCCTTGCACCGGAACCACCGAGAAGCGGGGGTGGACCGTCACCGAAGTCTTCGACGCGACGACGGTCGTCCGGTGGGCCAGGCCCATGGGGTCGGTCGCGTGGAGCTCCAAGGGGCCGAGCCGGAAGATGCCCCGCCTCGACGTCGGCAGCCGGTACGACGCCCGCCGGGTCTCCCCGGGTGCCAGTGGCGCGATGGCGAAGCGGGCCCAGCGCCGCCCCCCGTCGAAACAGTCCGCCGCTTCCAGCGGGGGAGTCGTCCTGCGACCCTGGTTGGCGACCACCAGCTCGACCCGGGCCTCGGCGCCGGCCGGCACCCGCTCCGGGTGGACGCGCCGGCTCACCTCCACCGCCCTGGGCCCGCCGCTGGCCGCCCAGAGCCTGGCCGCGGTGACGACCACCACCGCGGCCAGTGACAGCGGGTAGAGCTCTTCCACCCCGACCAGGTAGGCGCAAAGGGCTCCCACGGCGGCCGCTACCAAGAGGGACCACCCCCGGGTGGTCAGGCCGGCGGAGGCCCCCCGGCTCACGAGGTTGAGCGGCCCGATGGGACCGGGACGCTGCGGAGTATCTCGGCCGTCACGTCGGCTACCTCCACCCCGCCGACCATCGCTTCGGAGGACAGGACCAGGCGGTGTTCCACGACCGGCCCGAACAACACCTTTACGTCATCAGGTATGACATAGTCGCGTCCGTCGGCAGCTGCCCAGGCGCGCGCGGCGCTCTGCAGGGAGAGGGCGGCGCGCGGCGACATCCCCAGCCGCAGCCCCGGGTGCGACCTGGTCGCCGTGGCGAGGTCCACCACGTAGCCGCGAAGCGCCGGGGCCACGTGAACCGACCGGGCGACAGCGGCCATCGCCGCCACGTCCCCCGACGAAGCGACGACCGGCAGGGAGTCGACCTGCTCGTTGTCACCGTTCTCGAGCATCTCGAGCTCGGACCGGCGGTCGGGGTAGCCCACCCTTATCCGCAGCAGGAAGCGGTCCAACTGGCTTTCGGGCAGGGGGTAGGTGCCCTCGTGCTCCACCGGGTTCTGGGTTGCTATGACGAGGAAGGGGTAGGGGAGCGGGCGGGTGACGTTGTCGAGGGTCACCTGGCGTTCCTGCATGGCCTCGAGCAGGGCCGACTGGGTTTTCGGTGAGGCGCGGTTGATCTCGTCGCCGATGACGACGTTGGCGAATACCGGCCCGGGCCTGAACGTGAAGCTGCCCGTGCCCCGGTCGAAGACGCTCGTCCCGGTCACGTCGGTCGGCAGCAGGTCCGGGGTGAACTGGATCCGTCGGACCTCCAGGTCGAACGACCGCGCCAGCGCCTTTGCCAGGGTGGTCTTGCCGACGCCGGGGACGTCCTCGACCAGGAGATGGCCCTCCGAGAGGAGACCAACCAGGGCCAGTCGGATGGGGTCCTCCTTGCCGTGGACGACCCGTGAGACGTTGGCGACTATCGAGTCGAACGCCGAGGCGAACGACGCCGGCGCAGGTGCCCGTGCCGCCGACTGTCGCGCCATGTGATCCTCCCGGGGCCGTTCCCGGCGTAGCGTACCCTGACCGGCGGTGGAACAGGCTCTGGCCGTCGACGTCGGTGGGACCAAGCTGGCCGTGGGCGTCGTCGACCGCTCCGGGAGGGTGGCGTGGTCCAAAGCGGTGCCGACGCCCGCCGCCGGCACGGCAGAGGACGTCTGGTCGGCCCTGGCGGACCTGGTGCGCCGGGCCCCGGCCTCGGAGGCCGTCGTCTGCGGGGTTGGCTGCGGGGGGCCGATGGAGCCGGGGGGGGAGAGCGTCTCGCCCCTCAACATCCCCGCCTGGAGCAGCTTCCCCCTGCGCTCCCGGCTGGCAGGACTGACCGGGCTCCCCACCTGGGTGGACAACGATGCCAAAGCCCTTGCCCTCGGGGAGGGATGGGTAGGTGCCGCCTCGTCCTCGTCGGACTACATGGCCATGGTTGTCTCCACCGGGGTCGGCGGCGGGATCGTCCTCGGGGGCCGCCTGCTCGACGGGCGCACCGGCAACGCCGGCCACGTCGGCCATGTCGTGGTCGTCCCCGGCGGGCGCCGCTGCGTCTGCGGCGCCCGCGGGTGCCTGGAGGCGGAGGCGTCGGGCACGGCGATCGCCGCTTCGACCGGGCTGCCGGCGGCAGCGGCCGGGCCGGGCGTGGTGGCCAGGACCGGCGCCCTCGTGGGCAGGGCGGTGGGAAGCGTCGCCAACCTGCTCGACCTGGACCTGGCCGTCGTCGCCGGTTCGGTCGCCCTGGGTTTCGGCGAGCCGTTCTTCGCCGCCGCTCGCGAGTCCCTCGGCGCGACCGCCCGCCTCTCCTTCTCGCGAGGGTGTCGCATCGAGCCGAGCCCCCTCGGTCCGGCCGCTCCGCTGGTCGGGGCTGCGGCGGTCGGCTGGAGGGGGGCAGGGCGATGAGAGCCTCGAGGCGGGCGTCGGGGTGGGCGCACCGCGCCTGGGGGGCAGGGCGATGAGAGTTTCGAGGCGGGCGTCGGGGCGGGTGCACCGCGCCTGGAGGGAGGCCCTCCGGGTCCTTGTCCTTCGCCCGGACCTGTGGCCGACCCTGGGGCGTTTCGTGCCGCCGCGCTGGTGGGCCCGCTGGCCGCCCCTGCCCCTGCCGCCCGTCGGGTTCCTGCGGTTCCGGATGGAGGCCATGTACGGGCCTGGGGGCGCCTTGGACGGCGACGACCTGGTCCGCTTCTTGGAATGGTGCCGCCGTACGGGGCGCCCGGCGAGGTAACGTCTGGCCGTGCCACCCCACCCAAGACGGGTCCCTTAGGAAACTGGGCGGGAGGCCGTGTCTCAGGCCCTGGTCCTCAACGCCACCTACGAGCCGATCTGCGTCGTGACCACCCGCCGGGCTCTGATGCTCCTTCTCGACCAGAAGGCGGAGATGCTCCACCAGACCGAGCGGTTCTTCCGTTCAGAGAGGGCGTCGTTCTCCGAGCCGTCGGTCGTGCGCCTGCGGCACTACGTGAAGGTGCCTTTCCAGAGCCGCGTCGCCCTCAACCGCCGCGCCGTCTTCGCCCGCGACGGCCACCGTTGCCAGTACTGCGGGGCGGCGGCCGAGAACATCGACCACGTCATCCCCAGGAGCCGGGGCGGCGCCCACTCCTGGGACAACGTCGTCGCCTCCTGCCGTCCCTGCAACGCTCGTAAGCGGGACCACCTGCTGGAGGAGACCGGCCTACGGCTCCGGCGCCCGCCCACCGTGCCCCGCCAGCGGACCTTCATCCTCGTCGCCAGCGGCCGTATCCGCAGCGAGTGGGAGCCGTACCTGGGGCCGGCAGCCGCCAGCCTCTCCGCCTGACGACCGGCTCGGCGATGGACCGCAAGCCTCCCCGCGCCACGACCGGCCCCGCTACGGGCCGCCGGCCTCTCCGCGTCACGACCGGCCCCGCTACGGGGGCCGACCGTCGAGGGAAGTGGCGGGTCACCCACCTTGCCGGCCCGGCGGGGGACCTCCTGTCGCGCCCGCCGGAGTGGACCGGCCGCGAGGTGCGGATTTGCGTCCCCGAAAGGCCTGCGCTGGTCCTCGGCAGCCACCAGACGCTGTCCGGCTTCGACAGAGACGCCGTCGAGCGCTCTGGCTTGGACGTGGTACGGCGGTCGAGCGGGGGGGGTGCGGTCCTCGTCGGTCCGGGGACCGTCGCCTGGGCGGACTTCGTGCTGCCCGCCGGCGACCCCTTGTGGGACGCCGACGTCGGGAGGGCTGGCTGGTGGCTCGGCGGGCTGTGGGCGGAGGCGGTCGCGGCGTGCGGCCTGGGCCAGCCCGACGTGTGGAAAGGACCGATGGTGAACCGACCGCTCTCGCGCTTGGTGTGCTTCGCCGGCCTGGGACCCGGCGAGGTGACGCTCGGCGGTGCCAAGGTCGTCGGCATATCCCAGAGGCGCACCCGCGCCGGGGTGCTCTTCCAGACCGCTGCCATGCTGGAGTGGGAGCCCGCCGCCTACCTTTCTCTCCTAGCCGATGCCGCCCCACCCGGGCCCGAGGTTGCGGCTCGGGGCGCCCTGGAGACGGCAGCGGCCGGACTGGGCGCCGGTTCGGAGGCGCCTTTGCGGTCGGCGCTCCTCGGGCTGCTGATGCCATGATCTTGGCGTGGGCTGGCTCGAGGGGAGGGTGGCGATAGTCACTGGCGGGGCGAGGGGGCTCGGTCGCGCCCACGCGCTGCTCTTCGCCGCCGAGGGAGCGCAGGTAGTGATCAACGACCTCTCCGGAGCCGAGGACGTCGTAGCGGAGATCGAGGCGTCCGGGGGACAGGCGGTCGCCTACGCGGGCGACGTGGCCGACTGGGAGGACAGCCGGCGCTTGGTGCGCACCGCCGTGGACGCTTTCGGCGAACTGCACGTCCTCGTCAACAACGCGGCGATACTCCGCGACCGCTACATCGTCAACATGTCCGAAGAGGAGTGGGACTCGGTGATCGAAACCGATCTCAAGGGGCACTTCGTCCCGCTACGCCACGCCGCCGAGCATTGGCGGCAGCGCTGGCGGGACGGCGCGCGCCTGCGTCCCTCGGTGGTCAACACGTCCTCGACCTCGGGCCTGGTCGGCAACCCGGGGCAGGCCAACTACGGGGCGGCGAAGGCGGCGATCGCGGCCCTCACTTCGATAGCCGCCCAGGAGCTCGCCCGCTTCGGGGTGCGCGTCAACGCCATCAGCCCTGCCGCCCGCACCCGCCTCACCGAGGCCACGCCCGGGCTGGGAGACATGGTGGCCGCCCCGTCCGACCCGTCGCGCTTCGACGAGTGGGACCCGGCGAACGCCTCCCCTCTCGTCGCCTGGCTCGCCTCGGCGGAGTGCAGCGTGACGGGCCGGGTGTTCCAAGTCTTCGGCGGTTCGATCACCTGTATGAGCGGCTGGTCGCGGGCCGGTGGCGTGGAACGATCGGAGCGCTGGACGATCGACGGCATCGCCGAGGAGCTGCCCCGCATCCTCTGAGCATCTGAGGACCCCGACCGGCGGTCCCTCGGGTGCCCCGGGCTAGCCCCGCCGCGCCGGCGATCTCCCTCGGGTGCCCCGGCGAGCCGCCGCCCCCCGCGCGCCCAGCTGTACGTCGGCCCAGCGAGCCGCCGCTCCCCGGCGGTCCCCCTCGGGCACCCCGGCGAGCCCCGCCGCGCCGGGCCCCCAGCTTTTCGTGGCGCGGCGACGGCGACCGCCGCTCCGGCGCGCCAGATCGGCGTTTCGCGGCCCGATCGTTGACACGGTGGAGGGTTAGGCCATAAAGTGGCGCGCAGTGGCGCGAAGGGGAGGGGCCCGGAGGCCACCAAGGACGGATCGGTGAGCAGTGTCGACACGGTTCATAGGGAGGTACGAGCACTCCCTCGACGGGAAGGGCCGGCTGATCCTCCCGGCGCGCTTCCGTCTGAGCTTCGACTCGGTCGCCGTCGTCTCGAAGGAGAAGGACCGGTGCCTCGCCATCTGGACGCCGGAGGAGTTCGACAAAAAAGCAGAGAAGATGGCGCCGCTGATGGACGGCAACCAGCAGCAGCGTGCCGAGGCCCGCGCCTTTTGGATGGGCTCGGCCGAGGTGGACATCGACAAACAGGGTCGCGTCGCCCTTCCCCCCTACCTGCGGGAGTTCGCCGGCATGGAGGAGGGCGCCAGCGTCTTGGTCCACGGCGCCCACAACCACATCGAGCTTTGGAGCCCGCACATCTGGGAAGCCCACGGCAGCCTCGGCGACGCCTACCTGGGCGGGGATCTTCCATCGTCCGGCCGGGAGGAAACGCCCGGCGAAGGAGCGTGACGCCCCACGACCCGCACCGGCTCATGCGCAGCCTCTCGACCCGCAGGGTGGAAGTCCCCTTCTCCGCCCGCTTCCACTTCGCCACGCCGGGGAGAAATCCCGGCGGCACGCCGGTCGAGAGGCTGCGGATGGTCCGGTACGGAGGTCCGGGCATGACGGCCTTCGACCACCGGGCGGTCATGCTCGACGAGGTCCTCGAGATCCTCGTCGCCGCGCCACCCGGCGTGGTGCTCGACGCCACCGTGGGCGGAGCCGGCCACGCCGCGGCCCTCCTGGCACGCGCGCCGCACCTCTCTGTTGTCGGAGTCGACAGGGACCCCGACGCCGTAGAGGCGGCTTCGGGTGTGCTCGCCCCGTTCGGCGAGCGCGCCCGCGTCGCTCGGGGACGCTTCGACGAGATCGCCCCCCTTCTCGACACGCTGGGCGTCGGGTCCCTCTCCGGCGCCCTGTTCGACCTGGGGGTGAGCTCACCCCAGCTCGACCGCCCGGAACGGGGGTTCAGCTATCGCGCCGCGGGTCCTCTCGACATGCGGATGGACCCGGGCCAGGCGCTGACGGCCGCTGACGTCGTCAACGGGTGGACGCCTGCCGAGCTGGCGGAGCTGTTCCGCGAGCACGGCGAGGCCCGCTTCGCCGGGCGCATCGCCCGGGCGGTGGTGGCCGCGCGGCCCATCTCGTCCACCATCGAGCTGGCCGAGGTGGTCAAGGCGGCGATCCCCGCCGCCGCCCGCCGCCGCGGGGGCCATCCCGCCAGGAGGGTGTTCCAGGCGGTGCGGGTCGCGGTGAACGACGAGCTGTCCCAACTGCCCGTGGCGCTCGGCGTCGCGTTGGGCCGCCTCGCACCAGGGGGCAGAGCTGTCGTGGTCTCCTACCACTCCGGCGAGGACCGCCTGGTCAAGGAGGTTTTCCGCAGGGAGGCCACCGGAGGCTGCGTCTGCCCCCCGGGGCTGCCGTGCGTCTGCGGGGCGCGCCCAACGGTGAGGCTGCTCACCCGGGGGGCGCGCAAACCCGCGGCCGCCGAGGTGTCGGCCAACCGCAGAGCGGACAGCGCCCGCCTGCGGGCCGTCGAAGCGCTCGGGGAGGCGCCGTGATCGATCGCGGCGACCGCGCCCTCAGGGCTCCCGTCGCGCCCGGCGAGCCAACCGGACGGCCAGGCGGCCACCTCCGCCTCGTCGAGGCCCGCCGCCGCGCCCTGCGCCAGGGGAGGCTCCTGCTCTTCGGCGGCATCGCGGCCGCGGCGGCCATAGCCCTCGCCCTCGTCTACCTGCACGTGGTCCTCGCCCAGCGACAGTTCCGCCTCGACAACCTCAACGCCCAGGTGCAGAAGGACAGCGCCGCCTATCAGCAGCTGCGCCTCCAGGTGGCCGAGCTCGGCTCCCCCGACCACATCATCTCGACGGCCGAGGGCCGGCTCGGAATGGTCCAACCCTCGAAGGTCGTGTACTTGACGGAGCCGCCGGGCACTCCTGGGACCGGCGCCCCTGCGGGTGGCCTGTCCTCGGCGGGCTCGGACGCCTCCCCCGCCCACGCCCCCGCCGGGTACGCCGACTGGCCGGTAGTCAAGTCCGAGCTGGCGGGCACCCCGTGAAGGCGGGGACCGGGTGGCCTGGCGGCGGCCGGAGCGGGTCACCCGGCCTCGGCAGGCAGGGGCGGGCCAGGGCTTTCGCGATCCTCGCGCTGGTCGGCGCCTGCTTCGCGGCCATCTGCGCCAAGCTCGTCGCCATCCAGGCTTTCGACTCGGCCAGCTACCTGGCGAGGGGCGGCTCCGAGTGGGAGGAGACCGTCGACCTTCCCGCCCAGCGCGGCGCCATTCTCGACCGAAACGGCTACGAGCTGGCGATCTCGCTCCCCCAGTCGACGGTCTACGCCGATCCTCGCGACGTGACCGACCCGACGGCGGAGGCTGCCGCCCTGGCGCCGGTGCTCCGCGTGGGGCCACCCGAGCTTCGGGCCGAGATGAGCGAGCGAACCACCTTCGTCTACCTCGCCCGCACCGTCCCCGACGCCGTGGCCAAGCGCGTCGCCGCCCTCGGCCTCGCCGGCGTCTACCTGCTGCAGGAGCCGAAGAGGTTCTACCCGGCCGGTCAGCTCGCCTCGCCGCTCCTCGGGTTGGTCGGTACGGGCGGCACCGGCCTTTCGGGTCTCGAGTACAAATACGATGCGCTGCTCTCCGGGAGCCCCGGCAAGGAGGTCGAGGAGATCGACCCGAAGGGGCGTCTCGTGCCCGGGGGGATCCAGGACTTCCAGGCACCCGTGGCCGGGCGGGACCTCGTCCTCAGCATCGACGAGCGGTTGCAGTACCAGGCCGAGCAGGCGCTCGCCCAGGCGCTGGTCGCCGCCGACGCCCACCGTGCCATAGCCGTGTTCATGGACACCCAGACCGGCGACATACTCGCCGACGCCGAGCTCACCATGCCCGCTGCGGCCAGCACCGCCCCGCCGGCCGTGCCGGTGGAGATCCCGCCCCCGCCTGGGTCGAACGGGCCTCAGCCACAGCCCGTGGAGGAGCCGCTGGCCACATCTTTCACCGACGTGTACGAGCCGGGATCGGTGAACAAGCTGGTGACCATCTCCGCCGCCCTGCAGCTCGGGCTCATACGGCCCTCCGACGTCTTCACCATCCCCAACACCTACGACGTGGCGGGCACCGTGTTCCACGACGCCGAGCCGCACGCCACCGAGCACTGGACGGTGACCGACATACTGGCCAACTCGTCGAACATCGGCACCATCCAGATTGCCCAGCACCTAGGGCGGAGCAACCTCATGGACTACATCCACGCCTACGGTCTCGGCTCGAAGACGGTCATCGACTTCCCGGGCGAGTCCGCGGGGCTGCTGCCCTCGTACTGGTCAGGCACATCGATCGCAGACGTGCCGATCGGCCAGGGCATCGCGGTCACCGCGATCCAGATGCTGGCGGCCTACAACACGGTCGCCAACGGCGGCGTGTACGTCCCGCCCCGCCTGGTGGACGCCACGATCGACCCCGACGGCCACGAGCACGCCCTGCCGATGGCGCCGCGACACCGGGTTGTCTCGCCGACCGTGGCCAAGGAGATGACCACGATGCTCGACGAGGTGGTCCGGGTGGGGACAGGGACGGCGGCGAACCTCGATCCCTACACCGTCGCCGGAAAAACCGGCACCGGACTGGTCCCCTCCCCGAGCGGCGGCTACGAAGCGGGCCACTACGTGGCGAGCTTCGCCGGGTTCGTCCCCTCCGAGCACCCGCAGATCACCGGGATGGTCGTCGTCGACGACACCCCCGACTACGGGGCAGCCGCCTCGGCGCCGACGTTCGCCACGATCGCACGGGACGCCCTCGAAGACTTCTCCATACCCCCCCAGCCGGAGCAGCCCCCAGCGTCCGGCGTCCCGCTCGCCACCGCCGCCTCCGCCACGGGAGCGGGGGACATCGCCGGAGCTCCGCTGCCCGGCTTGTCCGTGCCCCCGGCAGCGCCCAAGACGAGCGCCATCCCGGCGAGCCCGCCGGCGCGGGAACCGTCGGGCTCGAAGACGGGCTGAGCTGCGGTGCGGCTCGACGGGTTGGTGGCGGCGGCGGGCCTGGCCGAGCTCGGGCTGCTGCGGTCGACCGAAGGCGACCCCGCCGTGGAGGTCAAGGGGGTCACCATGGACTCGCGCCAGGTGCAGCCCGGCTACCTGTTCGCCTGCGTCCCCGGGCGGGCAACCGACGGTCACGACTTCGCTCCCACCGCCGTGGCCGGCGGGGCGGCCGCCCTGCTGTGCGAGAGGTCGACGCGCCTCGGTGTCGCCGAGATAGTCGTCTCGTCCGTCCGGCAGGCCCTAGGTCCGGTCTGCGACGCCTTCTTCGGCCACCCCTCGCAGCACCTGATCGTGGCAGGGGTCACGGGCACCAACGGAAAGACGACCACCTGCGCCTTCCTGCAGTCGATCTTCGACGCGAATGGCTGGTCGGCGACGACCATCGGTACCCTGACCCAACCGCGAACCACCCCTGAAGCCCCCGAGCTCCATGCCCTGCTCGACGCCTGGCGGCGGAGAGGCGGCCGGGCGGTGGCGATGGAAGTTTCCTCGCACGCCTTGGACCAGCACCGCACCGACTCCGTCCACTTCGCCGCCGGCGTGTTCACCAACCTTTCACCCGACCACCTCGACTACCACACCACGATGGAGCGCTACTTCGAAGCCAAGGCCCGGCTGTTCGAACCGGGGAGGGTCGAGGTGGCGGTGATCAACGAGGCCGACCCCTGGGGCGCCCGGCTGGCCGCGCGGGTGCGCTCGAAGGGTGGCAAGGTCGCCGGTTTCTCCCCGGCGGACGCCACCGACGTGTCGTTCGCTCCAGTCGGGACCGAGTTCACCTGGGGGGGCGTGAGGCTGAGGATCCGCCTGGGGGGACGTTTCAACGTCGCCAACGCCGTGGCCGCAGCCGCTTGCGCTACCGCGCTCGACGTCGCCGCCGATGCCGTCGCCGCCGGGCTCGATGCCGTCACCGGCGTGCCGGGCCGCTTCGAGCGGGTCGACGCCGGCCAGCCCTTCACGGTTGTCGTCGACTACGCCCATACCCCCGACGGCTTGGAGAAGGTCCTCGGCGCGGGGCGCGAGGCTGCGGAGGGCCGACTGATCGTCGTGTTCGGCGCAGGCGGGGGGCGCGATCGGGAGAAACGGCCGTCTATGGGGTCCGTCGCCGCGAGGCTGGCCGACCTCGCGGTGGTCACCTCGGACAACCCGAGGGACGAGAACCCGGACGCGATCATCGCCGAGGTCGTCGCCGGAGCCGCCGGCAGCCCCAACGTCATCGTCGAGCCCGACCGGGCCGCTGCCATAGCCGCCGCCCTCGCCAACGCCCGGCCGGGCGACGTGGTTGTGATCGCCGGCAAGGGCCACGAGAAAGGTCAGGAGATCGCCGGGCGGGTGCTGCCCTTCGACGACGTCGAGGTCGCCCGGGCAACGCTCGAGCGGATCCTCGCTTCGCGCGAGGAGGCACCGTGACCGACCTGCTCCTCGCCGGGGTCGTCTCCCTCGTCGTCGCCCTCGTCGGCACGCCGCTCCTCATCGGGTGGCTCCGCTCGCACGGCATCGGGCAGCAGATCCGCGAGGACGGACCCCAGCGCCACCTGACCAAGGCCGGCACCCCCACCATGGGCGGCCTGGCGCTGATCGGCTCCTCGGTAGCCGGCTACCTGGCTGCCCACGTCGGTGCGACGTTCACCACCAGGGGGATCGTCGCCATGGCCACCGTCTGCGCCGCGGCCGGCATAGGCGTTCTCGACGACTGGATCAAGGTCAGCCGCCAGCGCAGCCTGGGTCTGAACAAGCGCGCCAAGTTCGGCGGCCTGCTCGTCGTCGCTCTCGCCTTCTCGCTGGTGGCGGTGACCTGGCTCAAAGTCGACACCTACCTGTCGTTCACCCGCTACAACTCGATAAACATCAACTTGGGCAAGCCCGGCTGGGTGATCTTCGCCGTGCTGGTGATAGTCGGCTCGGGCAACGCGGTGAACTTCACCGACGGCCTCGACGGCCTCGCCGCCGGCTCTTCGGTATTCGCGTTCGCCGCGTTCACGGTGATCGGCTTCTACCAGTTCAAGCACTTCACCCTCTACCGCAACCCGACGCCCCTCGACGAGGCGTCCATGGCCGCCGCGCTGATCGGCGGCTGCGCCGGGTTCCTGTGGTTCAACGCCGCCCCAGCGCGGATCTTCATGGGCGACACCGGCTCGCTCGGTATCGGGACGGCGATCGCCACCTTGGCGCTTCTCGAGAACGTGGACCTGCTCCTGCCGATCATCGCCGGGCTTTTCGTCCTGGAGGCGCTGTCGGTGATCGCACAGATCGTCTCTTTCCGGGTCTTCCACCGCCGCATCTTCCGCATGGCTCCCATCCACCACCACTTCGAGCTTGCCGGCTGGCCCGAGACGACAGTCATAGTCCGGTTCTGGATCCTCGCCGGGCTGTTCACCGCGGTCGCCCTCGGAGCGTTCTACGCCGACTTCCTCTCCCACGGAGGGGCGGGGTGACGGCCGCCCAGGGCAGCGGGCGCCGGGCGGTGGTCGCCGGCTTCGGGGTCACCGGCCGCGCCGTCGCGGCGTACCTCGCCGGAAGGGGAGACGACGTGCTGGTCGTCGAGGACCACCCGACGGGCGACATGCACCGGGAAGCCGACCGCCTTGGCGTCCGGCTGCAGCGCTTCGAGCCCGGCGCGCTCGGCGGGGCGTGCATGGTCGTCCCCAGCCCGGGCATCCCACCGCATCACCGCGTCTACGCCGAGGCGGCCCGCCGCGGGGTGCCCGTCGTCTCGGAGATAGAGCTCGCCTGGGCGGCGGGAGGCCCACGGCTCGCGGCGATCACCGGCACCAACGGGAAGACGACGGTGACGACCCTCGTCGACATCATCCTGCGCAGGTCGGGCCTGCGCTCGACGGCCGCCGGCAACATCGGTTTGCCACTCATCGAGGCCGTGCGAGGCGGGTTCGACGTGGTCGTCGCGGAGGTCTCATCGTTCCAGCTCCAGTTCACCGCCGGCTTCCGCCCTGCGGTCAGCTGCTGGCTGAACCTGGCGCCCGACCATCTCGACTGGCACCCGAGCCTCGACGACTACGCCGACGCCAAGTCGAAGATCTGGGTGAACCAGCGGGAGGGTGACATCGCCGTCTTCAACTGCGACGACCCGGTGGTAGCGGCGCGGGCGGCATCCATCCCCGAGGGAGTGACGCGAGTGGGCTTCTCAACGGGCCGCTCCGCCTCCTACTCGGTGGCAGCCGGCACGCTCGTCGCCCCAGGGGGTGAGCCGATCCTGGCGGTGAGCGACCTGCCCAGGGCGTTTCCACACGACGTGTCCAACTCGCTGGCGGCTGCGGCAGTGGCGCTCTCGGCGGGTGCCGGGCTGGAAGCCTGCCGGCAGACCCTCGCCGAGGCGCCTGCCCTCCCTCACAGGGTGGAGCTGGTCGCTCGGGCCAGGGGTGTCAGTTGGTATGACGATTCGAAGGCCACCACGCCGGCGTCGGTGCTAGCCGCCGTGGCCGGTTTCGATTCGGTGGTCCTGATCGCCGGTGGCCGCAACAAGGGTCTGGACCTCGGGGCTCTCGCCGGAGCGGTGCCCCCGGTGAGGGCGGCGGTCGCGATCGGCGAGGCGACCGGCGAGGTGGTCGGGGCGTTGTCCCCGCTGGTCGAGGTGAAGGAGGCGGCCACGATGAAAGAGGCGGTGGAGCAGGCGGCCCGGCTGGTCCGCCCCGGGGACGCGGTGATCCTCTCGCCGGGTTGCGCCAGCTTCGACTGGTACCACTCGTATGCCGAGCGCGGCGAAGACTTCGCCGCCGCAGTACGGGAGCTCATGGACAAAGGGGGAGCGTGATGAGGACTGGCGAAGTGCTCCGCGGGCGGCCGAGCGGCCCGGCAGGGAGGTCAACTGCCGACGGGCCTCGTCAACGGCCTGCGGGGACGGCGCGGCGGCGGGAGGCTAGCCGGGCGGAGCCCCGCCCCGTCGGCGCCGCACGTGCCGGAGGCAGCTTCTGGCTTCTGGTGACGATCGTCTCGGTTCTCTGCCTCATGGGCGTGGTGATGGTGCTGTCCGCCTCGTCGATGGTGAGCCTCGCCAACTACGGCTCTCCGTGGCATTTCTTCGTGCGGCAGTGGATCTGGCTGGCGATAGGAACCGCCGGCTGCGCCTTCGCCACCCGTACCGACCACACGGCGTGGCGCCGCCTGGCGCGGCCGATCATGTACCTGACCTTGTTCCTCCTCCTCGCGGTGCTCGTCCCAGGGATAGGGGTGCGGGCCTACGGGGCATCGCGCTGGATCGGAACCTCCTCGGTGCAGATCCAGCCCTCGGAGCTCGCCAAGCTTGCCCTAGTGCTTTTCTCCGCCGACGTGCTCGACCGCCGCCACGGCAGGGGCGGATGGCGCTACCAGGCGGGGCCGGTCATGGCCGTCCTCGTCCTGCTCGGGGTGCTGGTCATGGCGCAGCCCGACATGGGCACGACGCTGGTGCTCGCCGTCATCGCCGTGTCGATGCTGTTCACCGCCGGCCTGCCGGCGCGCACCCTGGGCCTGATCGGAGGGGGTGGCGTCGTCACCGCCTACCTGGTGGCCAAGGCGGCGCCATACCGGTGGCGGCGTCTGACCGCCTTCCTGCATCCTTTCAAAGACGCGCAGAACAGCGGCTACCAGTCGGTCCAGTCCCTGCTCGCCCTCAGCCACGGCCACGTCCTCGGTGACGGGCTCGGCACGAGCATCGCCAGCTACGGCTACCTCCCGAACGCGCAAACCGACTTCATATTCGCGGTGATAGGGGAGGAGACCGGGCTGGTCGGCGGGTTCTTCGTCAGCGCCCTGTTCGTGATGTTCACCCTGGTGGGGGTGCGAGTCGCCTGCCGGGCACCGAGCCGCTACGCCGCCCTAACCGCGGCCGGCATAACGGCGTGGCTGGTGAGCCAGGCTGTCATCAACGTGGGTGCCGTAGTGGGCCTGCTGCCGGTGACCGGGGTGCCGCTCCCGTTCGTGTCCTTCGGGGGTTCGTCGCTCGTGATCTCGCTGTTCGCCGTCGGCATCCTGGCCAACATCGCCAGGCAGTCGTGAAGGAGGCGTTTGGTCATCGGAGCCGGCGACGTGCGTGGGCGGTGGTCGCCGGTGGCGGCACGGGCGGCCACGCCGTGCCGGCGATCGCCATCGCCGAGGCGCTCGTCGCGCGCGGGCATCCGCCGTCGAGCATCCACTTCGTCGGGTCGCGACGCGGCGTCGAGGGACGTCTGGTTGCAGCAGCCGGATTCGAAGCGACGCTCTTGCCCGGCCGGGGCCTCGTCCGGAGGCCCTCGCTCGACAACCTCGCCGCCGCGGCCGGCCTTCTCGCCGCCTTTGCCAGGGCCGTTCTGCTCGTCGGGCGGCTTCGGCCGGCCGTCGTGGTAGCGGTTGGCGGCTGGGCCAGCGCCGCCGCCGCCGCAGCGGCCGTCGTGTGGCGGGTTCCGCTGGTGGTCGCCGAGCAGAACGCGGTCCCGGGTCTGGCCAACCGCCTGGCGGGCCGCTTCGCCGCCGCGTGCGCTGTTTCCTTCGAAGGAACTCCGCTTCCCCGAGCGGTCCTGACCGGCAACCCCGTGCGATCCGAGATAGCCCACGCCGACACGGGTCCCGCCGGCAGGGAGGCCGCCCGGCGGGCGCTCGGCGTTCCCGACGGGCGGGTGGCGGTCGCCGCAGTCGGCGGATCGCTCGGGTCCAGGCGCATCAACGAAGCGGTTCTCGGCCTCGCCGCCCGCTGGGCTGGACGCGGCGATGTCTGGCTGCGCCACGTGGTGGGCCGGCGCGACTACGCCGAGGTGGCCGCCCGCCGGCCGCCCGCCGAACCTGGAGGCCTCTGCTACGAGCAGGTCGAATTCGAGGACCGGATGGACCTGCTCCTGGTGGCCAGCGACGCTGCAGTCCAGCGGGCTGGTGCGAGCACCGTCGCCGAGGTGGCTGCCGTGGGGCTTCCCTGCGTGCTGGTCCCCCTTCCCGGGGCTCCCGGCGACCACCAGACGGAAAACGCGCGGCGCTTGGAAGCCGCCGGTGCTGCGGTGGTGGTCCCCGATGAGGAGCTCGACGCCGAACGGCTGGAGCGCGAGCTCGGCAGACTGGTGGCCGACGCTGAAGCCAGGCGACGGATGGCGTCGGCGGCACGGTCGCTCGCCCGCCCGCGTGCCGCCGAGGACGTCGCTGAGCTCGCCGAGCGCCACGCACTGCGCGGGGATCCCCGGAGGGACCGTTGACCGCCGGCGTTGCCCGCCCCGACCTGAGCCGGCCGCGCCGGGTTCACGTTATCGGCGTCGGAGGCTCCGGCATGAGCGCCATCGCCAGGGTGCTGGTGGCCATGGGCCACCGGGTGACCGGCAGCGACGCAGCCGAGTCGGCGGTCCTCTCCGAGCTCAGCGCGGCAGGGGTGGAAGCGCTGGCCGGACACCACCCCGCCCTGGCCAGGGCGGCCGAGGTCGTGGTGCGCTCCACCGCGGTGCCCGACGGAGACCCCGAGGTGGCGGCTGCCCGGGACGCAGCGCTGACGGTTTGGCGGCGCGCCGACGTGCTGGGCGCGATCTGCGCGACGCGCCGCACCGTTGCCGTGTCCGGCACACACGGCAAGACGACGACCTCCGCGATGCTCGCAGTGACGCTGAGTGGGCTCGGATGGCACCCCTCGTTCATCGTCGGCGGCACGATCTGCGGCCTCGGCTCGGGGGCGGGATGGGACCCCTCCGGCGACTGGCTCGTCGTCGAGGCGGACGAGAGCGACGGCACCTTCGTGGAGCTGGGTGCAGAGGCGGTGGTTGTCACCAGCGTCGAAGCTGACCACCTCGAGTTCTACGGCGGCCTGCAGGGCCTCGAAGCCGCCTTCGGACGCTTCGTCGACGCCGCCCCCGGACCAGTCGTCGTGTCCGCCGACGACCCCGGCGCCGCCCGGCTCGCCGCAGGTAGGGCCGCCACCACCTACGGCACCTCGGCCGCGGCGCAGGTGCGGATCTCCGAGATCTCGCTCGGGCGGGAGGGGTCGTCGTTCGTCGTGTCCCCGCCGGGAGGGCCGCCCGTGCCGGTCCGCCTGGCGGTGCCCGGCGAGCACAACGTGCGCAACGCGGCCGCCGCCTTGACGACGGCAGCCTCTCTGGGAGCAGACTGGGCAGAGGCGGCGGCGGCGGTCGGGGCGTTCCGGGGGGTGGGCCGGCGCTTCGAGCGGCGCGGGGAGGCGGGCGGCGTCTCCTTCGTCGACGGCTACGACCATCTACCGACAGAGGTCGCCGCCGCCATAGCGACGGCGAGGAGCGGGGGCTGGGCGCGAGTCGTGGCCGTCTTCCAGCCGCACCGCTACAGCAGGACGCAGACCCTTTGGCGCGACTTCTCCGACGCCTTCACCGGAGCCGACGTCACCGTCGTGACCGGCATCTACCCCGCCGGCGAGGCCCCGCGGGCGGGGGTGAGCGGGAGGCTCGTCTTCGACGCCGTCCGACGGGCCCATCCCGATGCGGACGTCCGCTACGCCGAAACCCTCGAAGAGGCGGCCATTCTGGTGGCCGGCGAGCTGCGCCCGGGAGATGTGTGCCTGACGCTCGGGGCGGGAGACGTCACCACCCTCGCCGACAGGCTGATTCAAATGGTCGAGGGCGGGGCCGTCAACCCTCCTTCCTCTTCCCACCCTTCGCCGCACCCCTCCCCGGGCGTCGCGCCGCCTTCGCCACACCCCCCTGTCGCGGCGCCTTCGCCGCACCCCCCTGTCGCGCCGCCGTCGCCGCACTCGTCGTCGGCCGCCCCATCGCCGGCTGGGCGGGCGGCAGAGATCCTGCGGTCCCTCGGGACTCGGGTCGTGGTTGGCGGGCCTCTCGGCTCCCTCACCACCTACAGGGTCGGGGGCCCGGCCGCTCTGCGGGTCACCGCGACCTCCCTCGCCGATCTGCGCCTCGTTGCCGAGGCGCTCGACGCCACCGGCCTGCCGGTCCTCGTCGTGGGGCGGGGCTCGAACCTGCTGGTGGCCGACGCCGGTTTCCCGGGCGTCGCGGTGCTCCTCGAGGGGGAGGAGTTCACCTCGGTGAGCTTCGGAGGTGTTGGAGTGGAGGTCGGGGCGGCCGTGGCTCTGCCCGCCCTCGCCCGCCAGAGCGTCGAGGCGGGACTCACCGGGTTGGAGTGGGCCGTCGGCGTGCCCGGCTCCGTCGGCGGGGGGGTGCGCATGAACGCCGGCGGTCACGGCTCCGACGTCGCCACGTCGCTGGTTGCGGCGACGGTGTTCGACCTGCTGTCCCCGGCGGGCTCTCCCCGCCGGTTGCGCAACGCCGAGCTGTCCTACGGCTATCGAACCTCGGCCGTACGCCCCACCGACGTCGTCGTCGGGGCGGAGTTCCGGCTCCGCCCGGGCGACCCCCGCGAAGGTCGCCGCGCCATCCGCGAGATCGTCCGCTGGAGGCGCGAGCACCAGCCCGGCGGCCAGAACGCCGGGTCGGTGTTCACCAACCCGCCCGGGGACTCCGCCGGCCGGCTTGTCGAGGCCGCCGGTTTCAAGGGGTTCCGGCTGGGGACGGCGGCGGTGTCCGACAAGCACGCCAACTTCATCCAGGCCGATCCCGGCGGCTCCGCCGACGATGTTCTGGGCCTCTTGCTGCACGTCCGGCGGGAGGTCGCCGAGCGGCTCGGCGTCCTCCTCGAACCGGAGGTCCGTCTGGTCGGCTTCGCCGACCGCGAAGGAGGGAACCTATGAGCGACCTGCGTCAACGAAGCAGCCCGCCCGCGGGCCGCCGAGGTTCGGGCGCGCCCCGATCGGCGGGGCCCCGGCCGGTGGCCGCCCGCCGGCCGGTCGACTCTCCGCGGCGCTCCCTACGGCCGCCGCACCCGGCCGGGAGTGGCCCCCTTCCCCGGATCGACCCCCGCTTCGCCCGGCGGTGGATCGAAGCCCGCCGCCAGGAGGGCCGCCGGCGGCTGCGGATCCTCGTGGCGGTGCTCGCCGTTGTCTCTTGTGGCGGG
Organism: Acidimicrobiales bacterium; assembly: GCA_035294565.1. Lineage (GTDB taxonomy): Bacteria > Actinomycetota > Acidimicrobiia > Acidimicrobiales > Palsa-688 > DATGKR01. Next base: position 10,648 of record DATGKR010000014.1, on the reverse strand, counting down.
CTGGCGCTCGGCTCGCTCTACAGTCCGCTGTTCGCTGTGCGTCACGTGCGGGTGCGGGCAGGCGGGGGTGTCCCCGCCTCAGCGGTCGTCGCCGCGGCCGGCCTGCAACACCATCCATTGATGATCGACGTGGACAGCGCCCGCGTCGCCGCCCGCCTCGACGCCGATCCGCTGCTCGGGGGGGCCCGGGTCTCGCGCCACTGGCCGTCCACGATCGACATAACCGTCGTCGTGCGCAGCCCGGTGGCCGCGGTCCCTGCCGGCGGAGGGTTCGCCGAGGTCGACGCGACCGGCCGGGTGCTGACCCGCAGCGCCGGCCGCCCCCGTGGACTTCCCCTGCTCAACGGCGCCGGCGCGCCGCCGGCACCAGGCGGCTGGCTGCCCGGCTCGCCGGGCCCGGGCGCCGTCCCGCCGGTCGGTTCTGGCCCCCACATCGACGCTTCGTCCGGCCCTCCCGGCTCCGGCACGGCTCTGGTGGGCGCCGCCCTCGCCTTTCTCGGGTCGGTCCCCGCCGTGCTGCGCCCGGCCATCGAGTCGGCCACGATCCCCCCCGGCAGCAGCGGCCACGGGGTGACGCTCACGGTCGTTCCACCTCGCGACCCCTCGGAAACGTTGCAGGTGTACCTCGGCGATGGATCGGCCCTGCCCGCCAAGGTCGCCTCCTTCGTCACCATGCTCGACGAGGCGAATCTTTCCGGTGTGTCGGCGATCGACCTCACCGTGCCGTACCGGCCGGTGACCCAGCCCGCCGGCGCTTGAGGCGGTACCCAGCCCGCCGGCGCTTGAGGCGGTACCCAGCCCGCCGGCGCGTCATCCTTGACGGCGCGACAACACCACGGGTAGTCTCTCAACCCACGCCGGAGGTTTACCATAACTCTCAAGTCGAGGTCAAGGGTTTGGGTCGTCGAAGCGTTCGGGTATCCGCGGTCTGCGCCCCGGCGCGTGGCACGCTCTTGATGCTCGGTCTTGACAGGTATGCCTTCGACTACGTCCTCGACAGTTAACGGTTTCCCCGCCCGGAGAGGGTGAGGCGCCGGCAGCCCCGGGAGGGTTCTCTTTCATGGCAGGTGCCGCTACCAACTACATCGCCGTTATCAAGGTCGTCGGCATCGGCGGCGGTGGGGTCAATGCGGTGAACCGCATGATCGACGCCGGGCTCAAAGGCGTCGAGTTCATCGCCATCAACACCGACGCCCAGGCGCTGCTCATGAGCGACGCCGACGTGAAGCTGGACATCGGCCGGCAGCTGACGCGAGGACTCGGCGCGGGCAGCGACCCGGAGGTGGGCCGGGCCGCGGCGGAGGAGCACCGCGAGGAGATCGAGGAGGTGCTCAAGGGGGCTGACATGGTGTTCATCACCGCCGGCAAGGGCGGGGGCACCGGGACGGGCGGCGCGCCGGTCGTGGCGGAGATCGCCAAGTCGCTCGGAGCTCTCACGATCGGCGTTGTCACGCGGCCCTTCGGATTCGAGGGCCGGCGGCGCTCGGTGCAGGCCGAGGCGGGCATCCAGCGCTTGAAGGAGAAGGTCGACACGCTCATCGTCATCCCCAACGACCGGCTGTTGACGGTGTCGAACGACAAGACCTCGATGGTCAACGCGTTCAAGATGGCCGACGAGGTCCTCCTGCAGGGCGTGCAGGGAATCACCGACCTGATCACGACCCCGGGGCTCATCAACACCGACTTCGCCGACGTCAAGATGATCATGAGCAACGCCGGCACCGCGATCATGGGGATCGGTACCGCCTCGGGGGACAACCGGGCGGTCACCGCCGCCAAGCTGGCGATCACCTCTCCGCTCCTCGAGGCGTCGATCGAGGGTGCGAGGGGCATCCTGCTGAACATTGCGGGCGGCAGCGACCTGGGACTTTTCGAGGTGAACGAGGCCGCCGAGATCATCCATGGTGTCGCCCATCCCGACGCCAACATCATCTTCGGGCAGGTGATCGACGACTCCATGGGCGACGAGGTGCGCGTCACCGTCATAGCGGCGGGCTTCGAGCGCTGGGACAGCGAGGAACGAGAGCTGTCGGGGGGTCTCGGCCTTCTCGACGCCGAGCGGGACCTCTCGGAAGGGGGAGGGCTCGGAGGGGTTGGCGAAGACTTCGACGTCCCCGACTTCCTCAAGTAGTGCCCCTCCAGACCGCCCCGGCCGGTCCCGCGCCTCTGGGTGGGGCCGGCCTACACGAATGGGCGCTCACCGGAGGCGTCAAGGCGCGCAGCACGTCGTGGTATCAGGGCGACATGGCCGCGCCCGGCCCGCTGGGTGAGCGCCGGCGGAGGGCAGTGGTCGACCTCCCCTGGACGCTGCTGCGCCAGGTTCACGGCGCTCGCGTCGTCGTGGTCGACACCCCAGGTGGTGCCGACGGAGAAGCGGCCGACGCCGCCGTGAGCCACGTTGGCGGCGCGGCTCTGGCCGTTCTCACAGCTGACTGCGCGCCTGTCGCCCTTTCCAGTCCGGAGGGGGTTTTCGGCGTCGCCCACGCAGGTTGGCGGGGTCTGCGCGCCGGTGTCATCGAGGCGGCGGTGCAGACGATGCGCCGGCTGGGTGCCACCAGGGTGGAGGCCGTCCTCGGTCCCTGTATCCACCCTTGCTGCTACGCCTTTGGCGCCGGGGAGCTGGTGCAGCTGGAGTCCCGCCTCGGCGCGTCGGTGAGGGCCGTCGACCGGGAAGGTCGCCCGGCGCTCGACGTGCCGGCCGCCGTGCGCTCGGCACTTCACCTCGCGGGCGCTTCACTTGTCGGGCAGTCCGGTGTCTGCACCTCCTGCCTCGGCGGCTATTGGTCCTGGAGACGCTCGGCGACGTCGCATCGCCAGGCCATGGTGGCCTGGCGAGCCTGCCCGGCGGGGCCGTGATCAGCGCCGAGACGGTCGCCGGGCGTCTCGCGGAGGCACGCCTGCGGGTCGAGGCAGCCGGGCGCGACCCCGGGCTGGTCACGATCGTCGCGGTGACCAAAGGTTTCGGGCCCGAGGCCGTGGAGGCGGCTGCCGACGCGGGGCTGACCGATGTCGGCGAGAACTACGCGCAGGAACTTCTCGACAAGGCCGGACGGCCCCCCGGGAGAGGGCTGCGGTGGCACTTCCTCGGGCCGGTGCAGCGCAACAAGGTCCGGCGTCTGGCCGGCAGCGTCGCGGTGTGGGAGGCGATCGACCGTGCCGCCGCCGCCCAGGCGGTAGCGGCCGCAGCGCCTGGCGCCGAGGTGTTCGTCGAGGTGAACGTGGACGGCGTCCCCGGGCGGCCCGGATGCCTCCCCGAGTCGGTCGACGCCCTAGTCGGGGAGGTGCGTCGGCTGCCGCTCCGTGCTCGGGGTCTCATGACGGTGGCACCCCCCGGGGGAGGCGACGAGGCGCGGCGCTGCTTCCGCTGGCTGGCTTGCGCTGCCCGGCGCCTCGGCCTGGAGGAGTTGTCGATGGGCATGAGCGACGATTTCGAGGCGGCCGTCGCCGAGGGTGCCACCACCGTCCGCCTCGGCCGCTTTTTGTTCGGTCCCCGCCCTGAGCGGGCCCGAGCGCGACGATAGGCTTCGCGACTGGAGGGTAGTGATGGCATCAGGGATGTTGAGAAAGGCGATGGTCTACCTGGGGCTCACCGACGACGACCTCGAGGACTACGACTACGAGGAGCCGCCGGCGGCCCCGCCGTCCCGTCGCTACTCCGAGCCGGAGCCGGCGGTCTCCGCTGTCCGTCCCGTCGCGCGCGAGGTGGCCGAGCCGGCCAACGGCGGAGTGACGGTCACCCCGCGCCCGGCCGTCGTTCGGCCCATTACACCCGTGCACGGCGCCAGGGTCCACGTGGTGGCGCCGGCGCGCTTCGCCGACGCGCAGGAGATCGGTGACCGCTTCAAGAACGGCCAGCCGGTTATCGTCAACCTGCAGGCCAACGACCGGGAGCTCGCCCGCCGGATGATCGACTTTTGCAGCGGCGTCACCTACGCCCTCTCAGGCAGCATGGACAAGGTCGCCGACCAGGTCTTCCTGCTCACCCCTTCCAACGTCGAGGTTTCAGCCGAGGAGAAGAGGAGGCTCCAAGAGCGCGGTTACCGCTCTTAGCCGCCGCTTGTGTTCTTCAACTTCCGTTCCGGCAACCCCCTCTTCGACATCGGCGAGCTTTACGTGCTGATCCTCTTCGCCCGGGCCATTGTCAGCTGGTTCCCCTACGACCCCACGTCGCCCTTGAACGGGGTACGCCGGGTGCTCTACGCGCTCACCGAACCGGTGCTCAGGCCGTTCAGGCGCTTGATACCGCCGATCGGGATGATAGACATCTCGTTCCTCGTGGCGATCATCGTCGTCCAGCTCGTCGTCACCGACGTCCTCGGACGTCTGCCCATCTGAGCTGAGAAGCTGTCGGAAAACGACTTCCACCTCGGAGAGGGGGGCGGCTCGTGACGTCGGGCAGACCCGAGCGCAGACCTTTCCAGGTCGGAGACGAACCGCCGCCTTCCGCTTCCCGGGGGTTTTGCGACAGCTTCTGAGCCGGCCCGAGCCCTGGCTCCGACCAGCCGTCTCCCGGGGGCCCTGAGGACGCTCGCGCGCGGCCGCGGCCGACCATTCCCTAGCGCCGCCCCGCTCCGAACTACGATGGCGGCCCATGGAGGTCTCCCCCAAGACACTGCGAGAAGTCGAGTTCCGCGTCAAGACCCGTGGCTATCACCCAGAGGACGTGGACCACTTCCTCGAACAGGTAGCGGCCGGGGTGGAAGCGCTCCAGGACCGGCTGCGCCAAGCAGTCGAGCGCGCCCAGCGGGCGGAGGCCGCGGCAGCCGAGGCGGGAGGAACCGACGACACGCTGCGCAAGACGCTCTTGCTCGCCCAGCGCACCGCCGACCTGGCCGTCCAGGAGGCCCGTGAGCAGGCTTCGCGGATTCTCGCTGCCGCCGAGCAGCAGGCCCAGTCGATCCTCTCCGAGGCGGAGGAGCGGGGCAAGAAGGCGATGGAGGACTCCATCGCCGAGTGCCGCGCCGAGCTGTCCCGCCTCGAGTCGTCACGGTCCCAGGCGCAGCAGGACGTGGAGACCCTCCAGAGGTGGCTAGACGAGCACAAGTCGCACTTGCAGGCGTCGCTCTCGGAAGCGCTCAGCGCCGTAGAGCGCGCCGGTGTCCTGTGGCCGGCACCCTCCACCCGGCCGGCGGACGGGGTTGTGCTCGCCCCGCAGGCACCCGCCGTCACGGCCGCCGAGGACGACGGCGCCTCGGGAGGCGGCCCCGACACCATGCTGTGGTCCCCGGGCGACGTCGAGCCAGCCGGCGGCTACCGCCGGGACGGCCGCGACGACGCGATCGACAGCTTCTTCGACGAACCCGAACTGGAGGAGCCCAGGGCGGCTGGACGGCTGCGCCGGCGACGCTGAGGGTGGCGTCCGGTGGCGGGAGGCCGGCACGAGCGGGGTGTGCGGGGCCAGCTAGGGTTCATGGTCGTTTGGACGGGGTGCAAGAGAATCCCACGTCGTCCGGGAAGGTGATCCTTTGCTGCTGCTAGTGACGCTGGCGCTAGTCGTCGCCAGCGCGGTCCTCTTGGTGCTCGGGTTCGTCAAGGACGCCCTCGGGTTCATCTATCTGTCGATGCTCTGCGCAGGCGTGGCCGCCCTCGCCTTGGTGGTCTTCGCCCGCTTGACACGGAGGCGGGCGGCCGCGGTGGCCGGCGCGGCCCTGCCCGGGCAGGCGACCACCGACGCCGCCGCCAGGGTTCGCGCCGCGCTCGCCCGCTCGGCGGGCGCCGCTCACAGCGCCCAGCGCGAGCCTCCGGCGCCGGACAGCGCCGCCCCGGGCAGCTACGAGGAGGAGGCTGGGGCGTCCTGGGAGGACGCAGACGAAGACGAAGAGGGCGCAGACGAGCAGGAGGCCGTGCCTGCGGTCGCGCTGACCTCAACGGAGCCCACGGTGGAGATCAGCCCGGCGGGGCCCGAGTCCCTCGAGGGAGGCGACTGGGCCGACTGGGGGGAAGAGGTCGTCTTCCCGATCACCGACTACGACGAGCTGCGGGTCGCGGAGGTGATCCCCCTGCTCAACCAGCTCGACCTCGACGAGCTGCGCGAAGTCCGCGACCGGGAGGTGGCGGGCAAGGCACGGACGACCATCCTCGAGCGGATCGACGAGCGACTCGCCCGGGCCGGCCAGGCCCCGGCGGCGGCCGGCTCGCCAAGCGGCCCCGGCGGAGGGTCGAGCCGAGGTGGCCGTCTCTCGGACCAGGGAGCGGCGAAGAAGATCGCTGCCGCCACCCGCCCCGCCCCGGCGCGGACGGCTGCAGCCGCCGCGGCGAAGAGGACCGGGACGGGCGCGGCGGCCGCCAAAGCCGCTCCGCCGAAGAAGGCCGTTTCCGCGGCCGGGTCCGAGAAGGCGGCAGCAGCTGGACGGGCGAGGGCCGCCCAGCCCGCCGAGAAGGCCCAGGCGGCGCAGAAGACCCAGGCGGCGAAGAAGGCCCAGGCGGCGAAGAAGGCCCAGGCGGCGAAGAAGACCCAGGCGGCGAAGAAGGCGGCGTCGTCGAAGAAGGCGGAGCCGGCGAAGAAGTCAGCCCCTAAGCGCACCTCCTGAGCAGAGCCCCGTCGACGGGCGTTCAGCCCCTCCGGTGGAGGCGGACCGCAACCTGCGTCCCGTCGGCCAGGACCGCCTCGGACCAGCCGCCGCCCTCGGCGCCTTCGCCCAGGGTCATCGACAGGGCCAGCACCTGCTCCTCGATCCACCGCCGGTGCGCTTCGACCGCGTCGGAGAGGCCCGGGCCGCCGGCCAGGTCGAGGTCGATCCTGTCGGTGACCTCCAGCCCCGCCTCGCGGCGCAGGCGCTGCACCTCGCGCACGAGATCCCTCGCCCGGCCTTCGACGGCCAGCTCGTCGGTCACCGCCGTGTCGAGCACGACGACTCCCGCCCGCCCCGGCAGGGGCCGCGTCGTCGACTCGTCGAGCGGCACGACCCGCATCTCGAACTCGCCCGGCTCGAGGACCGAGGATCCCACCCGGGCCCGGCCTTCCTCGAGGAGCGTCCAGTCCCCAGCTTTGGCGGCCGCCGCGGCGGCCTGAGTGGCCGGCCCGAGGCGGGGGGCGGCGACCTTGAAAACCAGGCCGAGCACGCTGCGGGCGTACCGCTCGGGCTCGGTGGAAAGCTCGACCCTTTTGACGTTGACCTCGTCGGCGATCAAGCCAGTGAGGTCGCCGAGCTCCTCGGCGGAAGGCCCGGCGACCACCAGGGACGCCAGCGGCAGCCGGGCCCGAAGGCCGTTGGCCTTGCGGACCGAGTGGGCCGCCGAGCACACCTCGCGGGCGAGGTCCATCCTCGCCACGAGCCCCGCGTCTGCTGGCAGCGACGACGGTTCGGGCCAGTCCGTGAGGTGCACCGACTCGCCGCCCGTCAGGCCCCGCCACACGGCCTCGGCCGTCAGGGGCAAGAGCGGGGCGCACACCCTGCAGAGGACCTCGATGACAGTGCCGAGGGTGTCGAACGCCCTCTGGGTGTCCTCCGTCTCGCCGGGCGATGTGCCCCAGAAGCGGTCCCGGCTGCGGCGGATGTACCAGTTGGTGAGCGCGTCGAGGAACGATTCGACCGACGCGCAGGCTCCCGACAGGTCGTAGGCGTCCATAGACGCGGTGACCGACTCGACGACGTCGTGCAGCTTGGCGAGGGCGTAGCGGTCGAGCAGGTTCGGCGAGCCGGTCTCACCGAGCGACGCGCGCCGGTCGTCGGCGTTGGCGTAGAGCGAGAAGAAGTACCACGCGTTCCAGAGGGGAAGCAGGGCGGAGCGCACCGCTTCCTTGATCCCTTTCTCGTCGACGATCATGTCCCCGCCGCGCATGATCGGTGAGGAGAGCAGGAACCATCGCATGGCGTCGGCGCCGTGAGCGTCGAACATGGCTTCGGGGTCGGGATAGTTGCGCAGCCGCTTCGACAGCTTCTGGCCGTCGCTGCCGAGGAGGATGCCGTGGGCGAGGCAGTTCCGAAATGCCGGGCGGTCGAAGAGGGCGACCGCCAGGACGTGCAGGGTGTAGAACCAGCCGCGCGTCTGTCCGATGTACTCCACTATGAAGTCGCCGGGGAAATGCGACTCGAACCACTCCCGGTTCTCGAAGGGGTAGTGAACTTGCGCGAAGGGCATCGAGCCGCTCTCGAACCAGCAGTCGAGGACGTCCTCTACCCTCCGCATCGTGGACCTTCCCGTCGGGTCGTCGGGGTTGGGACGGGTCAGCTGGTCGATCCGGGGCCGGTGCAGGTCGGTGGGTCGCACGCCGAAGTCGCGTTCGAGCTCGTCGAGGCTTCCGTAGACGTCGACCCGGGGGTAGGCGGGGTCGTCGCTCTTCCACACGGGTATCGGCGACCCCCAGAAGCGGTTGCGGGAGATGGACCAGTCCCGGGCGTTCTCCAGCCACTTGCCGAACGATCCGTCACGGACGTGCTCGGGCACCCAGTTGATCTCGCCGTTGCGGGCGAGGAGCCTGTCCTTGATGGCCGTCACGTCGACGAACCAGGACGAGACCGCCCGGTACACGAGGGGGGTGTCGGTCCTCCAACAGTGAGGGTAGGAGTGGACGTAGGAGTCCGAGCGCACCAGCGCCCCGGTGCTGCGCAGGGACCGGATCACCGGCTGGTTGGCTTCGAATACCTGCATGCCCTCCAGGTCGGGCACCTCTGCGGTGAACCGGGCTCGCGAGTCGACCGGGCAGACCACGGGGATGCCCGCGGCGGCGCAGGCGACTTGGTCCTCCTCCCCGAAGCCCGGGGCGAGGTGCACGATGCCGGTGCCCTCGTCGGTAGTCACGAAGTCGGCGCCGAGGACCACGAAAGCGTTGTCAGTTCCCCTGAAATAAGGGAACAGGGGCTCGTAGCTGCGGCCTACGAGCTGGTCCCCTCTCAGCGTCGCTACCCGCTCGGCGCCTTCCAGCTCCTTCTCGTACGCGCCCAGGGTGGATTCGGCTAGCACGAAGCGCTCCCCTGCGCGCTCGAACACGGCGTAGACGATGTCCGGGCCGACCGCGAGCGCCAGGTTCGACGGCAGCGTCCAGGGGGTCGTCGTCCACACCCACAGCCGTGTCCCGTCTTCGAGCGTGAACGCCACCGTAACCGCCGGGTCCTGGCGGTCGCGGTAGGCGTTGTCCTGGCGGGTCTCGGAGTTGGACAGAGGCGTCTCGCACTCCCAGCAGTAGGGCAGTACCCGGTAGTCCTCGTAGAGCAGGCCCTTTTGGTGGAGCTCCTTGATGGCCCACATGACGCTCTCCATGTAGGAGAGGTCCATCGTCTTGTAGTCGTGCTCGAAGTCGACCCAGCGGGCCTGGCGGGTCACGTAGCGCTCCCATTCGTGGGTGTAGCGCAGCACGGAGGACTTGCAGTAGCTGTTGAACCGGGCGATCCCGAACGTGGTGATGGGCCCGCGGCCGGAGACGCCGAGCTCCTTCTCGGCCTCCGTCTCCGCCGGCAGGCCATGGCAGTCCCACCCGAAGCGCCTTTCGACCAGCCGGCCGCGCATCGTCTGGTAGCGGGGCACGGCGTCCTTGACGAAACCGGTGAGGAGGTGACCGTAGTGGGGGAGCCCGTTGGCGAAGGGGGGACCGTCGTAGAAGACGAACTCCGGCCTACCGCGCCGCCGCTCCACGGAGGCCTCGAACGCCTTGGTCGCCGACCACGACGCCAGCACCTCCTCCTCCAGGCGCGGGAAGTCCGGCGAGGGCGGCACGGGGGGGTAGGGGCCGGAGGCCATCGCCCAAGGATAAGGGGGAACACGGGGACCTCCGAAGTCGTTTTCGACGTGGTAGGTTCACCGGTCCCCGATCGAGGATCAACCGATCATGCCCGACAAAGCGACGCCCTCCTCCGCCGACAAGTCGCCCTCGAAGAAGGTGGCGGCGATCAAGGCGGCCATCCACAAGGTGGTCAAGCGCAGCCCCGGACGCGAAGGGGGCGAAGCGCCGTCGGCCGGTGAAGCCAGCCGTCCGGTCGGTGAGGGTGACCCGACGGCGGGTAGGCCGACGGCTGACGCGAGCCGGGTTCCCGCGCCAGAGCGCCAGCCAGCCGGGAAAGCAGCGGGCAAGGCGTCGGCGAAGCCGGCCAAGGAGGTTTCGAGCAAAGTGTCGGCCAGCAAGGCGGGCCAGGGAGCCGCGAGCAAGGCCGAACCGGCCGCAGTGAAGAAGGCCGAACCGGCAGCGTCGAAGAAGGCGGAGACGGCCATGTCGAAGAAGGCCGAACCGGCCGCAGTGAAGAAGGCCGAACCGGCAGCGTCGAAGAAGGCGGAGACGGCAGCGGTGAAGAAGGCGGAGACGGCCGCGTCCAAGAAGCCGGAGGCGGCCGTGTCGAAGCAGGCGGACGAAGCGACCTCGAAGAAGGCGGAGACGGCCCCGTCGAAGAAGACGGAGACGGCCGCGTCCAAGAAGCCGGAGACGGCCGCTTCGAAGAAGGCGCCTGCGGGGTCCAAGAAGGCCGAACCGCCAGACGGAGGAGCCAGGCCGGGGGAAGACAAGGCCGACCCGGCAAAGGCGGAGCCCAGCGCCGATCGCAGCGCCTTCCTCGAGAGCCAGCGCCAGCTTCTCCTCGAGGAACGCCAGACCTACACGAGCCAGGCCGAGGCGCTCAAGAACGAAGCCGACTCGCTCGCCCTCGAGCACGAGCCTGGAGACGTGCAGTTCGACGAGGAGGGGGGGGAAGGCGGCACCGCGAACGTCGACCGGGAGATA
>DATGKR010000013.1:0-39586 GCA_035294565.1 Acidimicrobiales bacterium | reverse complement strand
TGTATCTTGATCTCGATGTCGACGCCCGCCGGCAGCTCGATGCGCTGAAGCGAGTCGACGGTCTTCGGTGTGTGCTCGACGATGTCGAGCAGGCGCTTGTGGATGCGCATCTCGAAGTGCTCGCGGCTGTCCTTGTACTTGTGCGGCGAACGGATGACCGTAAAACGGTTGCGCTCGGTGGGCAGCGGCACCGGGCCCCGAACCCGGGCCTGGGTGCGTAGCACCGTCTCGACGATCTTCTTGGTCGACTGGTCGAGGATCTCGTGGTCGTACGCCTTGAGGCGTATTCGGATCCGCTGCTTCGTGCCGTCTGCCACGAGCGCTACTTGATGATCTTCGTGACCCGGCCGGACGCCACGGTGCGGCCGCCCTCCCGGATGGCGAAGCGCAAGCCCTCGTCCATGGCGATCGGCTTCTGCAGCTCCACCTGGATGGTCGTGTTGTCGCCGGGCATGACCATCTCGGTTCCCTCGGGGAGCGTGATGCTCCCGGTGACGTCGGTGGTCCGGAAGTAGAACTGCGGCCGGTAGTTGTTGAAGAACGGCTTGTGGCGGCCGCCCTCCTCCTTCGACAGGACGTAGATGGCGGCTTCGAACTGCGTGTGGGGGGTTATGGAGCCCGGCTTGCACAGGACCTGGCCGCGCTCGACGTCCTCCTTCTTGGTGCCGCGGAGCAGGGCGCCGATGTTGTCGCCTGCCTGGCCCTCGTCGAGGAGCTTGCGGAACATCTCCACGCCGGTGCACACGGTCTTCTGGGTGGGCCGAAGGCCGACGATCTCGACATCCTCGCCCACCTTGATCCGGCCCTGCTCCACCTTTCCGGTGACTACCGTCCCACGGCCCTGGATGGTGAAGACATCCTCGATCGGCATGAGGAACGGCTTGTCGAGGTCGCGCTCGGGCTCGGGCACGAACTCGTCGACCGCCTCCATCAGCTCGATGATCTTGTCCTCCCATTCCTTGTCCCCCTCGAGGGCCTTGAGCGCCGAGACCCTGATCACGGGGGTGTCGTCGCCGGGGAACTCGTACTGGTTGAGCAGCTCCCTGACCTCGAGTTCGACGAGGTCGAGCAGCTCCTCGTCGTCGACTGCGTCAGCCTTGTTGAGCGCCACGACGATCGACGGCACCCCGACCTGCCTGGCGAGCAGCACGTGCTCGCGCGTCTGGGCCATCGGGCCGTCCGTGGCGGCCACGACCAGGATCGCACCGTCGACCTGGGCCGCGCCGGTGATCATGTTCTTGATGTAGTCGGCGTGGCCCGGCATGTCGACATGGGCGTAGTGGCGCTTGGGGGTCTGGTACTCGACGTGGGCGATGTTGATGGTGATGCCGCGCTGGCGTTCCTCGGGAGCCTTGTCGATCTGGTCGAACGCCACAGGAGCGTTGCCCTCGGGGTACCGCTCGGCTAGGACCTTGGTGATCGCCGCGGTCAAGGTGGTCTTGCCGTGGTCGATGTGGCCCATCGTGCCGATGTTGAGGTGGGGCTTGGTGCGCTCGAACTTCTGCTTTGCCATGGAAAGGCTCGCTCCTAGGGCTTGGTTGCCGGCCACCGGGCCGGATCCTGACGCGGTACTAAAAGATAGTGGTTCTGGAAGTGGCTACTCGCCCCGGATTCGCTTCACGATCTCCTGGGCGATGGAGTCGGGAACTTCCTGGTACGAGCTGAACTGCATGCTGTAGGTCGCCCGCCCCTGGGTGCGCGACCTGAGGTCGGTAGCGTAGCCGAACATCTCGGCGAGGGGCACCTGGGCGCGGATCACCTGGGAGGTCCCACGCTGCTCCATGCCCTCCACCTTGCCCCGTCTGGACGACAGGTTTCCGATCACGTCGCCCATGTAGTCCTCCGGCGTGACGACCTCGACCGCCATGATCGGCTCGAGCAGCACGGGATGCGCCCGGCGGCAGGCCTCCTTGAAACACATGGATCCGGCGATCTTGAACGCCATCTCGGAGGAGTCGACCTCGTGGTAGGACCCGAAAACGAGCGTGGCCCGCACGTCGACGACCGGGTAACCGGCCAGGACACCGGACTGCATGGCGTCCTGGATGCCGGCGTCGACCGAAGGGATGTACTCCTTCGGGATGATGCCTCCGGTGATCTTGTCTACGAACTCGTAGCCCCCGCCGGGGCCGGTCGGCTCGAGGTCCAAGACGACATGGCCGTACTGGCCCCGGCCGCCGGTCTGGCGCACGTAGCGGGTCTCGACCTTCTGCACGGCCTTCTTGATCGTCTCGCGGTAGGCGACCTGAGGCTTGCCGACGTTGGCGTCCACCTTGAACTCGCGCAGCATCCGGTCGACGAGCACCTCGAGGTGCAGCTCGCCCATGCCGCCGATGACTGTCTGGCCGGTCTCCTCGTCGGAGTGGACCTGGAAGGTCGGATCCTCCTCGGAGAGTGCCTGCAGCGCCCGGGACAGCTTGTCCTGGTCGTTCTTGGTCTTCGGCTCGACGGCGACGTGGATCACCGGTTCGGGGAAGTCCAAGGATTCGAGGACGATCGGGGCGCTCGGGTCGCAGAGGGTGTCGCCGGTGGTCGTCTGCTTCAGGCCGACGAGGGCGACGATGTCGCCGGCGAAGCAGGCATCGCGGTCCTCGCGGTGGTTGGCGTGCATCTGCAGGATGCGCCCCACTCGCTCCTTGCGGTCCTTGGTGGAGTTGATGACCTGGCTGCCGGTGGTGAGCCTGCCGGAGTAGACCCGCACGTAGGTGAGCTTGCCCAGGTGCGGGTCGGTCATGATCTTGAAGGCCAGAGCGGCGAACGGCTCGTTGTCATCGGCTCGCCGTTCCAGCTCCTCGACGCCCTTGATGTCGGTGCCCCGGGTGGGGGGTATGTCGAGCGGGCTTGGAAGGTAGGCGACAACGGCGTCGAGCATGGGCTGCACGCCCTTGTTCTTGAACGCCGACCCGCACAGCACGGGCACGACCTGGCCGGCGATGGTCGCCGCGCGCAGCGCCCTCTCGAGGTCCCCGGCGGTGATCTCCTCGTCGCCGAGGTACTTCTCGGTTATCGAGTCGTCGAAGTTCGACAGGGTGTCGATCAGCTGGTGGCGGTACTTCTCGGCCTCGTCGTGCATGTCCGGGGGGATCTCGACGAGGTCGAACTTCTCCCCCTTCGCAGCCTCGTCGGTCCACACCATCGCCTTCATGCCGAGCAGGTCGACGCATCCCTTGAACTCGCTCTCCGAGCCGATGGGTAGCTGGACGACGGCGACGGTCGCGTCCAGGCGATCCTTGATCATCTCGACGCAGCGGAAGAAGTCGGCGCCGATGCGGTCCATCTTGTTGACGAAGCACATGCGCGGCACGCCGTACTTGTCGGCTTGGCGCCAGACCGTCTCGGTTTGCGGCTCTACGCCGGCCACCGCGTCGAACACAGCGACCGCCCCGTCGAGGACGCGGAGGGAGCGCTCCACTTCGACGGTGAAGTCGACGTGGCCGGGCGTGTCGATGATGTTGATGCGGGTGCCGTTCCACTCGCAGGTGGTCGCGGCGCTGGTGATGGTGATGCCCCGCTCCTGCTCCTGGGGCATCCAGTCCATGGTCGCAGCGCCTTCGTGGACCTCGCCGATCTTGTAGTTGATCCCCGTGTAGAAGAGGATCCGTTCGGTAGTCGTCGTCTTACCCGCGTCGATGTGGGCCATGATCCCGATGTTGCGGACCTTGTCCAGGGGCTTGGCGCGTGTTGCTGTCGGTTCTGCCATCGTGCTTCCTGTGTGCCGGCTTGGCTTACCAGCGGTAGTGGGCGAAGGCCTTGTTCGACTCGGCCATCTTGTGCATGTCTTCCCGGCGCTTCACGGCGGCGCCGACCCCGTTGGAGGCGTCGAGCAGCTCGGCGGCCAGCTTCTGGGCCATGGTCTTCTCCCGGCGCTGGCGGGAGTAGCCGACGAGCCAGCGGATCGAAAGGGTGTTGGCACGCTTGGGCCTCACCTCCACGGGCACCTGGTAGGTGGCGCCGCCGACCCGGCGGCTCTTGACCTCCAGCTGCGGCTTGGTGTTCTCCACCGCCCGCTTGACCACGCCGAGGGCGTCGCCGTCGCCGCGCTCCTTGACGATGTCGAGGGCCTGGTAGACGATCCGCTCGGCCAGGCTGCGCTTGCCTCGGGAGAGGACCTTGTTGACGATCTGGGTCACGAGCACCGACCGGTAGACAGGGTCGGGCTGGAGGTCGCGCCGGGGCGCCGGTCCTTTGCGCGGCATCTACTTCACCCTCCCCGGCTCGCAGACCGGCGGGGCGGCCACGGGGGCTGTCGCAACGGGCTGGGGGCTCATGACCGCTTGGCTCCGTATCGGCTGCGCGCCTGCTTGCGGTCGCGGACCCCCGAAGTGTCGAGGGTGCCTCGGATGATCTTGTAGCGCACCCCGGGCAGGTCCTTGACCCGTCCGCCTCGGACGAGCACGATCGAGTGCTCCTGGAGGTTGTGCCCCTCGCCGGGGATGTAGGCGGTCACCTCGACCCCGCTGGTGAGGCGCACCCTGGCGACCTTGCGAAGCGCAGAGTTCGGCTTCTTCGGCGTGGTGGTGTAGACCCGGGTGCATACCCCGCGCCGCTGAGGGGCGCCGCGCAGCGCCGGCGTCTTGGTCTTGGACGTCTTTTGTTCGCGGCCCTTCCGGACCAGCTGCGCGATTGTCGGCAAACCTCACCTCTCTCTGGGGCGGCGGCAAAGGGCCCGTTCGTCGCCCGCTGCCGCGCGCATCGACGGGCCGGATGGCCGTCGAACATGGTAGCGCAGCCGGCCGCCTAGCGGCACCGGCCTCCGTGGAGGGACGCCCGGTGCCAGAATCGCTGCGCAGTGGACCGTCCGCCCGAACCGCCGACCTCGGCCGCCCGCCGAGCGGCGCGGCCGAGGGGGACCTGGTCCAAGGCGTGGCCTTACCTCCGCTTCGCCGTGGGGATCGCCGCCGTCGGCGTGGCGGCGTGGGCGGTGTCCGGCAAGACCGAGGAGCTGGCCGGCGTCACCGGATACCTCCGCAGGCTGCGCTGGGAATGGGTGGCCCTCGCCGTCGCCGCCGAGGCGACGTCCTACCTGGCGCTTTCGTCGCTGGAGCGCCGCCTCCTCCGCTCAGGGGGGGTCAGGGTTCCCGCGGGCAGCATGTTCGGCATCACCTTGGCCGGCTCGGCCATTCAGAACTCCTTCCCCGGGGGCAGCGTGGTGTACCTCGCCTATGTGTTCCGCCAGTACCGCCGGTGGAACGCCGACGACCTGCTGGCCGGCTGGGTGATCGTCGCCTTCAATGTGGTGGCGTTCGCCGCACTCGCCGCGGTGTCCGCGGTCGGCCTGGCCCTGGCCGCCTCCCTCGGCACCACCTACGACCTGGTCGAGGCGATCCTCGGCATCCTGCTCTTCGCCATGCTCTGCGTGCTGGCCGTCACCGAGCGCCAGCGCGTCGTCCCCCATGTCACCCGGCTCGTGCGGCTGTCCCAGCGCCTGGTGCACCGGCCCGACCCTTCCCGACCTGCCGCCGCGGTGGTCCAGGGCTGGACCGACGAGCTGGCGGCGGTCAGCCCGACGCCGGGGGTATGGGCGCGCTCGGCGGTGATGGGGCTCGCCTACTGGCTGGCGGACCTCTCCTGCCTGACCATCTCGTTCCTGGCGGTCGGCGTCGGAATACCCTGGAGAGGTCTCCTGCTGGCCTACGGTGCCGGTCAACTGGCGGCGGTGCTGCCGGTGACGCCCGGCGGCCTCGGCGCCGTGGAAGGCAGCATCACCGTCGCCTTGGTGACCTTCGGCGGGGGGGCCGAGTCGACGGTGGCCGCGGTGCTCATATACCGCCTCGTCTCCTTCTGGTTGGTGCTGCCTGTCGGCTGGAGCGCCTGGGGGATGCTCACCCTCGCCGGCAGGGGCCGCCGACCTCTCCCCGCGGCACCCGGCACCGCCGGTCACGTCTCGGCGGTGCACGCACGGCCCGCCCGGGAGGTCGGATGAGAGGCCGGCTGGCCCTCGCCGCAGCCATGGTGGCGGCCGCTGTGCTGGCAGGCGCCTGCGGAGGTCCCACCCCGGTGGTCGGCAACGGTTCGGTGTCGGCGTGCTACCGGGCGATACCCGTCGGCCGAGCCGCCCTGCACGACCCCAAGGCCCGCCTGATCGGGGTGCACCACGTACCGCTCGACTACGTGCGCAGCCGCCTGCCTGCCTACGCGCGGGCCGAACTGGCCCGCGAAGACG
The DNA here is from genome assembly GCA_035294565.1 of Acidimicrobiales bacterium. Lineage (GTDB taxonomy): Bacteria > Actinomycetota > Acidimicrobiia > Acidimicrobiales > Palsa-688 > DATGKR01. The sequence goes on along the minus strand of DATGKR010000013.1, from coordinate 33,423 downwards.
ACACCGGGGTTTGCGTCATGGCCTTCAAGGGCACCTTCGCCCCCGGCCAGGTCACCCTCGCGCCCTCCGGCCAGTACGGGCCCTACGCCGTCGTCGTCGTTTCCAGCCGGAAGCTGCACCTGGTGGCGGCGGCGGTGCTCGGCCGTCTGCCGCGTGCCTTCGGCGGCAGGACCCTCTGACTAGCCGGTGAGGAGCTCCCGGGCGCCTCTGTCCGTCGACGGATGGCGAAGTTTGGACATGGCCCGCGCCTCTATCTGTCGGATGCGCTCCCTCGTGAGGCTGAAATGCTCGCCGACCTCGTCGAGGGTTCGGGGCTCCCCCCGGTCGAGGCCGAAACGCAGGCGGAGTATCTCCCGCTCCCGCTCGTCGAGGGCGATCAGCATCTTGTTGACCTCCCCGGAGAGCAGCGCCGCCGCTGCGGCGTCGAACGGGGAGACCGCCGAGCGGTCCTCCACGACGTCCCCGAGCTCGGCGTCACCGTCCTCGCGGAGCGGCTCGGAAAGGGACAACGGTTCGGCCGCGTGGCGGAGTATCTCGGTGACTTTCTCCTCTTCCAGCTCCAGGTCGGCGGCGAGCTCGGCGACGGTGGGGCGCCGGCCGAGCTGGCCCTCCAGCCGGCCGCGGGCCTTGGTCACCCTGGTGAGCAGGTCCCCTGCGTGGACTGGGAGACGCACCGTCCTGCCGGTGTTGGCGATCCCCCTGGTGATCGCCTGGCGGATCCACCACGTGGCATAGGTGGAGAACTTGAACCCTTTGCGCCAGTCGAACTTCTCGACGGCGTGCATCAGGCCCAGGTTGCCCTCCTGGACCAAGTCGAGCAGCGGCAGCTCGGCGGCCTGGTACTTCTTGGCGATGGACACGACCAGCCGGAGGTTCGCCTTGACGAACGTCTCGGCAGCTTCGTCGCCGTCGCGTATCAGCCTGCGAAGTTCCCGCCGGCGGGTCGGTGTCAGCTGCTTCGACGAGGCCATCTCCGCCCGGGCCTCCCTGCCGGCCTCGATGGCCTGGGCGAGGCGCGCCTCGTCGTCCTTGGTCAAAAGGGCGTGCTTGCCTATGTCGTTCAGATAGAGGCGGACCAAATCCTCCTCTGGCTGAGCGGCGTGGTTGTTGGGCACTCGTCCTCGACTTTCTTAGGATGTACCCCTGGAGGTTGCTACTTGGCGAGCCCGCCAGGAACTGGATAATACCTGATCAGGCGCCGTCCGTGAAGGGGTGTGTTGCCTGCCGGGGGTGTCGGTGGGCGCGCTGCGGGCGCACGGTCAGAAGCAGGAGGTGTGGCGTTCATCCCCCCGGCTCGTCGCCTGCGACGACCGGTCCGCCTCGCTCGATCCAACCGTTGGTGCCCCCCGCCACCGAAACGGCCCGGTAGCCGGCGCCGACGAGCGCCTGCACGGCGCTCAGGCTGCGCCCCCCGACCGCGCAGATCACGTAGAGGGGGTCGGCGTCGGGGATCTCCTCCTGGCGAGCCGCCAGCTCGGGGAGGGGGATCAGCACGGCGCCGGGCACGTGGGCGGCCCGGTACTCGTCGCTGTTGCGCACGTCCAGGACGGTCGCCCCCGCCTGGAAGGCACGGGCGAAATCATCCAGGGTCACCTCCAGGTCCACCCGGCCATTCCAGCACAACCCGGACGGCTCGGGCGCAGGCGCCACCCCGCCGGCTCAAGCGGAATGCTGCGCCGCCCCGGCGAGGGCCGCCGGCAGCGGGGCGGAGTGGACCACGGAGAGCCTCTGGGTGGCCCGGGTCACCGCCACGTAGAGCGAGCGGAGACCCTGAGGCGACTCGGCGATCACCGCGGCAGGCTCGACGACGGTCACCGAGTCGAACTCGAGGCCCTTGGCGTCGTCTACGGAGAGCAGGCTGACCGGCACGTCGAGGGCGTCCCGCCCGGCGGTGCCGTAGACGACGCCGGCTTGCGCGAGGCCCTCGCCGAGCGGGCGGAGGAGGCTGGGGGGTGCGATCACCGCGGCCGTCCCCTCCGGCGAGGCCCGCATATGGTCCTGGACCGCGGCGACGACCGAGCCGACGAGCCTGGGGTCCGGGCCGAGCCCGGATGGCCTCCCTACGTCGAGCACGAGAGGCGGGGCGCCGGAGGACCGCACCGACTCGGGGGGTCGCATGCCGGGGGCGAGCTGCTCGAGGATACGGGCTGCGAGCTCCATGATCTCGCTGGGGGTGCGGTAGTTCACGGTGAGCTCGGACAGGCGCCAACCGCGCCTGGTGGGAAGGTGCTCGACCACCTGGCTCCAAGAGCCGGGTGCCCACGGCCCGGTCGCCTGGGCGATGTCGCCAACCACGGTCATCGACCCGGACAGGGAGCGCCGGGCGACCATCCGCAGCTGCATCGGGCTGAGATCCTGCGCCTCGTCGACGACGACATGACCGAAGGTCCGCAGCCCGCCGGGTTCGTCGCCGCTGAGCTTGCGGCGGGGGCCGAGCAAGGCCGCCGCCTCGTCGAGGAGGGGCACGTCGGCGTCGGTCCAGGGAATCTCCTCGTGAGGGCCGCCCCGGGGCCGGTAGAGCAGCTCCTGCTCGGCGGGGCTGAGGATGCCTCGGGCGGCGAGCTCCACGAGCGCCGGGGCGCCGAAGAGGTCCCGGAGGAACTGCTCGGGCGTGAGCAGAGGCCACATCCTCTCCAGGGCGGACGCCATCTCCGGCTCCCTGCGCAAGACGGAGCCGAGCTCGGCGGGCCCCGGCGGCTCGGCGCCCGGTTCCCCGGCCGCCAGCTCCGCGGCCAGGTGGCGCCACAACAGCTGCTCCAGTGTCCGCCGGCGGGCGTTGTGGGTGCCGGCGCGGCGCTTGACCGCCGACACCAGCTGGGCGGACAGGGCCGGTGTGATCCGCAGCACCCTCCTGCCGTAGGGCACCTCCGCGGTGCGTCTCAGCGGCCGCTGCCGGTCGGCCACGGCCCTGGCCAGCACGCGGGCCATCCGCGCGTCGCCTTTGAGCAGCTTGACGGCGCCCGCTTCGATCCGGGCCGGGCGGACGCCGTGGTAGAGACCGTTCACCGTCGACAACTCGACCCCCGTCTCGTCGAGGGACGGAAGCACGTGCTCGATGTAGCGGAGGAAGGTGGGGTTGGGACCGACCACGAGCACCCCCTGCGACTCCAGGGGGAAGCGGTAGGTGTAGAGCAGGTACGCCGCCCGGTGCAGCGCCACCGCCGTCTTGCCCGTGCCCGGGCCGCCTTGCACGACGAGCACGCCGGGCATCGGCGCGCGGATGATCTCGTCCTGCTCCCGCTGGACGGTCGCGACGATGTCGCGCATCCGGCCGGTCCGCGAGCGTTCAACGGCGGCGACCAGCACCTGCGGGCCGGACAGCCCCAGGGAACGCCCGACGTCCTCCCCCTCCCGGTCGAAGAGCTCGTCCTCCAAGTCGATGACCTTCGGCCCGTCGGTCAGGAAGTGGCGGCGCATGGCCAGGTCCATCGGATGGGCGCCGGTGGCCCGGTAGAACGGCTCGGCGATCGGCGCCCTCCAGTCGACGACCAGCGGCTCCTGGTCTGCGTCGGAGACGGCGAGACGGCCGATGTGGAACACCTCCACCTCCCCCGCCTCGCCGGGCAGCCTGCGGTCGATCCGGCCGAAGACGAGCGACTCGCGGCCCAGCTGCAGCTGCTCCAGCCTCCCGAGGCTGTTCCGGACGCGGATGTCCCTCTCGGTGAGAGCTTGGAAGGTGCCCCCCTTTTCCACGAAGGCGTCGTGAAGCATCGACTCGGCGGCGGCCCGCATCTCCGCCAGCCTCCGGTAGGCCAGGTCCACATGGGCCTGCTCGGCCGGTACGTCCGGGTGGGCCATATTGGGGAAACATCCACTCTGCGTGCTGGCGCGCCGGATAGCAAGCCGGTCGCGCTGGATACGGTGGGGCCCGTGACAGGTGCCGGCCCCTTCCTCGCCGCCTGCCGGGGAGAGCCGGCGCCGTACACGCCGGTATGGTTCATGCGCCAGGCGGGCAGGTCCCTGCCCGAGTACAGGCGCCTGCGCGGAGACGGCGACATCCTGGAGGCGTTGCGTCATCCCGACCTGGCAGCCGAGGTGACCCTCCAACCGGTGCGCCGCTACGGCGTCGACGCCGCGGTGCTTTTCTCCGACATCATCGTCCCCGCCGCCTCGGTCGGCTTCGGCGTGTCCATCCGCCCGGGCGTGGGGCCGGTGGTCGAGCGGCCGTTCTGCTCCGAAGCGGACCTGGCGAGGCTGAGGCAGTTCGTGCCCTCCGAGGACGCTCCGTGGGTTGCCGAGACGGTGCGGATACTCGTCGCCGAGCTCGACGTCCCCCTGATCGGCTTCGCCGGCGGGCCTTTCACCCTGGCCAGCTATCTGATCGAGGGCCGGCCGAGCCGGGACCACGCCCGGACCAAGGCTCTCATGCACGGCGACCCCTCGCTGTGGACCCGCCTCCTTCAACGCCTCGCCGACCTCTCCGTCGCCTCACTGCGCGACCAGGCCGCGGCTGGCGCGGGCGCGCTGCAGGTCTTCGACAGCTGGGCCGGGGCTCTCTCCCCCTACGACTACGACGCCTTCGTGGCGCCCGCAGCCCGGCGCATCTTCGACGGGCTGGCGGACCTCGGCGTTCCGCTGATCCATTTCGGCGTGGGCACCGGGGAGCTGCTCGGCTCGATGCAACGCGCCGGCGCCGATGTGATCGGCGTGGACTGGAGGGTGCCGCTCGGCGAGGCCGCCCGGAGGGCCCCCGGGGCGAAGGCCCTGCAGGGGAACCTCGATCCGGCCGTCTGCCTGGCCCCCTGGGAGGCGGTCGCCGCCGCTACCCGCCGGGTGCTGCAGTCGAGACCCCCGGGGCGCGGCCACGTGTTCAACCTCGGCCACGGGGTGCTCCCCGAAACGGACCCCGACGTGCTCGCCCGGATCGTCGACCTCGTACACCGGGAGACGGCGCAGTGAGGGTGGCCGTCGTCGGCGGGGGGATCGCCGGGCTGGCTGCGACGTGGGAGCTGAAGGGATCTGCTGAGGTCGCCGTCTTCGACCCCGGACCGCTGGGCGGCTGCCTCAGGACCGAGCCCTTCGACGGCCGCCCGGTGGACTGCGGGCCGGACGCGTTCATAGCCCGAGCGCCAGAGGGGCTCGCCCTTTGCGCCGAGGCTGGGGTGGACGATCTCGTGACACCCGTCGCCGGGCGCAGCTTGGTGTGGTGGGGGGGCAAGGCCCGACCGCTGCCCGACGGCCTGGTTCTGGGCGCACCCCGCAGGCTGGGTCCTCTAGCCCGGTCAGGCCTTCTGAGCCCGGCCGGCCTGGTGAGGGCAGCGGCGGACTTGGTGCTGCCGCGGAACGTGCCCTCGGCGGGGGATCTGAGCGTGCGTTCGCTGGTGGCGAGCCGTTTCGGTGCCGAGGTGGCCGACAGGCTCGTCGACCCCCTCGTGGGGGGGATCCACGCCGGCCGCTCGGCGGACCTGTCGGCCGAGGCGACCGTCCCGCAGCTCCTCGCCGCGGCGCGCTCGTCGAGGAGCCTCCTCCTCGGGCTTCGCTCCCTGACCCCTCCAGGGGGGCCGAGCGGAGCTGTCTTCGCCGCGCCCCGGGGCGGCATGGCGGCTCTGGTCGCCGCCTTGGTGGAGTCGCTCCAGCGCCAAGGGGTCCGCTTCGAGCAGGCGGCTGTCCGCTCGGTCGAGCGCGACGGCTCACGGTGGAGGGTCGAGCCCGACGACGGTCCTTTCGACGCCGTGGTCTTGGCGCTGCCCAGCAGCGGCGCGGCCGGCCTGCTGGGGGACTCCGCACCGGCCTACCTGCGGCGAATCCGCCGGGTGTCGGTGGTTATCGCCACGCTCGGCTACCGCCGCCTCGACGTGCCCGAAGGCGTAAACGGCGTCCTCTTCCCCCCCGACCCCGCCGTGCTCATCACGGCCTGCTCGTTCGGCTCCTCCAAGTGGCCCCACTGGGCCGAGCCGGGACGAACGGTCCTCCGCCTCTCGGCGGGCCGCGACGGGGACGGGCGGGCGTTCAGCCTCGGGGACGAGCAGCTGGTGGAGCGGCTAGCGTCGGACGCCTCCAAGGTGGTGCCCGGCGCCGAGCAGCCCGACGGCTGGCGGGTCAACAGGTGGCCGGAATCGTTCCCCCAATACGAGGTGGGCCACCTGCAGGCGGTGGCGGCGGCCGAGGATGACATCGCCCGACATCTGCCCGGGGTGGTGCTGTGCGGATCGTCCTACCACGGCGCCGGCATACCGGCGTGCATCGCCTCGGGCCGGGGGGCGGCCCGCCGGCTGGTCGCGGCGGCCAGCGAGAGGACCGCCGGCTGAGCTGGCCGGTGCCGGGCGCTCAGGGCGAGGGAGTCGTCAGGCGCGTCGGTCGGGTGTCAGCTGGCCGCCTCGGTCGCCGGCAGGTCGTCGAGCTCGACGACCGCGGGAAGCGTCTCGCCGCGAAACAGGCCCGATGCCGGGCCCGACCCGCCGAGGGCATGGTCGGCGAGGAGCACCGCAGCCGCCGTGTAGGTGGTGCGTTCACGGCCCGGGTAGCGCACGCACTGAGGGTGGACGCAGCCGGTCCAGTAGGCGCCGTCGCTGTCGCGCATGTGACGCGTGAGACCGAGCAGGCGGGCGGCCCGCTCGGCCATGCCGGCGGCGTCGAGTGCCATGGCGCACTCGGCGGTCTCGGCGGCGGTCACCCAGTCGTGGTCGGCGACGCAGCGAACGCCGACGCCTTCGAGCACGAACTCTTCCCAGCGCTCGTCGAGGTGTGCGGCCGCTGCGGGGCCGCCAACCGCTCCGCAGAGCACCGGGTAGTACCAGTCCATCGCCCAGCGCCTCTTGGAGGCGAAGGCGTCGGCACGGTGGGCGATCGCCGAAGCCATCCGGTCGGCGGCCAACTCCCACTCGGGGCGCTCGAAGCCGAGATGCTCGGCGACGGCGACCGCCGAGCGCACGCTGTGGTGGATCGACGCCGTGGAGGTGAGAAGGGCGTAGCGGCCTCTCGTCCCGTCGGGGTCCACCGACCAGAGGATCTCGCCTCCGGGCCGCTGCAGGCCGAGGACGAAACCGACGGCGGCTTCGACGACCGGCCACATTTCCTCGAGCATCGCCTCGTCCCCGGTGACGAGGTAGTGCCACCACACGCCGGTCGCCACATAGGCGGTGACATTGGGGTCGCGCCGTGGGTCCTCCACGCCGTCGGCGAGGTAGTAGCGGCACCACGAGCCGTCCGGCAGCTGCATCGCCGCCAGCCACTCGAAGGCCCGTTCCGCCTCGGCCCTCCGTCCCGCCAGGGACAGTGCCATCGCCGCCTCGGTGTGGTTCCACGGGTCGGCGTGGCCACCGGGGAACCACGGGACCATGCCATTTGGCAGCTGCACCGACGCTATCCACCCGGCGGTGGCCTCCACCTCGGACCGGCTGAGCGCGGTCACGTCTTCCTCGCATAGACGACGAGGCTCTTGCCGAGCAGGGGGTTGAGGGCCCGCTCGGGCAGCCGGGTGAAAGGCGTGCCGGCGGTTATGTCCCACACGAGCACGCGGTGGTAGGCCCGGACGAGCGGGTGATCGTCGCGGTCCACCCCGACCGCGGCGCGCAGCCACCAGTAGGGGGAGTGCAGGGCGTGGGCGTGGTGGGCTGCGTAGGGCTCGAGGCCGGCGGCGCGCAGCCTCTCGGCGAGAACCGCCCGCCGGTAGATGCGTATGTGGCCCCCCGGCTTGTCGTGGTACTCGTCCGATATCGCCCAGGTGAGCAGCTCGGGCCAGAAGCGGGGGACGGTAACGGCGATCGTCCCGCCCGGTTCGAGGACCCTCGCCAGCTCGCCGAGCGCCGCCCGGTCTTCGGGTACGTGCTCGAGCACTTCGGCGGCGATTATGCGGTCGAAGGATTTTTCGGAAAAAGGAAGGGCCGTGGCGTCTCCGACCAGGGCCCGGCCGGTGGCGCCCGCGGCCGCCACGCCGGGGTCCTGTTCGGCCAGGCCGCGCAGCATCCACGAGACGTCCTTCACCTGACCGGCGTCGGAGTCGACGGCGGTGACGTGGGCCCCGCGCCTCATCGCCTCGAAGGCGTGGCGGCCAGCCCCCGCGCCGACGTCGAGCAGGCGGTCGCCGGGGCGCACCCCCAGCCGCTCGTAGCGCACCGTCAGCAACGCCGGGCCTTGTCCTCGATAGTCCAGCGGTAGTGCTCGGCTGTCGCCGTGGCGCACGCCCTCCAGGTGAATTTATCGAGCACCCGCCGGCGTCCCCGCTCGGCGAGGCGTCCGGCCAGCTCCGGCTCGGAGAGAACCCGGACTATCGCCTGGGCGAGGGCGCCGGCGTCGCCCGGGGGCACCAGCAGCCCGGTGTCGCCGTCGTCGCCCACCACCTCCGGCAACGCCCCCCCGGTGGTGGCGACCAGCGGCACCCCGCAGGCGAGAGACTCCACCGCCGGCAGCGAGAAGCCTTCGTAGAGGGACGGCACGACCGCCACCTCGGCCTGCGCGTACAGCTCGATCATCCTCTCGTCGCTGACGCCCGCCTCGAAGCTGACGGCACCGGCGATGCCGAGGCGTTCGATCGCCGCCGCGACCGGGCTCTCCGAGCGGAGCCGCCCCACGACGACGAGATGGGCCTCGGGCCGCTCGGTGCGGACCTTGGCGACCGCCTCGACCAGGGGCAGGAGACCTTTGAACGGGACGTCGGCGCTGGCGGTCGTCATTATGCGCCCGGGGACCCGTGCCACCTCCGGCCGGGGACGGAAATGGAGGTGGTCGACCCCGATGGGGACCACGACCAGCTGGTCCTCAGAGACCCCGTACTGCGCGACGATGTCCTTCTTCGACGAGGAGGAGACGGTGAGTATGCGGGGCACCTGGCGGGCGACGCGCATCTGCATGCCGAGAAAGCCGTACCAGCGGCGCAGGGTCATCCGCCGCCGGAAAGTCTCGGCGTGTCCGAGGTCGAGCGCCCGGTCGACGGTGATCGGGTGGTGGCAGGTCCCGATGAGCGGCCAGCCGTCGCGCATCACGCCGAGGAGACCGCTGCCGAAGGTCTGGTTGTCGTGGACGACGTCGAACTGACCTCTTCGGGCAGCCAGCTCGCGCCTGACCCTCCAGCTGAAGGTCCGAGGCTCTGGGAATCCCGCGGTGCACATGAGGCCGAACTCGGCGACGTCGATGCGGGTCTTGAACTCCCGCGGATGGGGGATGCGGAACGGGTCGTCGGGCCGGTAGAGGTCGAGGCTGGGCACGGGAACCCAGCCCACCCCCTCGTCGAGCACCGGGTAAGGCTGGCCGGCGAAGACGGTGACCTCGTGGCCGAGCTGAAGCAGCTCCCTCGCCAGGTAGCGGGTGTAAACCCCCTGGCCACCCGAGTGCGGATTGCCCCGATAGACGAGTAGCGCGACTCGGAGCGGGCTGGTCCCGACCATAAACGCCAAATCCTTGCCGACCCCACCGGTGGGGTCAAGCTGACAGGCGTTAAGTCAGCAGGGGGGCTACGTCAGCGGCCCACGCGGCGAGGCGATCCCTCACCTTCTCGGTCGCCTTGCGGCCCGCCCCCATCGGGTCCGGTATGTCGTCGGGCCCGGACCCGAGCTGCTTCGTGCGGCCCGCCCCGAGCTTCTCGGCCCATTGGCCGAGCGGCCTCCCCCGCCGACCCCCACCGGCTTGCGCGAGGCGCAGCAGCTCACCGGCGGTGAAGGTCCGCGGCCACGATTTGGGGCACATGACGGCAAGCTCGGCCACCTGTCGCCGCTCCATGGCGACGACCAGCCCGGCGGCTTCCAGCATGGCTGGCGTGGCGAGCCTGCTGCGATGGGAGGACAGGTCGCAGCCGACCGCCTTCATGGCGTCCAGCACGGCCGGCGGCGGGGCCAGCCCCTCGCTCACCAGCCCGGCGGAGCAGACGTGGAGGGGGGCCCGCCTGAGCGCAAGCTCGGCTCGGAGGAAGGCTGCGGCCATCGGCGATCGACACTGGTTGCCGGTGCAGACGAGGAGGATGTCGATGGGCGGATACTACGGTCCGGCCTCCTCGCGCTCAGCGCGGCCGCGGCGGCCACGGCCAGCCACACGGCACCGGCGCCCGCCAGCCAGGGGGCCTCGCCGACGTCGTCGAACACGGTCATCCCGTCGCGGCGCGGCACGGCAGCCGTGATGACGTCGCGTTCGCCGAGACCGCTTCGCACGGCCACCCGCCCGTCGGGGGAGACGACGTCGCTGAAGCCGGTCGGGGTCACCTGCACCAGCCAGCGTCCGGTCTCGTAGGCCCGCAGGCGGTCGGCGGCGACTTCCTGGGCGGGCACCTGGCTGCTGCGGTACGAGGCGGTGTCGGTGGGCACCACGAGGATCTGGCCGCCGGCGTCGACGCCTCCCCTGGCTCGGCCGTCGAAGAACACCTCGTAGGAGATCATGATCGCCAGCGGGCCGGCGGGCGTGCGCATGAAACCCGGCCCGTGGCCGGGGATGGCGTCGTAGGGGACGGCGGACACGTTGAAGAAGCGCTCCACGAAGGAACGCCAAGGGATGTACTCCCCGAAAGGGACGAGGTGGTTCTTGAGGTAGGTGCCGACGATCCGGCCCGCTGGCGACCAGGCGACGACCTCGTTCAAGTAGCGGTCGGGTGGCACGTCCTGTTCGACCCCGACGAGGACCGTCGCTCCCAGCCGGCGGGCGAGCGCCGCCACCTCGGCGGCGTCGGCACCCGACTGGAATGGGGAGTGGCTCTGGAGGACGCCTTCTGGCCAGACCACCAGGTCCAGGGGCGGGCGCAGAGAGGCGCTCGCCGCCAGGTGTCGGTCGAAGACGACCTGAGGGTTGGTGTAGATGGCCCGCGTCCCTCGCGGGCCACCGCCTTGCACCAGCGCCACCCTCGTCGCCGGGAGCCTGCCTCCGGCTCCCGACGGCGAGAGCCACCCGGCGAGCGGCAGCGCCACCGCTATGACTGCGGCGGGGACGAGCCACCGATGGGCTTCACCCCTCGGCGGCCGCCGGCGCGCCCCCAGCCGGCGCAGCGCCGCGCGGGCGAAGCCGGCGAGGACCACCCCGGCGAGGGCCGTCTCGCCGGTGAGGAGCACACTTCCCCCCAGGCGAACGACCGGGACGAGGGGCCCCGTCGCCTGCCCCAGCGCCGTGCCCGCGAGCGGCAGCCCGCCGAGGGGGAAGTGGTCCCTCGCGTAGTCCGAGAGCAGGGACAGGCACGGGAACGCCGCCGCGACCCACCAGTAGCGCCGCGACGGGCAGAGCAGGAGGGCGGCCATCATGTAGAGGGTGGAAACGACGACCACAGCCACGTAGCCGACGACGGAGAACTCGTGGACCCACCACAGACCCGGCAGGTAGTCGCCGAGACCGAAGGCGGCGCCGACGAGCAGGCGACCCCGCCACGCCCGGCCGGGGAGGAGCCCTGCGACAGCGGCGAAGCCTGCCCATCCGAGGAGCCACCAGCCGAAAGGGGGAACCGACAGCGCGACGAGCACTCCCGCCGCCGCAGCGGCCACCGCCGGCGCGGCCCGGGTCAGCCCGGCTGGCACCCTCATGCGCCGATGTTGACCCTCCGCGGGGCTGACGGGCCAGTCGGCCCTTTACGATGCGCCAGGTGCTCTCCGTGGTGATGCCCGCCCACAACGAGCAGACATACCTGGAGCCGGCGGTGAAGTCTCTCGTCGCCGGCCTCGAGGAGCGCGGGCTGGACTACGAGGTGGTCGTGGCGGAGAACGGCTCGCGCGACTCCACCGCCGCCTCGGCGGCGGCCCTGGCAGCCGCCCATCCCCGGGTTGCGGCGCTGAGCCTCCCGGCCGCGGACTACGGCGGGGCCCTGCGGGCCGGGTTCAGGGCGTCGCGGGGCGAGGTGGTGGTCAACCTCGACGTGGACCTCGTCGACGTGGGATTCGTCGACCGGGTGCTCGCCGAGGTGCAGGCCGGGGCCGACGTGGTCGTCGGTTCGAAGCGGGCCGAAGGCGCCGTCGACAGCAGGGGCGTCGGGCGGCGCCTGGTAACGGCGGTGTTCTCCGGCGTGCTGCGCCACGGGTTCGGCCTGACCGTCTCCGACACCCACGGGCTGAAAGGCTTCAGGCGGTCGGCTGTCGCCGGGCTCGTCGAGGAATGTCGTTTCGGCCGGGACATCTTCGACACCGAGCTGGTCCTACGGGCGGAGAGGGCGGGGCTCAAGGTGGTGGAGATCCCCGTCGAGGTGTGCGAGACCAGGCCGCCTCGCACGCCGATCGCCAGGCGCATACCGAGGACCGTCCTCGGGCTGGTCCGCCTGCGGCTGGCCCTCGGCCGGCGCTAGGACCTGCGCCGCAGCACCTTGAGGCTGCCGCACGCCAGGGTCGGCTGGTCTTCCCAGCCCCCCGATCCGAGCGCCGCGCAGTAGATCTCGTAAGGGGGCCGCCCGCCGTCGGCGGGATCGGGGAAAACGTCGTGGATCGCCAGGTACCCGCCGGCGGCGACGTGGGGTGTCCAGGACCGGAAGTCGGCCCACTCCACGTCGGCGCCGTGGCCGCCGTCTATGAAAAGGAGGGAGAGCGGCGTCCCCCAGCACCGGGCGACGGTGGTGGACTCGCCGACGACCAGGACGACTGTGCCCTCCAAACCCGCCTGCTCCACCGTCCGGCGGGCGACGGGGAGGGTGTCCATGCGCCCCGTCGCCGGGTCGACCAGGGAAGGGTCGTGGTGCTCCCAACCCTCCTGGTTCTCCTCCGAGCCGCGGTGGTGATCCACCGAGAAGACGGTCGCCCCGACCTCCGCGGCAGCCCACCCGAGGTAGACGGCGGACTTGCCGCAGTAGGTGCCGACCTCCAGGACGGGGCCCAGGCCGGTCCTTGCGGCCAGCCGGGCGCACTCGAACAGGGCGAGGCCCTCGTCGTCGGGCATGAACCCCTTGACGGAGCGGACACCGGCCAGCCGTTCGGCCGGCAGCCCGGCCAACCTAGGCGGCCGCCGGCTCGTCCAGCCGATCCTCCTCGTGGTGGTGGCGGTGGACGAACATGAGCTTGTTGAAGATCACGAACTTGCCGACCCAAAGGACGCCGTAGGCGAAGAAGTAGGCGAGCACAACGGTCGCCGTCCTGGCCACGTGCGAGAGGTGGTGGTCCTGGGCGACGTGGTCGACCAGGTACACCGAATAGGTCGAGAACGCCCAGCCGAGCACGGCGAGCCCCCAGAAGGGGATGACCTCCTTCAAGAGGTGGCTCTTGCCGGTCTTGCCCCACGCCCACTTGCGGTTCATCTGGTAGCTGGGCACCGTCGCGACCGTCGTGGCGAGGGTGCTGGCGAGCACCACACCCATGCGCAGCACCCCCACGAACAAAAGGAGCGAGAGGTTGCTCACGACGACCGCCACGACCGAGGCCATCGAGTACCGGAACAGCTTCCGTCCCAGGGGGGTGCGGAGCTTCTCCTGGATGCTCTCGCGAAGGGCTGGCAGGGTCATCGCCACAGCGCCAGAGACTAGCCCACCCGGGGCCCGCTGCCGGTGGCAGCGCCCTTTGTCCACCGCCGGGCGCGCCGAACAAGATGGTGGGCGTGACCGCAGCCCTCGACGAGCTGATCGACCTTCTGGACCTCGAGCCGCTCGAGGTGGACCTCTACCGGGGGTTCAGCCCGCACGAGGAGCGGCTGCGGGTGTTCGGAGGGCAGGTGGCGGCGCAGTCCCTCGTCGCCGCCGGGCGCACGGTGGCCGACGGACGCGGCGTCGAGCGGCCCGTGCACTCCCTGCACGCCTACTTCCTGCGCCCCGGCGACCCGAAGATCCCGATCCTCTACCAGGTGGACCGCATCCGCGACGGCCGCTCCTTCACCACCCGCCGGGTGGCCGCCATACAGCGCGGCGAGGCGATCTTCCACCTCTCGGCGTCGTTCCACGTCCCCGAGGAAGGCGTGAGCCACCAGGAGCAGATGCCCAGCGTCCCCGACCCCGAAACCCTGCCCACCTGGGCGGAGGCCATGGCCCCCTACGCCGACGTCCTCGGCGAGCATCTCCACCGGCCCCGTCCCATCGACGTTCGCCACATAGGCGAGCCGATTCGCACCACACCCGCGGCCGGGACCCCCCGGCCACCGACCCACCGGATGTGGCTGCGCGCCGACGGTCGGGTCCCCGCCGACCCGCTGCTGCACACCTGCCTGGTGGCCTACGCCAGCGACATGACCCTCCTCGACACGGTCATGCTCCCCCACGGCCTGATCTGGAAGGAGGGGGTGCAGGTGAGCCTGGACCACGCCATGTGGTTCCACCGCCCCTTCCGGGCCGACGAGTGGCTGCTCTACGACCAGCGCAGCCCGACGGCGTCAGGCGCACTCGGGCTCGCCACCGGCACCCTGTTCACCAGGGAAGGCGCCCTGGCGGTCTCGGTCGTGCAGGAGGGGCTCCTCCGCACGCAGCTCGCCCGGTCCTAGGACCGGTTGGCGAGCGGCGTGTAGGGTCGCTCCTCGGAGCCGGTCCACACCTGGCGGGGACGGTAGATCTTGGCGTCCTGGTCGATCATCTCCTGCCAGTGCGCAAGCCAGCCGGCGACGCGGGGTATGGCGAAGAGGACGGTGAACATCTCCGTCGGGAAGCCCATCGCCTGGTAGATGATCCCCGAGTAGAAGTCGACGTTGGGGTAGAGCTTGCGGGAGGTGAAGTACTCGTCGGAGAGCGCCACCTCCTCCAGCTTGAGGGCGACGTCGAGAAGCGGGTTCTTCCCGGTGACCGTGAACACCTCGTCGGCGGTGCGCTTGATGATCTTCGCCCTCGGGTCGTAGTTCTTGTACACCCGGTGCCCGAAGCCCTGCAGCCGGCCGTGACCGGCTTTGACGCTCTCTATGAAGGCGGGCACGTTGTCGATGGAGCCGATCTCGGTGAGCATGCGCAGCACCGCCTCGTTGGCGCCGCCGTGGCGGGGACCGTAGAGGGCGGCTGCTGCGGCGGCCGCAGCCGAATAGGGATCGGCGTGCGACGAGCCCACGGTGCGCATGGCGAGGGTGCCGCAGTTCTGCTCGTGGTCGGCGTGGAGGATGAAGAGCACGTCGAGCGCCCTGGCGAGCACCGGGTCGGGCTCGTAGCGAGGCTCGGCCACCTTCCACATCATCGACAGGAAGTTCTCCGGGAACGACAAGGAGTTGTCCGGGTAGACGAACGGCATCCCGACGCTGTAGCGGTGGCTGAGCGCTGCGATCGTCGGCACCTTGGCGATCAGGCGGATGATCTGCTTGTGGCGGATCTCCGGGTCGGCGATCCGCTTGGCCTCGGGGTAGAAGGTGGACAGCGCCGCTATGCCGGACACGAGCATGCCCATGGGGTGGGCGTCGTAGTGGAATCCGTCGACGAAACGCTTGCGGAAGTTCTCGTGGACGTAGGTGTGGTAGCGGATCTCGTCGGTCCACGCTTCGAGCTGCTCAGCGGTGGGGAGCTCGCCGTGGATGAGGAGGTAGGCGACCTCCAGGTAGGTCGACGACTCGGCGAGCTGCTCGATCGGGTAGCCCCGGTAGCGGAGGATCCCGGCGTCGCCGTCGAGGTAGGTGATCGAGCTGGCGGCCAGGGCGGTCGTCATGAACGAAGGGTCGTAGAACCAGATGCCCGGGAGGAGCTTGCGGAACTCGTCGGCCGAGACGCCTCCGTCGACGATCGGTATCTCGACCACCTCGCCGGTGCGGTTGTCTGTAACGGTTATCGATTCAGCCACGGCCAACCCCTGACGTCGAACTGTGCTTACCCGCGCATGCTACCCCTCGGGCGGCGGTCGGCCGCCCGTCGCCGTACGGCATTATCTTGCGGTGCCCGACCTCGACCTCGAACAGATTCGGCGAAGCATCGACGACGTGGACCGCCGGCTGGTGCGGCTTCTCGCCGAGCGGGCGGCCCTGGTGGGCGAGGTGGTCCGTTACAAGCGGGCCCACCGGATGCCGGTGGTGGACCGGGCCAGGGAGGACCGCATGCTGCACCGCATCGCGGAGGTGGCCAAGGAGGAGGGGCTCGACCCGCGGGTCGCCCAGCAGGTGCTGCGCACGGTGATAGACGGCTTCACGCTCCTCGAGGTGGAGGAGCTCGGCACTGACCCTGCGTGAGCGTCTAGTCGGGACCGGGCCGGCCGTCGGCTGGGAGCTCGAAGCGATAGACATTGGTGTCGCGAGGCTCGAACCCGAGCCGCCGGTAGAGACGGTTCGCCGCCTCGCGCGACGGCCGGGAGGTCAGCTCCACGGTCCGCGCGCCGGACCGCCTGGCGAGCGACAGGGCGGCGAGGGTCAGCTGCTCCCCGCATCCCCGCCCGCGGACCTCCTCCGAAACGATCACGTCCTCGATCCATGCCCTCGTCCCGGAGGGGATGCGAAAGACGGCGAGGGTGAGGGTGCCGACGATGGGGCCGCCAGGCCCGTCGCGCGCGACGAGGAGGGTGGTGGCCGGCGAAGAGACGATGGCAGCCACCTCGTCTGGGCCAGGCGGCGGGGCGGAAGTGGACAGCAGCGGCAGGAGACGCCGGAGTGCGTCGACCACCTCAGGGGTCCCGGCCGCCTCCTCTATCTCGAACACGGCCCGGGACTGTAGCGGCGGGCCCACCGTCGCCGGGGAGCCGGTTGTCCCGGCGGCGGAACGCCGGCAGCGCCGCCGCGAGCAGAAGGGCCCCGGCCATGCAGGCGAGACCGCCGGAGACCACGGAGACCCCCACGCCGAAACCGGCGGCGACCGCGCCAGCCTCCAGGTCCCCCATCCGGGGGCCTCCCTGGACAACCGCTATCTGTATCGCCGAGAGCCGCCCGCGCAGCGCGTCGGGCACCGTCGTCTGCAAGATTACGTTGCGGAACACGGCCGAGAGCACGTCTGCCCATCCGGCCGCGGCGAGGAGCACCAGCCCGACCCAGAGCACGTGCACCACGCCGAAGGCCGAGATGGCAGCCCCCCAGGCCAGCACCGCGAATATCACCGCCCGGCCCTGCCTGCGGACCGAGGCGACCCAGCCGGTGGTGAGAGCGCCGAGCAGGGCGCCCGCGCCGGGGGCGGCGTAGAGGAAGCCGACCGCCCGCGCTCCGCCGTGGAACGAACGGATGCCAAGGGCGGGGAAGAGGGCGCGGGGCATGCCGAAGACCATCGCGTCGATGTCGAGCAGGTAGACGCCCTGGATGACCTGCTGGCGGCGCAGGTAGGCGAAACCCTCCCGCACCGATCCCCACCCCGGGTGGCTGATCCCACCGCCGAGGGGTCGCTGGGGTCGCTGGGCGGTGACCGAGGCGAAGGAGACGACGAAGCTGGCGACGTCGATCCAGTAGACCGTCGACAGCCCGCCGCCGGCGAGGATCACCCCTCCGAGCGCCGGGCCGACGACGACACCGACTTGGAACTGGACCTGCCACAGGGCGTAGGCGGCGGCCAGGTCGTCCGCCGCCACCAGTCGCGGGATCGCCGCGTTGAAAGCGGGTCGGTCGAAGCCGGCGAGACCGCCGGCGACGGCGCTGAGGGCGAACAGGGGCCACAGCGCTGGGTGGGCAAGTCCGCCGTTGACAGCGAGGCCCGTGCTGGTCAGGGCCAGCAGCAGCTCGGTGGCCATCAGCACACGACGCCGGTCGTGGGTGTCGGCGACCACGCCGCCGGCCATGGACATGGCGAGGAGGGGCACCAGCTGGGCGACGCTGACCAGCCCGACGTCGAGAGAGGAGCCGGTGAGCCGGAACACCTGGTAGGGGACGGCCACTGCCGTCAGCTGGCTGCCCATCGTCGACACCAGCTGCCCGGAGAAGAGCAGGCGAAAATCTCGCGACGCCCGGAGCGGGGCGAGGTCGACCAGGAGCCGTCCGGGCATGGGGCGTAGAGGCTACCGACCACCCCCTTCGGGGTAGAGAACCAGCCCCTTCGGGCCGGGGACGAAACCGGCCTCCCCCAGGAGCCGGGCCAGCTCAGGCGGCCAGCGGGACAGGATCAACCGGCCCCACCGCCCAGAATCGACCTGCGCCACCAGGGCGGTTACCGCCGGGTCCTCCCATCCCTCGCCGAAAGGACGGAGCGCGACGAGCGCCCCTGAGGACAGGTAGAGGCATGCGGCCCCGTCCACCACCACGACGTGCGCCCCGGCTTGGCGGGCGGCTCCGGGGGTGGTCCACGCCAGCGCTGCGCCGAACGGGTTCGCCGGGTCGGTGGCTGCCAGCACGTGGGCGGTGCCCGAAGGCGAGAGGCGCCGTAGCGAGCGGAGCGTCTCGACGGCCTCGGGGAGGGCGAACTGGGCGCCTCCGCCGCCCTCTACGAAGTACCCCCTGCGCGCCCGGCCGGCCTCCTCCATGGCGGCGAGGATCGGGTAGATGGCGGAGAACCCGCCCGGCGGGCTCTCCGCTCCGATCGATAGGCGGGTGAGGACGCCGTAGCGGTCTAGCAGCAGCGAGGCCACCGCGACGTCCGCCTCCGTTCCTCCGCTTCGACGGGGGCCGGCGGCCCCGGCCAGCTCGCGCTCGACGAGCGACCAGCGGCCCTGGCCGGCGGGCGGAGCCGCAAGGCGCACCGAGCCGGGTCTCGGCGTCCCCCGCCGGCCCCGGCCGCCACGCGACGCACCTCGGCGTCGGCTCACCGCCCGCAGCGCCGCCAGGCCGTCGCAGGTGACCTCGCCGGCCCACGCCAGCTCCCACAGGGCCTCGAGCAGGTCGGCGTCGTAGGTGCCGGGCGCGGCGAGCTCCCGGAAGAAGCAAGCACCCCTCCGGTCGAGCAGCGACCTGATGTGCTCGTGGAGCGGACCGTCGAGCCCGGCGTTCGGGGAACCGCCAAAACCGAGGCGGGGCAGGACCAGGCCGGCCCGGTCGCGCCTGGCCAGCACGACGCGCCCCTCGCCGGCGCCGACCCACATCACCTCCCCGCCGGCGACGAGCCCGTCTAGCAGCCCGGTCCTGTAGTCCCGCACCCTCGAGGGCAGGATGTCCGCTTCGAGCGCGACTGCTGGCAGCGGGACTCCCTCCAGCTTCGCCAGCGCCTCGAGGAGCCGCCCTGAACCGCCGGCCGGGGGTGACTGCCCGGCTGGGGCCACTCCGTGCCAGCGGGTCAGGAACCGGGCGTAGACCTCCCCGCCGACCGCCTCCGCCTCCCGCCGCAGCGCGGCCGCCGAGTGCCGCCGAACGGATCGCAGCACGTCGGCGTCGCACCACTCGACCGTGCCCGCTGGCCCGAACGCTCCGCGCAGCAGCCGCCCGTCGGAGGCGAGCTCGTCCAGGGCTCGCTCCACGTCGGCGACCTCCACACCGAAGCGTCGCGCAACCTGCCCGGCGGTGAACGGGCCGTGCGTCCTCGCGTACCGGCGCACCAGCTGCGCCAGCGCTCCGGCGACTGGGGCGCCGAGCGACCCGGCCAGCGCAGAGGTGGGCCGCACGCCGGCCCCGTCGCGGTAGCGGGCCGCGTCCTCGACGGCGACGAGACGCTCTTCGCCTCCGACCCGCAACGCCAGGGCGCGTCCCGACCCGACGAGCTGCTGCCAGGCAGCGCCGGCGAGCTCCTCGGGGTCGCACCGTTCGGCCAGCTCCGAACTGCTCAGGTCGCCGACGCGCCGCAAGAGGTCGGCGACCTCCTCGACGCTGGCGGCGCGGGCTCTTCGGGCCCGCCCCTGCAGCTCGTCCTCCACCGAGAGCACCGCTGACCGGTCCAGAAGGTCGCTGAGCTCGCCGTCGCCGAGCAGCTCGGAGAGCATCCCGCGGTCGATCGTCACGGCCTGCGCCCTCCGCTCGGCGATCGGGGCGTCCCCCTCGTAGACGAACCTGGCGGCGTACGCGAAGACCAGCCCGGTGGCGAAAGGCGAGGGGAATGGGAGCTCGACGTCGGCCACGCCCACCCTGCCGGCCTGGATGTCGCCGAGCAGCTCCTGCAGGGCCGGCAGGTCGAACACGTCTCTCAGGCACTCACGGTAGGTCTCCACGACGACGGGGAAGGACCCGTGGCCCGACGAGGCGCGCAAGAGGTCCGACGCCCTGCGTCGGAGCAGCCAGAGCGGCGTCCGGCCCCCCGGGCGGCGGCGGGGCAAGAGGAGGGAGCGGGCGGCGTTGTCGCGGAAACGGGCGGCGAACAACGTCGAGCCGCCGAGCGCCTCGACGACCAGCTCCTCGACCTCGCCGGGGGACAGCACGAGAGAGTCGAGACCTGCCCGGGTCCCCTCCGGGATGCGTACGACGATGCCGTCGTCGCTCCACACCGTCTCGGCGCCGCCCAAGCGGTGCCGCAACGCCAGTGCCCAAGGGGCGTGGACGCGCGCCCCGAAGGGGGAGAGCACCGCCAGGCGCGGGTCACCTATCTCGTCGCGGAAGCGTTCGACGACCACCTCGCGGTCGCTCGCCAGGTGGCCGCCGGTCGCGGACCTCTCCTCGGCGACGTAACGGCGGAGCGCTTCGAGGGCCGGCGGTTCCAGGCCGCACGCCTCGACGAGGTCGTCGTCGCTGCGCCGGTCGAGCGTGCGGGTGAAACGGCCGACCGCCCTGCCGAGCTCGAACGGGCGTCCCGGGCCTTCGCCGTGCCAGAACGGCATCTTCGCCGGCACGCCGGGAGCCGGCGAGACGAGCACCCGGTCGACGGTGATCTGCTCGATCCGCCAGCTCGTCGCGCCGAGCAGGAACGTCTCGCCAACCCTCGACTCGAAGACCATCTCCTCGTCGAGCTCTCCGACGCGCGAACCGTCGAGGGTGTACACGCCGAACAACCCCCGGTCGGGGATCGTCCCGCCGGAGGTCACCGCGACGGCCCGTGCCCCCGGCCGCGCCGTCAGCGTCCCGGCGCGGCGGTCCCACACCAGCCGGGGGTTGAAACCGGCGAAGTCGTCGCTCGGATAGAGACCGGAGAGCATGTCGAGCACCGAGGCGAAGACGGAGTCGGGGAGCCGGCGGTAGGGGTGGGCCCGCCGGACGAGCGCCAGCACCTCCTCGACCGGGAGCGGCCCCGGGGCGGCGGCGACGATGGCCACGACCTGCTGGGCGAGGACGTCCAGGGGTGCTTCCGGGACCGTGGCAGCCTCCACTGCGCCGGCCCGCATGCGCTCGGCGACCGCCGCGGCCACGAGGAGGTCGTGGCGGAACTTGGGGAAGACGACCCCCTTGGACGGCTCCCCGACGCGGTGGCCGGCCCGGCCGATCCTCTGGATACCGGCGGTCGCTGACGTGGGGGCCTCGACCTGTACGACCAGGTCGACCGTTCCCATGTCGATGCCCAGCTCCAGGCTGGAGGTGGCTACGAGCACCCGCAGCGCGCCGGCTTTCAGATCCTCCTCGGCGGCGCGCCGCTGCTCGGCCGACATCGAACCGTGGTGGGCCCTGGCCCGGACGGCAGGGGCGCCCGCCGCGATGTGGGCGGAGGCGCCGGTGGCGAAGCGGGGGTCGCCTACGGCCAGCTCGTTGAGCCGGGCGGCCAGCCGCTCGGCGAGCCTCCGCGAGTTGGCGAACACCAGCGTCGAGCGGTGGGCGGCTGCGAGTTGCACCAGCCTGGGATAGATGCCTTCCCACGCCGACCCCCCGCCGTCGGTATCGGGCGCGGCGACGGTGATCTGCAGCCGTTTGGGGGCGGCGGACTCCACGATCGTCACCGGCCGGGGCCGCCCGCCCTGGTGGCCTCCCAGGAGGAGGGCTGCCTCCGAAGCCGGCCTTTGGGTGGCCGACAGTCCGATCCGCTGCGGTGGCGAGTCGGCGACCGCCTCGAGCCTCTCCAAGGTGAGGGCGAGATGCGCTCCGCGTTTGGTGGCCGCGACGGAGTGGATCTCGTCGACGATCACCTGTTCGACCCCCGAGAGTCCGGCGGCGGCCGACGAGGTGAGCAGCAGGTAGAGCGACTCGGGGGTGGTCGCCAGGACTTCGGGGGGCCTCTGGGCGAGCCTCCGGCGCTCAGCGGGGGGCGTGTCGCCGGTGCGCACCGCGACCCGCACGGGTGAGACCGGCAGCCCGAGGCGCCCGGCTTCGGCTCTGATGCCTGCCAGCGGGCCTTCGAGGTTGCGGGCCACGTCGTAGGTGAGGGCCTTGAGGGGGCTCACGTAGACGACCCGGCAGGCACCCGCCGGCGGCTCGGTGAGGAGACGGTCGAGGGCGGACAGGAAAGCGGCGAGCGTCTTGCCAGACCCGGTCGGCGAGAGGATCAGGGTGTGCTCGCCGCGCCGGATGGCCTCCCAGCCCTTCTCCTGGGCGGGTGTCGGCCCGGCCGGGAAGGCCCGGGCGAACCAGGCGGCGGTGGCCGGCGACAGGGGCAGGGTGGGGACTGCGGGTGGGGTCAGGCTCGCCGTTCGGGCTCCTGGTGGTAGTGCAGGTCCACTTGGCGCAGCAGCCAGGCGAAGCGGGCGACGCCGTCGACGGCGTCGCGGGGCGCGAAGCCCTGGCCTGCCCCAGCGGCGTCGTGCGCCCGCTTGGTGAGGCAGTCCACGAAGCCGGCCCAGGCGCCGGGTGTCAAGGCGCACAGCTCCTCGAAGTCCCGCCGGCTGGCCTTGACCACCCGGGAGAGCAGGTCCTGGGGGGCTCTGCCTCGTCGCGGTGGCGGGAGCGTCCCCAGCACCGGCACGTCGGCAGCTCCGAAGCGGCCGGGCTCCTTTTCCACCACCATGTGCGCGGCGTAGGCGCGCCCCGCGATCTGCGCTCCGACCGAAGGGGTGAGCGAGGGGATCGGTCGGGCGAGGCGGTCCAGGTAGTCGACGGCGAGCGCAGAGGTCAAAGGGCTGAGAGAGGTGATGCCGCCCATCGCCGCGTCCGCCTCCCGGTCGAGCAGCCGGGCCACGGCGCCGTCGGCACCCCTCTGGCCGAGCAGGGCGTCCAGCCGCGCCCTTCCGAGGCGCTCGGCCTCCGGCTTGACGGCGCCGGACCGGCGGAGGCCGAAGCGGGCCAACCGCGGTCAGCTGCGCCAGATCGCCGGGCGGGGCGAGTCGAACACCACGTCACGCGCCTCCCCCCGGATGGCCCCGAAGGCCAGCTCCCTCCACTTCCCTCCCCCGGCCAGCGGCTCCGGCAGTGCTTCCTCGGCGAACCAGCCGACGGCCTTGGTCTCGAGGGGGTGGTGCTTGAGCTCGCCTCCGAGTGCCCGGCAGTGGAAGACGAGCGAGTAGAAGGGCAGGCCTCTCGCTCCGAGGCGCAGCCCGTCGAGGACGGCGATCAGCCTGAGCGGCTCGACGTCGATCCCCGCCTCTTCCCGAACCTCCTTGACGACTACCTCCGCCGGCGAGTAGCCGACGTCAGCCCAGCCGGTGGGGTACAGCCAGACACCCGAGTCGGCGCGCTGGATGAGCAGCAGCTCGCCCCGGTCGTTGCCGACGATCGCCCCGACGGCCACCTTGGGGGTGACGTATCCGGCCACCCCGGATCCGACGCTGTCGATCCACCCTGTGACCACCTGCTGCTCGTCGAAGCGACCCTCGTCGTGACCGGCGGCGACGCGGATCTCGGCGGCGACCTTCAGGACCTCCTCGAAGCGTTCGCGCTCGTAGAGGCTCTCGGTGAAGGCGAGGCCGGTGCGGGCGATCCCCGCCAGGGCTTCGCTCCAGCGCACCAGGTCCACGTCGCTGACTCGCCTCGCCGGCATCGCCAACGAGACTATCCCGCCTGGGTCAGATCGCCGCCCTCAACGACCTGGCGGCCAGCTGCAGGGGGTCCCACAGCGGCGACAGCGGCGGGGCGTAGCCCAGGTCGAGACCGATGAGATCCTCTACGGTGAGCCCGCCGGCCATCGCCGCGGCGGCGACGTCCACCCGTTTCGCCGACCCCGGACCGCCGGCGGACTGGACGCCGAGTATCCGCCCGGTGCCCCGCTCGGCGAGCATCTTGACCGCCGTCGGCCGAGCCTCGCTGAGATAGCCGGCTGCGGTGGTGGACTCGACGAGGGCGTCGACGGCCTCGAAACCCGCTTTCTCCGCCTCGGTCCGGTTGAGGCCGGTGCGCCCGATCTCCAAGTCGCATATCCGGGTGATCGCCGTCCCGAGCACTCCCGGGAAGGAGGCGTACCCGCCGGCGATGTTGATGCCCGCCACCCGGCCCTGCTTGTTGGCCACCGTGCCGAGCGGCTGGTAGGTGGGCAGGCCGCTGACGAGGTGGGTCGACTCGCAGCAGTCGCCGGCAGCCCAGACCCCCTCGACGGACGTCGCCTGGCGCCGGTCGGTGACCACGCCACCGGTAGAACCGAGCGTGACGCCGGCCTGGGTGGCCAGGGCGGTGTCGGGGCGGACGCCCATGCCGAGCACGACCAGCTCGGCGGGGACGTCCCCGGCGGAGGTGACGACCGCGTCGCCTTTTACCTCCTCAGCCCTGACGCCGGTGTGGACGACGATCCCGAGGTCGCGCATCGCCTTGGACACCCGGGCGCCGACATCGGGGTCGAGTCCGCCCATCACCTCCGCCCCCGACTCGAGGACCGTCACGCCGAGCCCCCGGCGGCAGAGGGCCTCGGCCATCTCCAGGCCGATGTACCCGCTTCCGACCACCACGGCCGTGGACGGCCGCCGTCTCCGGGCGAAGTCGAGCAGGGCGGCGGCGTCACCGAGGTTCCCGACGCCGTGGACGTGGGGGAGGTCGCAGCCGGGCAGGCCGGCGTTGCGCGGCACGGCTCCGGTGGCCAGGTGCAGCAGGTCGAAGCCCAAGGTGAAGGTCCGCCCGTGGGCGAGGCTGCGCACCTCGGCCTTGCGGGCGGCCATGTCCAGCCCGACCGCCTCGTGCTCCACGCGGACGTCGATCCGGGCCGCCCTGAACTCTTCTGGTCGGCGGACGACGAGCTGGTCGGGGCGGTGGAGCAGCCCCCCGGCCAGGTAGGGGATGCCGCACGCCGAGTAGCTCGTCCAGCGTGTCCGCTCCAAGGCGACGATCTCCAAGTCCGGTTCGATCCGCCGGGCCTGGGCGGCGGCGGACATGCCGCCGGCGTCGCCGCCGACGACGAGCAGGCGCTTTCCCATCCGCCAGATGCTAAAGCCGCCGGGATGCGATCATGGGGAGATGAGCATCCGGGCCGACTGCCGCCACTATGTCCACCGCAGCACGGCCGGGGGTGAGGCGGTTCGGCGCTGCCGGTTGTCGGCCAACAATGAGGACCCGTTCTCCTGCCCCGAGGGATGCCTTTTCTTCGAGCCGCGCGCCGTGTCGGGGGCCGGGTGGGCGCAGCCGCCTTCCACGCCGATGAGCAACACCGCCGACGGTCTCGCCGGGCTGCCACCGCCCAAGCGCCGCCGCGGCCGGAAGCGCGGCTAGCTCGCTCGCCTGTCAGTGGTTGAGGTTGCCGGAGCGGAACCCCTCCAGGTCCAGCGTCACGTAGCGGTAGCCGGCCGATTTGACGGCAGCCACGACGGCGTCCCTTTTTCCAAGGACCTCGGGAAGCTGTGGCGTCGGGACTTCGACGCGGGCCAGGTGGCCGTAGTGGCGGACCCTCACCTGCCGGAAGCCGAGCGCCTTGAGCGACTCCTCGGCGGACGCGACGGTTCCGAGGCGCTCTACGGTCACCGGCGTGCCGTAGGGCAGCCTCGACGCCAGGCAGGCGCCCGCCGGCTTGTCCCACACATCCATGCCCAAGGCCCGCGCCGCCCGCCGGACACCCGCCTTGGTGAAGCCCGCCTGCACCAGCGGGAACACCGCCCCCCTTTCCGCCGCCGCCCGCTGGCCCGGACGGTGGTCGTCGAGGTCGTCCAGGTTGACCCCCAGGGCGACGACCGCCCCCTCCCCCGCGGCGATCGGCGACAGCACGTCCATCAGCTCGGACTTGCAGTGGTAGCAACGGTCCCGGCCGTTGGCGACGTAAGCGGGGCGTTCGAGCTCGGCTGTGGCGGCCTCCCTCCAGCGCAGACCCCACTCCCTGGCAAGCCGCCGGCACTCGTCCAGCTCGGATTCGAGCAGCGACGCTGACACCGCGGTGACCGCCAGGGACCTGTCGGGGCCGAGCACGTCATTGGCGGCGCGCGCCACTAGCGCCGAGTCGACCCCGCCGCTGAAGGCCACGACCACGCGGCCGGCTTCCTCGAGCACCCGCCGGAGCTCCCCGAGTCGGCCCGGGCCGTGCTCGTCGTAGGCACCGGGCGTCACACCAGGCCGGCCTCGGCGACCACTTCCTCGACGCTGCCCACGATGCCCACGTAGAAGGGCCCGAACTCGGCGAAGAGCGCCGACGCCTCGTCGAAGCGCATGGCGTAGACGGTCTCCTTGAGGTCGTCGGGGTGCACCCCGAAGAGGGTCACGCCCCACTCGAAGTCGTCGAGCCCGGTCGAGCCGGTGATCAGTTGGAGCACTCTCCCCGAGAAGCGCCGTCCGGACTTGCCGTGGTCCATCATCAAGCGTTTGCGCTCCTCGAAGTCCAGGGCGTACCAGTTGTCCTTGTCGCCGCGGCGCTTGCTCATGGGGTAGAAGCAGACCGCCCGCTTGCCCTCGGGCGGCAGCCGAGGGTAGAGCCGGGCGTTCAGGTGCTCCTCGGGCATGCCGCGGGCATATTCGGACACCTCGGTGAGCGAAACGTAAGAGGCGACCACGTCCAGGCCGGCGGCTTGCAGAGCGGTCTGCAGCCGGCGCAGGCGCACCCAGTCGGGCCCGACGGCCATGAACCCCACGTCCGCCTTGTGGCCGAACACCGAGAAGGCGACCACCTGGTGCTCGCCGTCGGCGGCGGCCTTGACGGCCGACACGACCGCTTCGCCGTCGGCGGCGCCGGTCGCCTTGCAGAAGAGGTGAAGCACGCCCCATCCGACGGTCGGCTTCAACGGCTCGGGCACGCCCCCAGCTTAAACCCCGCCCGCCCGTCGAGGCGCGGCGGCACCGACGCGGTAGGGCCCGGGCGCTGCACCCGGGCCCTTCCTCGTTGTTTTGCTCTGGCAGGATACGGGCTCAGACGACCTTAGAAGTCGTCCATCCCGCCTCCGGGCATCGCCGGGGCCTGCTCCTTTTCCGGTTTGTCGACGATCACCGCCTCGGTGGTGAGGAACAGGGCTGCGATCGAAGCGGCGTTCTGCAGTGCCGAGCGGGTCACCTTCGCTGCGTCGATGACGCCCGCCTTGAAGAGGTCCTCGTACTCGCCGGTGGCGGCGTTGAGGCCCTCGGCCAGGTTCTTGAGACCCTTGACCTTCTCGACGACGACGCCGCCCTCGAAACCGGCGTTGACGGCGATCTGCTTGAGGGGCTCCTCCACCGCCCGGGCGACGATCCGTGCACCGGTCGCCTCGTCGCCCTCCAGCTTCTCCGCCCGGTCGAGGATGGCGGCCTGGGCGCGCAGCAGGGCGACCCCTCCGCCGGGCACGACGCCCTCCTCGACGGCGGCCTTGGTGGTGGAGACGGCGTCCTCGATGCGGTGCTTCTTCTCCTTGAGCTCCACCTCGGTCGCCGCGCCGACCTTGATGACGGCGACGCCGCCCGACAGCTTGGCCAGGCGTTCCTGCAGCTTCTCCCGGTCGTAGTCCGAGTCGGTGTTCTCGATCTCGGTCTTGATCTGCTGGATGCGGCCCTTGATGTCCGCCTCGGTCCCGGCGCCCTCGACGATCGTCGTTTCGTCCTTGGTGACCACCACCTTGCGGGCACGACCGAGGAGGTCCAAGGTGACGTTCTCCAGCTTGAGACCGACCTCCTCGGTTACGACCTGACCGCCGGTGAGGATCGCCATGTCCTGGAGCATCGCCTTGCGCCGCTCGCCGAAACCGGGCGCCTTGATCGCCACGCTCTTGAAGGTGCCTCGGATCTTGTTGACGACCAGAGTGGCGAGCGCCTCGCCCTCGACGTCCTCTGCGATGACTACCAGCGGCCGGCCGGACTGCATCACCTTCTCCAGCACCGGCAGCAGGTCCCGTACGGCGGAGATCTTCGAGCCGACGAGGAGGATGTACGGGTCCTCCAGCACGGCTTCCATGCGCTCGGGGTCGGTCGCGAAGTAGGGGGCGATGTATCCCTTGTCGAAGCGCATCCCCTCGACCAACTCGAGGTCCATCCCGAAGGTCTGGGACTCCTCGACGGTGATCACCCCGTCCTTTCCGACCTTGTCGATCGCCTCGGAGATCATGTCGCCGATCTCGGTGTCGGCCGCGGAGATGGACGCCACCTGGGAGATCTGCTCCTTGGTCTCGGTCTCCTTGGACAGCTCCTTCAGCCGCCCGACTGCGGCCTCGACCGCCGCCTCGATACCCCTCTTCAGCGACATCGGGTTGGCCCCGGCGGCGACGTTGCGCAGGCCTTCGCGCACCATCGCCCACGCCAAGACCGTGGCCGTGGTGGTGCCGTCACCGGCCACATCGTCGGTCTTCTTCGCCACCTCCTTCACCAGTTCGGCGCCGATCTTCTCGTAGGGATCCTCGAGCTCGATCTCCTTGGCGATGGAGACGCCGTCATTGGTGATCGTCGGCGCCCCCCATTTCTTCTCGAGAACCACGTTGCGGCCCTTGGGGCCGAGGGTGACTCGCACGGCGTCGGCGAGCTGGTTCATCCCGCTCTCCAGCGAACGCCTGGCGTTCTCGTCGAAAGCAATCAGCTTGGGCATCGGTCTCTGCTTCCCTCCGTTGGGTTCAGCCTGTTAGCACTCTCATATCCCGAGTGCTAACAGTTAACCGCCTCCCCGGCGCTAACGCAACTAGCCGCCGGCGACTGCAGGGACGATCGAGACGGTCGCGCCGTCGGCTACCGGAGTGTCGAGACCTTCGAGGAAGCGGATGTCCTCGTCGGCGACGAAGACGTTCACGAAGCGGCGCAACCGGCCGTCGTCGCCGAAGAGCCGCTCGGCGAAACCGGGGTGGGCGGTTTCCAGAGCCTGGAGGACCTCTGCGACGGTCCCCGCCTGCACGGAAACGGTCGGGCCGCCACCGGAGAGGGTGCGGAGCTGGGTCGGGATGCGGACGGTGACGGCTATGGCTTTTCCTCCACAGACATGGCCTTTTCCTCCACGGACATGGCCTTCAAGAAGGCGTCGAGGGTGGGGGCGATCGTAGCCGCCGGCCCGCAACGGCCGGCCAAGGCCTCGACGGTTTTCAGCCCGTTTCCGGTGACCAGCGCGACGACCCGCTCTTCGGGGCGCACCACGCCCGAGTCGACGAGCTGCACCAAGGAGGCGATCGTCACCCCGCCGGCGGTCTCGGCGAAGATCCCCTCTGTACGGGCAAGAAGCGAGATGCCCTCGAGGACCTCCTCGTCGCTCACCGAGCCGAAACCTCCGCCGCTCGAGCGGACGGCGTCGAGGGCGTAGGGCCCGTCGGCGGGGTTGCCGATGGCCAGCGACTTGGCGATCGTCGACGGCTTGACTGGCTTCACCACGTCAGCGCCCTCGGCGAAGGCGCTGGCCACCGGCGAGCAGCCCGCCGCCTGGGCGCCCGACAGGCGCACCCGACGCCCTGGCTCGATTAGCCCGACCAGCTCGAGCTCCTTGAAGCCCTTCTGGACCTTGGTCAGCTGGCTGCCCGAGGCGACCGGCACCACCACGTGGTCGGGCGCCTGCCATCCGAGCTGCTCGGCGATCTCGAAGGCGAGCGTCTTGGACCCCTCGGCGTAGTAGGTCCTCACGTTGACGTTGACGAACGCCCAGGAGGGGTTCTCCCCCGCCAGCTCGGCGCACAGCCGGTTGACGTCGTCATAGTTGCCTTCCACGGCGATGAGCTTCCCTCCGAACACCGCGGTGGTGACCACCTTGGCCGGTTCGAGGTCGTGGGGGATGAACACGACCGACTCCATCCCCGCCTGCGCGGCGTGGGCGGCGACCGAGTTGGCCAGGTTGCCGGTCGACGCGCAGGCGGCGACCTTGAAACCGAGCTCCTGCGCCTTGGTCAAGGCGACGGACACGACCCGGTCCTTGAAAGAGCCGGTCGGGTTCAGCGTGTCGTTCTTTATCCACAGCTCCGACAGGCCGAGCTCGGCGGCGAGCCGGTCGGCGCGTACCAGCGGCGTGAAGCCCGCTCCGAGGCTCACCGCCCCCTCGGCCGACGCGGGCAGCAGGTCGGCGTAACGCCAGATCGACAGGGGTCCGGCGGCGATCCGCTCCCGGGACACCACCGCTCGAATGGCGTCGTAGTCGTAGGCGACCTCGAGGGGGCCGAAGCACCACTCGCAGACGTGCTGCGCCTCGGCGGGGTAGGCGCGCCCGCACTCCCGGCAGCGGAGTCCTTCTACGTAAGGCAAACCGTTCTCCTTCTGGGTGGCCTCATCGAATCGGGCATTGGCACCTAGCCGGCACAGGTCCGGCTGGTTGCCTCGGCTTCACAGGGCCCGTCCCTCTGCCGATCTGGATGATGTCGGACCCAAGTGTAGGCATAAAAGCGATCGGTCCGTGGCAGGATGGCGAGCCGTGCGCCGCTCCTACCTGTCCGCCGACTTCAGCGCGTCCCGGCTCGCCGAGGCCAAGGGGCAGCGCCGGGTATCGGTGTGCATCCCGGCGCGCGACGAGGAGGCGACGGTAGGGGCGATCGTGGCCTCGATACGGGCGGAGCTCTCCGAGGGTGTGGCCCTCGTGGACGAGATCGTCGTCGTCGACGACGGTTCGGTCGATGCCACCGCCGAATCGGCCCGGGCGGCCGGTGCACGGGTCGTCGCGGCATCCGACGTCCTGGCCGAGTACCCCGGACCGGGCAAGGGTCAGGCGATGTGGAAGGGGGTGCGCGCCAGCACCGGCGACGTCATCGTTTTCTGCGACGCCGACATCGTGGCCTTCGAGCCGGGCTTCGTCGTGGGCCTCGCCGGGCCGCTGCTCCTGCGAGACGACGTTGCGTTCGTCAAGGGGTTCTACGACCGGCCGCTCGGCGACCTGCGGGGCGAGGGGGGCCGGGTGACGGAGCTGACGGCCCGGCCGTTGATCTCCACGTTCTTCCCCCACCTGGCCGATGTCGTCCAACCCCTGTCCGGCGAGTGTGCGGCCAGGCGCGACGTCTTGGAGACGCTTCCGTTCGTCGCCGGCTACGGCGTGGATCTCGGCCTTCTGATCGACGTCACCCGCCGTTTCGGCGACGCCTCGCTCGTCCAGTGCGACCTCGGCCAGCGGGTCCACCGCAACCGTCCGCTGAGCGAGCTCGGCCCCCAGGCGCTGGCGGTTCTGCAGGCGGTCCTGGCGAGGGCCGGCGTGGCCGTCCCGTCCCTCCCGCCGCGCTCGGCGACGCTGGTCCGGCCCCGGGCCGAGCCGGTCCGGGTCGAGCACCGCGAGCTGCCGCCGCTGTCTGCGGTTGTCGGCCGCCGCAAGAGCGCCTAGGAGCCGGAGTCGAGCGGGGGCGGCGGTTCTCTCGGGGGCGGCGGTTCTCTCGGGGGCGGAGGCTCGGAGCCCCCGGCTCGCCCTCCTCACATGGGGCCGTCGCTCACATGGGTGCCGTCTCTCGCAGGACCGCCGTCTCTCACAGGTCGCCGGCGGACGCCAGGTCCCTGAGAAGGTGGGCAGCGGTCACCTTCAACGATCCGATCGGGTCGGCCCACGCCGCCTCCTCCCCCACCTCGCCGACAAGCGTGCGGTGCTCGACATCGACTCCTGGGTCGGCGCCGCCTGCGAGAACCACGACCCGGACACCGAGCTCACCGGCCAAGGCGACGACCCCCCCGACCACCTTGCCCCTGAAGGACTGCTCGTCCAGGT
Source organism: Acidimicrobiales bacterium (assembly GCA_035294565.1). GTDB lineage: Bacteria > Actinomycetota > Acidimicrobiia > Acidimicrobiales > Palsa-688 > DATGKR01. The sequence continues at coordinate 2,087 of DATGKR010000013.1, read as the reverse complement.
GCCCCTCGCCGGTGATCACCAGATCGGCGCCTTCCATCCGGTCGGACAGCTCCACGTGCTCGGCGACGAGATCGAAGCCGCTTCGTAGGGTCGCCCCCAGCGCGGCCAGGCCACCGGCAAGACCTCCCGCGGCGCCGGAGCCGATTAGGCCGGTGACGTCGACGCCGAAGCGCTCTCGGTAGACCTGGGCGAGCCGCTCCAAGCGGCGGGTCAGCAGCTCTACCTGTGCCGGCCCGGCTCCTTTCTGGGGGGCGAACACGGTGGCCGCGTCCAAGAAACGGGTCTCCACGTCGCATCCCACCTCGATCCGCACTCCGGCCAACCGGCTGTGGGGCTCCAGCGCTTCCAGCGCTCCCCACCCGCCGTCGGTGGTCGCCGAGCCGCCCATGCCCACAATCAGCCTGCGGGCACCGGCCTTGACCGCCGCGGCGATCAGCTCGCCTGTTCCGGCGGTGCTCGCAGCCACAGGGTCGTTGTGGTCGGGACCGCCGACGAGGAGCAGCCCCGATGCGGCCGCCGCTTCGATCACCGCTGTCGCCCCCCCGTCCAGCTCGCACCAGACGGCGTCGACCGGCCGGCGGAGAGGGTCGTGGACGCGCGAGGTCCGCCGACGGCCCCCGAACACCGACGAGAATCCCTCGCCCCCATCGGAAAGGGGGATGGCGTCCACCTGCACCCCAGCATCCCGGGCGGCTCCGGCGATGGCCTCTGCCGCCTCAGCGGCGGTGGCGCTCCCCCGGAACTTGTCCGGGGCAACCACTACGCGGGGCATGCCTTCATGTTGCCCTGGTGTGGGTAGGGTCGTCCCCGTGCCCGGGACCGCTCCCCTGCTGGTGGTGTCCAACCGGGGTCCGATCAGCTTCGTGCGCGACGAGTCCGGCACGGTCCGCCCCCGCCGGGGGGCGGGGGGGCTGGTCGTCACCCTCGGGCCCGGCGCCCAGCGCGACCGCGCCTTGTGGTTGGCGGCCGCGGTGAGCGAGGAGGACAGGGAGGGCTCCCGTCAGGGATCCGTTTCCACCGGCGGGTTCGAATACGCGCCGGTACCCGTCGACCCAGTCGACTACGGAGCCTATTACGACGTGATCGCCAACCAGACCTTGTGGTTCTGCCTCCACGGCCTGTGGGATCGGCCTCGCCGGCCGCGCTTCGACCGGCACTGGTGGGCGGCCTGGCGGAGCTACAAAGCGGTCAACGAGGCGTTCGCGGCGGCAGCTGACTCGGCAGCGGCCGAAGGGGCGGCCGTCTTGGTGCAGGACTACCACCTCGCCATGGTGCCGGCGATACTGCGTCGGCGCCGCCCAGACCTGGACGTCTCGGCGTTCGTGCACACGCCGTGGTGCTCACCCGACGAGATGGCCGTCCTCCCCGACGAGGTAGCGGCGGACCTACTCGAAGGCCTTGCGGCCGGGCCCTGCGGGTTCCACACTGCCCGCTGGGCGCAACGCTTCTCCCTCTGCGCCCGGGAGATCATCGGAGCGGATGCGCAGACGTTCGTGGCATCCGCCGCGCCCGACGGGGAGGACCTCCGCCGGGTCGCGGCGTCGCCCGAATGCGCAACCGCCGTCCGTCGCCTGGAAGAGGTGGTCGGTGATCGCCGGGTGATCGCCAGGGTCGACCGCATCGAACCGTCGAAGAACGTCCTGCGCGGCTTCTGGGCCTACGACGAGTTGCTCTCCTCCCGTCCCGACCTGCGAGGCGCCGTGGTGTTCGCCGCCATGGTCTACCCGTCGCGCACCGGCCTCGCCGAGTACCAGTCCTACCGCCAGGAGGTCCTCACCCTCGCCGAGGCGATCAACGCCAAGTGGGGGTCATCCGGCTGGACGCCGATCCTGGTCGACGCCAGGGACCACTACCCCACGTCGGTGGCCGCCCTACGTCGCTACGACGTCCTGCTCGTCAACCCGGTGCGCGACGGCCTCAACCTGGTGGCGAAGGAGGGTCCCCAGGTCAACGAGCGCGACGGCGTGCTGGTCCTCAGCCGCGAGGCGGGCGTCTGGGGCGAGCTGGCCGACCACGCTCTGGGGGTGAACCCCTTCGACATCAGCGGGACCGCCGCCGCAATCGCTCGGGCTCTCGACCTGTCCCCC
>DATGKR010000012.1:0-2100 GCA_035294565.1 Acidimicrobiales bacterium | reverse complement strand
GCCGGCTCACCCCCCAACCTCACCGGCCGTCGCACCGACAGCCGTCGACCCCTGTCGGGGCACCGCCCCCCCGGCGAGGTGGAGCCACGTGGTGTGGGTCGTGATGGAGAACCGGGGCCTCGACCAGATCGAAGGGAACCCCGCCGCTCCCTACCTCAACCGGCTCGGTGCAGAGTGCGGACTCGCCACCGACTATTCGGCCGTCGCCCATCCCAGCCTGCCCAACTACATCGCTCTCACGTCCGGCTCCACCCAGGGGATCGCCGACGACGCGGGCCCCGACGTCCACCCTCTCACCGCGCCCAGCATCTTCGGTCTCCTCGGGCCCGGGTGGAGGGCCCTGGAGGAGAGCATGCCGGCTCCCTGCGATCGGCAGAGCGGCGGCGAGTACGCCGTCAAGCACAACCCCGCCGGCTATTACACCGCCGTGACGTCCCGCTGCGCCGCCCAGGACGTGCCCCTGACCGACCCGCCCGACCTCTCGGCGCCGTTCACCTTCATCACCCCCAACCTGTGCGACGACATGCACGACTGCTCGACGGCCGCCGGCGACGCATGGCTGGCCCGTGAGGTCCCGGCGATCCTCGACAGCGCCGAGTACCGCTCCGGGGGAACAGCCCTTTTCGTCACCTGGGACGAGAACGACGCCGGCGGAACGCTGGTACCCCTCTACGTGGTCGCCCCGTCGGTGCCGCCCGGGGTGAAGGTCGCGTCGCCCCTCGACCACTACTCGCTGCTGCGGACAACGGAGGAAATGCTCGGCCTCACCCCCCTCCTCGGTCAGGCCGCCACGGCACCTGGGATGGGCGGCGCTTTTCACCTCTAGACTGTCCTCATGACGATGACCGGTGAGCGAGCCAGGTTCAAAAGCTTCGAGGAGTCGACGGCGGAGGACTGGGCGATCATCTCACCCCAGCTGAACATCACCCAGAGCTACGTGCCCGACAGGGTGATCGGCCTGCTCCGGGCGTTGAAGATGGACCACGGGGGGTTCCCGGTCGACCGGTTGGAGCACTCCCTGCAGACGGCGACACGAGCCGAGCGCGACGGGCGCGACGAGGAGTACGTGCTGTGCGCCCTGATCCACGACATCGGGGACACGCTCTCGCCGTTCAACCATCCCTCGATCGCCGCCGACATCCTGAAGCCGTTCGTCTCCCCCGCCAACCACTGGATGGTCGAGAAGCACGGCATATTCCAGGGCTACTACTTCTGGCACCACATCGGGCTCGACCGGAACGCTCGGGAGCAGTACCGGGGTCACGAGTACTTCGAGTACACCGAGGAGTTCTGCGCCAAGTACGACCAGACCGCTTTCGACGCGGACTACAAGAGCGAGCCCCTGGAGCACTTCGAGCCTCTGGTGAGGGCCAGGCTGGTCACGACCGTCCCTGCGGCCTGAGCCGGCTGCGAAAGCAGAGGGGGACGGATGGGGGAGCGTGACGACGCGGGGCAGAGCGCGGTCTACCGACTGGCCGACCGCTACGTCGAGGAGAAGGCGGCGCTCGATCCGATCTTCGCCACTTCCCGGGGGCTCGCCGGTCACGACGACCGTCTGACCGACTTTTCTCCCGAAGGCCAGGAAGCCCTATACGAGTTGGCGCGCCTCTACTGGCGGCAGATGTCGCAGCTGCGCGGAGCCGGGGAGCTGTCCGACGCCGACCGGGTCGCCGCAGAGGTGGTGCTCGAGAGGCTCGGTGTGGAGATAGACCAGTACGAGGCGGGGGAGCGGTGGCGGGACCTGCGCATCATCGGCTCCCCGGTGCAGTCCGTCCGGTCGGTTTTCGACCTGATGCCCCGCGACACCCCGGCCGACTGGGAGACCATCGCCGCCCGGATGGAGGGGGTTCCCGGCGCCCTGGCGGGTCTCGAGGAGACCCTGAGGGCAGGTGTCGGCCGGGGGGTGACGGCGGCCCGGCGCCAGGTCGAGGAGTGCGCCGCGCAGGCCCAGACGTGGAGTGAAGGCCAACCGTTCTTCGCCGACCTGGCGCGCTCCGCCCCGGCCGGGCTCGATCCCCACCTGAGGAAGCGTCTGGAGGAGGCAGCTGTCGCCGCGAGCGCCGCCTACCGGGAGCTGGCCCGTTTCCTTCGCGACGAGTA
>DATGKR010000011.1:0-4472 GCA_035294565.1 Acidimicrobiales bacterium | reverse complement strand
AGGGGGTCCTGAACCGGCGCCGGGGCGGGACGCACGCCGACGTCGACGCTGACCTCCCCGTCGGCCACCTGGGACGCGACCTTCTCGATCAGCGAGCCGTAGCGGTCCTCGAGGCGGTCGCGTGCCAGGGAGCTCGGCGCGGAGAGGAGCAGGCGACCGTTCTCCAACCCGACGGGCGTCACCCCCTCGAACCAGGTTCGCCAGACCGCCTCGCCCACCTCTTCGCGCAGGACCTCGCAACAGCTCGTCCACAGGATTGCCGCGTCACTCACGTGCTCAAGCGCCTCCCTCTGGCCGGAAAGTCCACAACGAGATCCACAAGTTGTGGAGAACTTCTGCGCCCGCTTCTCGGTTCCCCGGCTCTTCGAGAAGCTTGGAGATCAACGCGGGCACCCGTCCCTTCTCGTCACTACCGCTGGTTCCTCTGCGACAGGCTCACGGGACAAAGGACCGGCCTTTCGCCTGTCCGTCACCCCGGGGGAAGAAGCCGGTCTCCAGCGCCGGCCCGCCGTGGGCGCGGCTATGAGGTTGCAAACGGTACCACCACCGCGGGGTGGCTGTCGCAGGGTGCCTTTAGCCTTTCGGGTATCCGCAGAAGTCCACAGCCGCCGAGGGTTGTTAACACCATGTCCACCGCAAATTCACCCCGATGTCGGTCTGGATACCCACAGCGCGGCGCGGGTTAGGTGGTCCGCCGTGGTCCAGTCGATCGAGTCCGCCCGCCAACGCGGCGGTCCCAAGCCGGCTCCGCAGGCGCCGTCGCGGGTGCCGCCGCACAACCTCGACGCCGAGAGGTCGCTGCTCGGCGCGATGCTCCTGTCGCGCGACGCCATCGCCGCCGCCTTGGAGACCTGCTCGGCGGAGGACTTCTACAAGCCTGGGCACGCCCACGTTTTCGACGCGATCAGCAGCCTCTACGCCCAGGGGGAACCAGCCGACCCGGTGACCGTCGCCGACGAGCTGTCGCGCGCCGGCCTGCTGGACATGGTCGGTGGGTTGCCGGCGCTGGTCGAGCTGCAGGCGGAGACCCCGGCGACCAGCAACGCCGCCCGTTACGCCCGCATCATCGAGGAGCACGCCCTGCTGCGCCGCCTGATCGGCGTGGCCGGGGAGATAGCCGAGATGGGCTACGGGGTGCCCGACGACGTCACCGCCACGCTGGACCGGGCGGAGAGCCTGGTGTTCGAGGTCGCCGAGCGGCGGGTGACGGACACGCTCAAGCAGCTGAACGAGCTGCTCTACGCAAGCATGGACCGCCTCGCCGCGCTCTACGAGCGGGGCGAGTCGATCACCGGGGTGCCGACCGGCTACATAGACCTGGACGAGCACCTCTACGGCCTGCAGCCGTCGGCGCTGTACATCGTCGGTGCCCGCCCGGCGATGGGCAAGAGCGCCTTCGCTTTGGGCATCGCCGCCCACGCCGCGGTGGAGAGGCGGGTCCCGACGCTGGTGTTCTCCCTGGAGATGGGCTCCGAGGAGCTGACCAGCCGGCTTCTCGTCGCCGAGGCCCGGGTGGACGCCTCGCGGATGCGCAACGGCAGGCTGATCGAGTCGGACTGGCAGAAGGTGTCCCAGGCGGTCGCCCGGCTGGGCGACGCCCCGCTTTTCATCGACGACAACCCCAACACGACGGTGATGGAGATCCGCGCCAAGGCCCGCCGGCTGCAGGCACGTCACGGCCTCGGGCTGATCGTCGTCGACTATCTGCAGCTCATGTCGGGCGGGGCGACCGCCGAGAACCGCCAGCTGGAGGTCTCGGCGATCAGCCGGGGGCTGAAGATCCTCGCCCGGGAGCTGCAGGTGCCCGTGGTGGCTTTGTCGCAGTTGTCGCGCCAGCTGGAGCAGCGGGCGGACAAGCGGCCCATGCTGGCGGACCTGCGCGAGTCGGGGTCGCTCGAGCAGGACGCCGACGTGGTCATGTTCCTCTACCGCGACGAGATGTACAACAGCGAGTCCGCCGACCGGGGCACCGCCGAGGTGATCGTCGCCAAGCACCGCAACGGGCCGACCGGCAAGGTGCAGCTGGCGTTCCTCGACCACTTCGCCAAGTTCGTCAACATCGCCCGTGTGTGACCGGCGCGCCGGTCGGGCTTGGCGCGCCGGCCGGCGGCGCGCCAGTGGGGTGCCGGGCGGGGGGTTGGCGGTCGGGATCGGTGGCGCGCCGGCCGGCGCGTGCGGGTGGGTGCCGGGTCGCCCGGGGTGCTACTGGCGGACGACCTCGACAGTCACCCGGAACTCCACGTCGCTGTGCAGGCGGACGGGGATCTCGTGGGTGCCGAGTGTCTTGATCGGCTCGTCGAGGCGCATCTTGCGCCGGTCGATCGTCACGTTGGCCTGCTGGGCGACGGCCTCGGCGACATCGGCGGAGGTCACCGAGCCGAACAGCTTGGCGTCCGGGCCTCCCGCCCCGGCCCGGGCGGGTATGCGGATCACCAGGGGGACAAGTCGTCGGGCCACGGCCTCGGCGGCCTCGCGGTCCTTGGCGTCTTTCAGGTCCCGGGCCCGGCGCATGGCGCCGGCCTGTGCGGTCACCCCGGCGGTGGCGACGATGGCGTGACCCTTGGGAAGCAGGAAGTTGCGGGCGTAGCCGTCGGCCACCTCGACGATGTCCCCCCTCTTTCCCACCTTGTCCAGGTCGCTGCGTAGCACGACGCGCATCTAGACCTCGGCCTCCTCGAGCTCGTCCTCCACCTCGGCCTCGTCCTCGTCGAAGCCCTCGGCTTCGGCGCCGGCCTGCTCAGCGGGCGTCTCGGCTGCCCCCGCGCGCGCGGAGCGGGGACCCCTGCCGGGGCCCCGCTCGCTGACCGTGCGCTGCGTGTAGGGAAGAAGGGCGAGCTCCCTGGCCGTCTTGATCGCCACCTGGACGTCGCGCTGGTGCTGGGCGCAGTTGCCCGTCACCCTCCGGGAGCGGATCTTGCCCCGGTCGCTCATGAAGCGGCGCAGCAGGTTGACGTCCTTGTAGTCGACCCAGGTGACGTGCTCCTTGCAGAAGACGCACACCTTCTTCTTCCCGCGGGGACGGGCGTCCTTGGGGACTCGCTTGGAGCCCCGGTCGCGGTCCCGATCGTTGTTCCTCGCCATGGCCTAGAACGGCTCCTCGTCGTAGTAGGTCTCGCCAGCCGTCGGTTCGTTGGCGACCTGGCGCGCCCCGCTGTAAGCGGGGGCGGGGGCACCCTCGGGGGAGCGACGGTCGTTCTTGGTGATAGCGGCGGTGGCCCACCGCAGGCTCGGAGCCACCTCGTCGGCGGTGATCTCCACCTTCGAGCGCCGCTCGTGCTCGGGCGTCTCCCAGCTGCGCTGGTCGAGGCGGCCGCTGACTATGACCCTCACGCCTTTGCCGAGCGATTGGGCGGCGTTCTCCGCCAGGGTTCCCCAGCAGACCACGTCGAAGAAGGAGGTCGCTTCCTCCATCTCGTTGGTCTGGCGGTTCTGCCACCTGCGGTTGACGGCGACGCCGAAGCTGGCCGTCGCCTGGCCCGAGGGGGTGAAACGCAACTCGGGGTCGCGCGTCAGGTTCCCGACGATGCTCACATGGTTTCCGTTGGACATCTCAACTTGCTCCGTTCTGCTCTGCCGCCGCCGGCTCACCGCCGCCCGGCGCCGCCGGCCGGGACCCCCCCGAAGAGGCGGAGCCGACGACCAGCTTGTCGGGAAGACGGATCACCTTGTGGCGGATGACTTCGTCCGCGAGTCCGAGCATCCGGTGGACCTCGGCCATGGCCGGCGGCTCCGCCCAGGTGTCCATGAGGGCGTAGTAGCCCTCGCTTCGATGGTGCACCGGGTAGGCGAAGCGGCGCTTGCCCCACCTGTCCACCTTCTCGACTTTGGCACCGTGGTCGGCGAGGAGCTTGCTGGCTCGGTCGAGGACAGCCCGGATGGCCTCTTCCTCGAGGCCGGCGTCGAGAATGACCATTACCTCGTAGTGCCGCATGGGCGGCTCACCACCTCCCTGTGGACCCGGCCTTGCGGGCTCGGGGCCCCGGCGGATCCGGGGCAGGGTCTTGTATGAAGACAGGTCATGGTACTCGACCTCGGCGATTCGCTACTGCAGGTCGCCGGTGTGCTGGGCCGGCGGCGATCCCGATAGGCAGATCCTGCCACCGGGGTGTGACAATAACGGGATGCCGCCGCGCCAACCCTCCTTTCGCGCCGGCGAGGAGGGCGCAAGGAAGCGACCCCAGGCGCCGGCTCGGGCTCAGGCGAAGGCCGCGGCGAAAGCGGCGCCGGGCCCGGCTGGAGCGCCCGCTCGGGGGAAGGCGGTGGCGGGCCCGGCCGTGGCGAGGACATCGGGAGCGAAGAAAGCCGCAGGGACCGCCCGCATCCCCGGTCCTGCAGCGCCTGGCGACGGAACCCGGTTGCCGCCGCCGACGGCCCCCCTGGCGTCGGCCCCCACTTCCCCGGCCGTCCGCTGGCAGGCCGCGGCGCTCCGACCGCGCGGGGGTGTCGCGGCCGCGAGCGCGGGGTGGGCTCAG
>DATGKR010000010.1:0-8480 GCA_035294565.1 Acidimicrobiales bacterium | reverse complement strand
GGCCCCCCGCCTTGCGGTACCGGACCGGGTCGATCCTCAACGGCACCTACCAGGTGACGGCGTGCACCCCCCACCAGAGCGGTACCCAGACCCCCGGCTGCACCGCCTCAGGGGCGTACCAGCCGGCGGACGTGGGCCTCGCGGTCCCCCCGCCCCCGCCGGTCGGGGTAAAGGCGAGCTCGGCCGGCTCCGCCGCCGACGTGTCGTGGTCGGCCCCGCCGGGAGCGCCGCCCGACCTCGCCGGCTACCTGGTCGACAGGTCCGGCAGACCCGTCTATTACTGCTCCTTGCTCGGCGATTCCCCGGCCTGTCCCCAGCCCCTCCACCTCGTGGACCATCCCGGGCCGGGCACATGGACATACCAGGTCCAGGCGATGTCCCTGGGCGCCGGTGGGCCGTACCCCGCCGAGGTGGAGTCCCCGCCGGCGAGCTCCGACCAGGTTGTCGTAACAGCCGCGCCGCTTCCCCGAGCGGCCGTGTCCCTGCCCCCAGTGCCCGTCGGTGGCGTGTCGACGGCGACGACTGCGACGACCACCGGCCCGCCGGCCCTACCCGGTGAGGACGCCGGTGCCGCGGCGGGACCGGTGCAAAACCTCTCCTACCCACCCTCCCAAAAGGCCGGGGAAGGCGACCTGGCACTTCGCGAAACCGGCCCGGGCCGCCCCGACGTGCTGGCCGCCGGTCTGATCGCACTGGCCGTCCTGATAGCCGCGGTGGCCGCCCACCTCCTGTACCTGCGGTCCCTCGCCGAGAGCCGGGCGAGGCGAAAGGCGCTGGGGGAGGGTAAGTTCGGGTAGAGTCGACCGGACTCAGAGGAGGAAAGACCCCGTGGAGCTCGGCCTGCAGGTCGATGAAAGCCGATCGCCTTACACCGTGCTTTCAGTTAAAGGTGAGGTGGACGTCTACAGCGCACCGCGGCTTCGCGAGAAGCTCGTAGAGCTGGTGAGCGAAGGCCACCGCCAGATAGTCGCCGACCTGGAGGGCGTCGACTTCCTCGACTCCACCGGCCTCGGAGTGCTGGTAGGCGGCTTGAAGCGCCTGCGCAGCCACGACGGGGACCTCACGCTTGTCTGCACCCAGCCACGGATCCTCAAGGTGTTCGAGATCACCGGCCTCACGTCGGTGTTCAAGATAAGCACGTCGGTCGACGAGGCGACGAGGGGCAGCTGAGGGCGGGCACCGGTGGCGATGGACAGGTCCCTCGAGCTGACGGTCCCGTCCCGGCCGGAGTACATCGGGGTCGTCCGCCTCGTGGTCTCCTCGCTGGCGACGGCTCGGCGCGCCATAGCCGACGAGAGGATCGATGACCTCAAGCTGGCGGTGTCGGAGGCGTGCACCAACGCGATCGAGGCCAACAACGCGGCCGGCGCCGGCGCGCCGGTGGTCGTCACCTGCTGGGAAGCCCCGGAGCGCATCGAGGTGCGGGTCAGCGACTCGGGCGGCGGATTCGACCCGGAGGTCCTGCCCGCGCACCCGCCGGTGACCGACCCCGAGAGGCTCAACTTCGAGCGCGGCCTCGGCATCCCCCTCATCCGTTCCTTGGTGGACGACGTCCGCTTCGAGTCCAGTTCCAACGGGACGTCGGTGTGCATGACCCTCTTCGGGGCCCCCGAGGGATCCGACGAGACGTCCGAGATAGTCCGGGTCGTCATTTCCGAGCAGGACTAGGACAAAGGGCGGTCGCCTCAGCTTGACGTTTGGTGGGCCAAAAAACTAGCGTTGCTGGCTCCAAACGATGGATGCGGCCCTTACGAAGTCCGAGCGCGAAACCCTCAAGGCGATCTGGCGGCTGACGACGCGCGCCGAGCCGAACGGCTCAGACGGCGGCGCCCGGACAGGCGACCTGGCCGCGTCCTTGAAGGTGACCCCCGGCACGATGACCGCGACGGTGAAGAAGCTCGCCGACCGCGGCCTCGCCGTGCACGCTCCATACCACGGGGTGGCGCTCACCGAAGAAGGCCGCAAGCTGGCGATGAGCGTCGTGCGACGCCACCGGATCGTCGAGCGCTTCCTGGCGGACATCCTCGGGTACACCTGGTCCGAGGCGGACCGCCTGGCGCCGGCGTTCGAGCACCAGCTCCCCCAGGAGGTCGAGGACCGGCTCTTCGCCGCCCTCGACCGACCGACCACCTGCCCGCACGGCTTCCCGATCCCCGGGGCGGGTGGCGACGACCTGCCCGCCATGCCGCCCCTCTACGACCTGGAACCCGGCGAAACCGCCGTCATCGCCCTACCCGGTTCGACCGACCCGGAGGTGGCTGTGTTCCTCGACGGCCTCGGGCTGCGGCCTGGGGTGGAGGTGCAGGTGAAAGAGAAGCACCCCTTCGACGGGCCGATCGTCGTCGGCGTCGACGGCCAGGACCGGACTCTCGGCGACAAGGTCGCCCGGCAGATACTGGTCCACAGGGACCGAACAGCGAATAGAAAGGAACCGTCGCGAGATGCGATTCGTCGCTGAGGGCGGCTACCAGCCGTTCCAACTTCACAGCACAGAGTGGGCCTGGCTGGCTTTCGCCGCCGCATGCGGCGTCGTCGCCATTCTCACCGGCGTGGTCCTCATGCGCGGCATGCTGCGTTCCGACCAGGGGACGCCGTCGATGATCGAGATCGCCAAGGCGGTCCAGGAGGGGGCCCAGGCCTACCTGGCGCGCCAGTTCAAGGCCATCGGGATCATCGTCGTCCCCCTGGCGATCCTCGTGTTCGTGACGGCCTCCAAGGTCACCTACCACGGGCACACCTACCTGTCTTACGGGCTGTCGGGCGCCTTCCGCGCGATCGCCTTCCTGGTCGGCTCGACCCTGTCCGGTCTCGCCGGCTACATAGGGATGAGCACCGCCGTGCGGGGCAACGTCCGCACGGCCGCCGCCGCCCGCGACGGTTCCCTGCAGTCGGCGCTGAAGGTCGCCTTCCGCACCGGCGCCATCACCGGTCTCTTCGTCGTCGGCCTCGGCCTGCTCGGCGCGACGGTGATCGTCATGGTCGCCCAGAACACCGCCACCGCCATCCTGGTCGGCTTCGGCTTCGGCTGCTCGCTCCTCGCCCTGTTCATGAGGGTCGGCGGGGGCATCTTCACCAAGGCGGCCGACGTAGGAGCCGACCTGGTCGGCAAGGTCGAGGCCGGCATCCCCGAGGACGACCCCCGCAACGCCGCCACCATCGCCGACAACGTCGGTGACAACGTCGGCGACTGCGCCGGCATGGGCGCCGACCTCTTCGAGTCCTACGTCGTCATCCTGGTCGCCACCCTGATCCTCGCCAACGCCGCCTTCCCTGGCCGGGGCCAGGTGGGGCTCGCCTTCTCGCTCATCGTCCCCGCCATCGGCATCCTCGCCTCGATCATCGGCATCCTCTTCGTGCGTGCCGGGCGGAAGGACCGCAGCGCGATGGCCCCGATCAACCGCGGCCTGTACCTCTCCGCCTTCCTCACCATCGTCGGCACCCTGCTCGTGTCGGCTTTCTACGTCCACAGCTACCGGGTGTTCTGGGCGGTGACCACCGGGGTGGTGCTCGGGAGGGTCGCCAGCTGGATAACCGAGTACTACACGTCCACCGAGACCACCCCGGTGCACGACATCGCCGAGTCCACCCGCACGGGGCCGGCCACCGCGGTCCTGTCGGGGGTGAGCACCGGGCTCGAGTCGGCGGCCCCCGCCCTGATCGCCATCGTGCTCGCGATCGTCGTCGCCATCGCCCTCGGCCACGGCGACATCCAGTACGAGCTGTACCTCGTGTCGCTGGTCGGCCTCGGGTTGCTGTCCAACTCGGGCATCGTCGTGTCGGAGGACACGTTCGGGCCGATCTCGGACAACGCCGCTGGCATCGCCGAGATGAGCGGCGAGTTCCACGGCGAGCCGGAGCGGATCATGGTCAGCCTCGACGCGGTCGGCAACACGACCAAGGCCATCACCAAGGGGTTCGCGATCGGCTCGGCGGTGATCGCCGCCGTCGCCCTGTTCGCCAGCTACGTGCAGACCATCTCCGAGAACGTCAAGGGGCTGCCCCAGCTGACCGGCAAGGCCGCCAACGTCCTCTACACCACCGTGGCGCAGACGATCGTCAACGTCGCCAACCCCGAGACGTTCCTCGGACTGCTGATCGGCGGTTCCATCGCCTTCCTCTTCTCCTCGCTCGCCATCAGGGCGGTCGGCCGCTCGGCGGGCACGGTCGTGCAGGAGGTGCGCCGGCAGTTCCGGGAGCACCCGGGGATCATGGACCGCACCGAGCGCCCCGAGTACGGCCGGGTGATCGACATCTGCACCGCCGCCGCGCAGAGGGAGCTGGCCACCCCCGCCCTCCTCGCCGTCCTGTCGCCGGTCGTCGTCGGTTTCGGCATCGGCGACCTAGCCCTCGGGGCCTTCCTCGCCGGGACGATCCTCACCGGGCAGCTGATGGCCAACTTCTTGAACAACGCCGGCGGCGCCTGGGACAACGCCAAGAAGTACATCGAGGACGGCCACGAAGGAGGCAAGGGTTCCGAGTCCCACAAGGCGGCGGTCATCGGCGACACGGTCGGCGACCCGTTCAAGGACACCGCCGGGCCGGCCATCAACCCGCTGATCAAGGTGATGAACCTCGTCAGCCTGCTGATCCTGCCGGCGGTCATCAGCCTGCACAACAACACCGCCGCCCGGACCGCCATAGCCGTCATAGCCGGTGCCGTCATCCTCGGCGGCGTGGCTTTCTCCAAGCGGAAGATGGCAGCCATGGACGCCCCGGTGCCCACTACCGGGCCCGCCGAGGAGACGGTCGGAGCGGGGGCGGACTGAGCGCCGCTCCGGGCGGAACCGAGTCCCTGCCACCGGTGCCGGTACCTTTTTCCTCTAACAATTGAGGCCCAATGGCCAAGCCCCTAGTCATCGTCGAGTCGCCAGCCAAGGCCAAGACAATCTCCGGCCTTCTCGGGTCCGAGTACGACGTCGAGTCGTCCATCGGGCACATCCGGGACCTGCCCCGCAACGCCGCCGACGTTCCCGCGGCGTACAAGGCCGAACCGTGGTCCCGTCTCGGCGTGGACGTGGACAACGACTTCAAGCCGCTCTACGTCGTCTCCCGTGAGAAGCGCGACCAGGTCCGCAAGCTGAAGGAGATGGTCAAGAAGGCCAGCGAGTTGTACCTGGCCACAGACGAGGACCGGGAGGGTGAGTCGATCGCCTGGCACCTGCTCGAGGTGCTGGCGCCGCGTATCCCCGTAAAGCGCATGGTGTTCCACGAGATCACCCGGCCGGCGATCGAACGGGCCGTCCAGGAATGGCGCGACCTGGACCGCCGCCTCGTCGACGCCCAGGAGACCAGGAGGATCCTCGACCGCCTCTACGGCTACGAGGTCAGCCCCGTGCTGTGGAAGAAGGTCATGCCGTCCTTGTCGGCGGGCAGGGTGCAGTCGGTGGCGACCCGCCTGCTCGTCGAGCGGGAACGAGCGAGGATGCGCTTCAAGGCGGCGTCTTACTGGGACATCGCCGGCACCTTCTCGCCCGGCGGGTTCGAGGCCCGCCTGGCCGAGGTGGACGGCCGCCGCATAGCCACCGGCAAGGACTTCGGCGAGGACGGCCGCCTCGCGCGCCAGGAGGCTGTCCTTCTCGACGAGGAGGCCGCCGTTGGGCTCGCCGGCCGGCTCGCCGGAGCCGGCTTCAGCGTCCGCAGCGTCGAGGAGAAGCCCTGGCGGCGCACCCCCCACCCGCCGTTCATGACCTCCACCCTCCAGCAGGAAGCTGCGCGCAAGCTGCGCTTCTCGGCGGCGAGGACGATGCGCGTCGCCCAGGACCTTTACGAGTCGGGCTACATCACCTACATGCGAACCGATTCGACGACCCTCTCGGCGGAGGCCCTCTCGGCGGCGCGAAGCCAGGCCCGGGCCCTCTACGGCGACGAGTACGTGCCTGCCGAGCCCCGCCGCTACGACAAGAAGGTCAAGAACGCCCAGGAGGCCCACGAGGCGATCCGGCCCGCCGGCGAGACGTTCCGGACGCCGGAGGAGACGCGGCTGTCGGGCGACGCCCGGCGGCTCTACGAGCTGGTGTGGATGCGCACCGTCGCCTCGCAGATGAACGACGCAACCGGCCAGAGCGTCACGGTCCGCCTGGGGGCGGTGTCCTCTGGCGGGGAGGACGCCGTTTTCCAGGCGTCGGGCCGGGTGATCGGTTTCCCCGGCTTCCTGCGGGCCTACGTCGAGGGCGCCGACGACCCGGACGCCGAGCTCGAGGACCGGGAGGTCCGCCTGCCGCGCCTGGCGGAAGGCGACCGGCTGACCGCCGACTCGCTCCAGCCGGAGGGGCACACGACGAGCCCGCCGGCGCGCTACACAGAGGCCTCGCTGGTGAAGGCCCTGGAGGAGCTCGGGGTCGGCCGGCCGTCCACCTACGCCTCGATCCTCGACACGATCCAGAGCCGGGGCTACGTGTGGAAGAAGGGTTCCGCCCTCGTGCCGTCGTGGACGGCGTTCGCCGTCGTCGGCCTGCTCGAGCGGCACTTCGCCGAGCTGGTCGACTACGGCTTCACCGCGACGATGGAGGAGGACCTCGACGGAATCGCCAACGGCGAGCGGGAGATGGTGCCGTGGCTGTCCAGCTTCTACTTCGGCGACGGCCGCCCGGGCCTCAAGCAGCTCGTCTCCGAGCACCTCGCCGAGATCGACGCCCGGGAGATCAACTCGATCCCCATCGGCGACGACCTGGTCGTGCGGGTCGGCAGGTATGGACCCTACGTGCAGCGGACGTCCACCGAGGAGCGGGCGTCGCTGCCGGAAGATCTGGCGCCCGACGAGCTCACCGTCGCCAAGGCCGAGGAGCTGCTGGCGACCGGCTCGACGGAGCGCCTGCTCGGAACCGACCCCGCGTCGGGGTCACCAGTGGTGGTCAAGGCGGGGCGCTACGGGCCGTACGTCCAGATGGGGGAGGCGGGGGACGGCAAGCCGCGGACAGCCTCGTTGTTCAAGACGATGGACCCGGCGACGGTCACCTTGGACGACGCCCTCCGGCTGTTCGAGCTGCCGAGGTCCGTCGGGGTGGACCCGTCGACCGGCGAGGAGATCGTTGCCGCCAACGGGCGCTACGGGCCCTACCTCAAGCGGGGGTCCGACACCCGCTCGCTCGACAGCGAGGAGCAGCTGTTCGCCATCGGGCTCGACGAGGCGGTCGCGCTCTTCGCCCAGCCGAAAGGCCGCCGGGGCAGGGGGACGTCGGCGGCGCCTCTTCGGGAGCTCGGTCCCGACCCCGAGACGGGTTCGCCGATGCTCCTCAAGGAGGGCCGCTTCGGCCCCTACGTCACCGACGGTACGACCAACGCCTCGCTGCGCAAGGGCGACACCCTGGAAGGCTTGACCGCCGAGAGGGCGGCGGAGCTTCTCGCCGAGCGGCGTTCAGCGCCGCCGAGGGCCGGGCGGGCACGCAAGGCGCCGACGGCGAAGAAGGCGGCTGGCGCCTCGGGTGCGGCGGCCAAGAAGCGGGCCAGTGCCTCGGGGACGGCGGCTCGCAAGTCCTCGGCGGCCAAGAAGCGGGCCAGTGCCTCGGGGGCGACGGCCCGCAAGTCGTCGGCGGCCAAGAAGCGGGCCGGGGGCTGACCGGGACCGGCTCGCATGGCGCTCGGGGCAGGGCGGTGAGCCGGCGCGGCCGCTTCATCGTTTTCGAAGGTGGCGAAGGGAGCGGCAAGTCGACGCAGGCCGCCCTGCTCGCCGAGCGCCTCGGTGCCCTGCTCACCCGCGAGCCGGGCGGCACGGTGCTCGGCGAGCGCTGTCGTGAGCTGCTCCTCGACCCCTCCCTTCCCGCACCGACCGCCCGGGCGGAGACGCTGTTGCTCCTCGCCGCGCGGGCCCAGCACGTAGAGGAGGTGATCGAGCCGGCCCTCGCCGCGGGGCGCCACGTCGTGTGCGACCGGTTCGACGGCAGCACGCTCGCCTACCAGGGCCACGGCAGGGGTCTGGACGTCGCCGAGCTGGCCCGCATGACCTCGTGGGCCTCGTGCGGCCTCGAGCCCGACCGGGTGGTTCTACTGCGCGTCGATAGGGAGGTGGCTCGTGCTCGCCGCAGCAACCGGGCCGCCGACCGCCTCGAGGACGAGGACGCGGCGTTCCACTCCCGCGTCGAACACGGCTACGCAGCCCTGGCCGCCGCCGACCCGCGCCGCTGGCGGGTGGTAGCCGGGTCGGGCGCTGTAGACGATGTCGCGGCGAGGGTGCTGGCCGCGGTCTCTGACCTGATGGATGGCAAACTGGACCGGCGATGAGCTCTGACCTCTACGACGGCGTAGTCGGCCAGCAAAGGGCGGTGGGGCTGCTACGCGCCTCGGCCGCCCGCCCCGTGCACGCCTACCTACTCGTCGGGCCGGCCGGCACGGGAAAGAAGGCGGCCGCCGCCGCCTTCGCCGCGTCGCTCCTGTGCCCCTCGTCCGGCGCCCATGACGGCGGGCTGTGCGACTCGTGCCGGCGGGCGCTCGCCGGCGTGCATCCCGATGTGGTGCAAGTCGAGCGCGAGGGGGCGTTCATCGGA
>DATGKR010000009.1:0-76395 GCA_035294565.1 Acidimicrobiales bacterium | reverse complement strand
GGCCGGCGCCGGCCAGAACCCGCCGTGCCGCCTCGGACCTCGGCCCTCCCTACTAGGCCAGGCTTAGGCCCGGTCTAGCCCAAGGCCTAGCCGAGCTCCTCCGAGCCCGACAGCAGTCGCATGACGTCGTCGCGGCGGAAGCGGAGGTGTCCTCCTATGGTGCGAAGGCTGGGCAGCTTGCCGGCGGCTGCCCAGTTGATCACCGTGCGCTCGGTCACGTCGAAGATGGTCGCCACCTCGTGGCTGCGCAACAGCTGGGGAGCCTCGGCAGCTGCCGAGCCCCTCGAACCCGCCCGCTGCACCCGGCCGGCGGATGGCGGGGCGATCGGCCGGATGGCGGGCACCGAGTCGCTGCGCTCCACCGGCCGGCGCAGCTGGCCGAGCATCGCCGACAACTGACGGGCCATGGCGAGCAGCGCCCTCTGTTCGCGCTTGGTGAGCTGGCGGAGCCAGCGGTCCATGACCGCCACGACTCCGACGATGCCGCCATCGGGGTCCTGGATGGCCATGCCGTACGCCCAGCGCATGGCGTGGGGAGTCTGCACCAGCGGGCTCCTCGGCAGGCTGGTCACCATGTCGGTGAACTCGACGGGGCCCGGGTGGGCGGCGATCGCCTCGTAGAGGGTGCCGTCGTTGAGGCCGCTGCGGTGCTCGAAGCCGTAGGACAGGGTGCTCCAGCCGCCGCCCGGCTGCGGGACCGACAGCACTGCCACCGGCGTCTGGCACGCCAGGGCCCCGAGGAGGAGGACATCGGCGAAACCCTGGCCGGGTGAGCTGGCGGATGAACGGTTCGCTCCGGCTCCGGGCTCACCTGCGCTTAGGGGAGAGACGGGCATGATGTCTGACTCGGCGCGCATCGCCGGCTACTTGAGGAAATAGGCGGCAGAACCGGAACGGGAGATCAGACCGCCGACGTAGGCCTTCGCCGCCCGGCAGGCCCCCTCTAGCGGGACTCCGCCGGCGAGCCCGGCGGCGATGGCGGCCGACAGGGCACAGCCGGTGCCCCTGACGCCAGGACCCTCGACCCTCGGAGCCTCGAGCCAGAGGGCCGAGCCGCCGAGCCAGAGCAGGTCGGGGCTGTCTCGACCGCCGAGGTGGCCGCCTTTCAGGAGCACCGCCGCCGCCCCCATCTCGGCGACCGCCGCCGCGGCTGCGGGCATCTCCTCCCTGGTCTCGACCGGGCGGCCGAGGAGCGCCGCCGCCTCGGGCAGGTTGGGGGTGACGAGCGCGGCCCGCGGCAGCAGTTCGGAGACGAGCGCCGCTTCGCCGGGCTGGTCGACCAGGCGGCCCCCGCCGGACGCCGAGGTCACAGGGTCGACCACGAGCGGCCCGAGGAGACCGGCGTCGAAGGCGCTGGCGACGGCCGCGACTGCCCCGGCGCCGCCGAGCGCCCCCGTCTTGGTCGCCGCTATGTGCCCGGTCGACGCGGCAGCTTCGATCTGGGCTGCGACGACGGGAGGAGGCACGAGGTGGGTGGCGGACACCCCCGTGTCGTCCTGGACGGTCACGGCCGCGACCGCGGCGGCGCCGTGCACGCCGAAGGCGGCGAAGGCCCTGAGGTCGGCGGCAATCCCGGCGCGGCCCGTGGGGTCGCTGCCGGCGACGGTCAGCACGATCACCAACGGTGCTCCCAGCCGATACGCGCCAGCGGCTCTCCCCGGAGGGTCCGCTCGGCGGGATCGTCTGTGCATCGCCCTATCCGAACCGGGGTATCCAACCCGTGGAATGCGGATTCGACGGGTGCCGACGGCGGTGCGCAGAACACCAGGGCGAAGTCCTCGCCGCCGCCCAGAGCCTCCTCCAGGGTCGCCTCGGAGTGGACCGGGAGGTCATCGAGCCGGATCCCCACGCCGGACCGGGTCGCCACGTGGTCCAGGTCGGCGGACAAGCCGTCCGACACGTCGATCATCGCCGTTGCTCCGGCCGCCCTGGCCGCCGCACCTTCGGCCAAGCGAGGGATCGGCCGGGCGTGCGCCCGCACGGCCGCCGCAGCACCAGTCCGACCCTCAGCAGAACCGGAGACACCAGCCCCACCCCCAGCAGAGCCAGAGCCACCAGTCCAAGCCCCAGCAGAGCCGGAGACACCAGCCCCACCCCCAGCAGAGCCGGAGGCACCAGTCCAAGCCCCAGCAGAGCCCGAGGCCGGTCCGCCGGCGAAGGCGAGCCCGGACCGCAACAGTCGCAGGCCGGCCGCGGCCGCCCCCAGCTGCCCGCAGCACCAGATGACGTCGCCGGGCGCCGCTCCGCTGCGGGGCACAGGCGTCCCGTCGCACCAGCCGGTGACAGCGACGGTCACGACGAGCTCCGGAGCCCTGCTCAGATCTCCCCCCACGACGGGACACCCCAGCTCGGCTGCCGCCGCGGCCACCCCCTCGTACAACGCCGGGATGTCACAACCTTCGGGCGCGGCGATGGTGACCAGGCAGCGGTGCGGATCCCCCCCCATGGCCGCGATGTCGCTGACCGAAGCGGCCACCGCCTTCCAGCCCAGGTCACCCAGCGACGTCAGCCGCAGGTCGGCGTGGACGCCGGCCACCACCGTGTCGGCGGCCAGCAGAAGCCAGCCCGGGCCGGCGGGGACGGCCACGGCGGCGGCGTCGTCGCCGAGCCACAGCTCGCCCGCCGGCGGGCCCGGCAGGAGCCCCTCGATGGCTTCTATCAGCTCGAACTCGCCCATCGCGGAACTAGTCCAGTAACCTCGGCATTGGGGGGATGGTAGGCATCAAAGGAGAACCCCGTGACCTCGTCCCAGCCTTTGAGTGAGAACAAGCGGCTCGTCGAGTGGGTCGACGAGTGGGCCCGGATCACCACCCCCGAGAGGGTGCTGTGGTGCGACGGCAGCGCAGAAGAGTACGACCAGCTCTGCACGGCCCTAGTGGAGGCCGGGACGTTCCGGAAGCTGTCTGAGGCCAAGAGGCCCAACAGCTACTGGGCCCACTCCGACCCGGCGGACGTAGCCCGGGTCGAGGGCAGGACCTTCATCTGCTCCGAGCGGGAGATCGACGCCGGGCCCACCAACAATTGGCGGGACCCGCGGGAGATGAAGAGCCACCTGACGGGTCTGTTCAGCGGCTGCATGCGCGGGCGCACCATGTACGTGGTGCCCTTCTCGATGGGTCCCCTCGGATCGCCGATCGCGCACATCGGGGTTCAGCTGACGGACTCCGCCTACGTCGCTGCGAGCATGCGGATCATGACGAGGATGGGGAACGGAGCGCTGGACGTGCTCGGCGCGGACGGCGACTTCGTCCCCTGCGTCCACTCGGTCGGCGCCCCGCTCGAACCCGGCGAGAAGGACGTGCCCTGGCCGTGCGACCCCGACAACAAGTACATAGTCCACTTCCCCGAGACCAGGGAGATCTGGTCCTACGGGTCGGGCTACGGCGGCAACGCGCTGCTGGGCAAGAAGTGCTTCGCCTTGCGGATCGCGTCGGTGATGGCCCGCGACGGCGGGTGGCTCGCCGAGCACATGCTGATCCTCAAGTTGACCTCCCCTGCCGGTGAGGTCCGCTACATCACGGGAGCCTTCCCCTCGGCGTGCGGCAAGACCAACTTGGCGATGCTCATCCCGACCCTGCCCGGCTGGAAGGTGGAGACGGTCGGGGACGACATCTGCTGGATGAAGTTCGGAGCCGACGGCCGGCTCTGGGCGATCAACCCCGAGTACGGCTTCTTCGGCGTCGCCCCCGGCACCAACAACAAGACGAACCTCAACGCCATGCTCACCCTCTCCGGCAACTGCATCTTCACCAACACGGCGCTGACCGACGACGGCGACGTGTGGTGGGAGGGGATGACCGACGAGCCGCCGGCGCACCTCACGGACTGGAAAGGCGAGGACTGGACGCCCGAGAAGGGGACGACGGCCGCCCACCCCAACGCCCGTTTCACCGCACCCGCCTCCCAGGACCCGGCGATCGCCCCCGAGTGGGAGGATCCCCGAGGAGTGCCGATCTCGGCGATCCTGTTCGGTGGGCGCCGCTCGAGCGTCGTGCCGCTCGTCACCGAGGCGTTCGACTGGCGCCACGGGGTGTTCCTGGGATCCACGATGGCGTCGGAGACGACAGCGGCCGCTACGGGCGCGGTCGGCAAGCTGCGCCACGACCCGTTCGCCATGCTGCCCTTCTGCGGCTACAACATGGCCGACTACTTCTCCCACTGGCTGAAGGTGGGGGCCGGCGCCGACCCGGACAAGCTGCCCAGGATGTTCTACGTCAACTGGTTCCGAAAGGACGCCGAAGGACGGTTCCTCTGGCCGGGTTTCGGCGACAACAGCCGGGTCCTCGAGTGGGTGTTCGAACGCTGCGGCGGCAGGGGCGAGGCCGTCGAGACGCCGATCGGGCTCTTGCCCGCCGAGGGTGCCATCTCCACCGACGGCCTCGAAATCTCGCCCTCGGCGATGAGGGAGCTGCTCTCCGTCGACGTCGACGGTTGGAGGAGGGACGTGGCGTCGATCAGGGACTACTACGACAGCCTCGGCGAGCGCATGCCCTCCGAGCTTCTCGACCAGCTCGCCGAGCTGGAGAAGAGGCTCGGGTAAAAGGACGTACCATCTCGGGGCGGGCCGTTCCCGAGAGGAGAGAGCCGCCGTGGCAGTGAACGCGTACGTCCTGATCCAGACAGAGGTCGGCAAAGCGGCGTCGGTCGCTGCGCAGGTCCGGGGGATCCCCGGTGTGGTTGCCGCCGACGACGTGACCGGACCCTACGATGTCATCGTCCGGGCCGAGGCGTCCGACGTGGACGAGCTCGGGAGGATGATCGTGAGCAGGCTGCAGATGATCGAGGGGATAACCCGGACGTTGACCTGCCCGGTCGTCAACCTCGAATAGCTCCCGCCTCCCTCAGCTTGGCGACCTCCGAGGCGGCGAACCCCCACTCGGCGAGCACGGAGTCGGTGTGCTCACCGGGGCGAGCCGGCGAGCCGGCGATCTCGGCCGGTGTGCGGCTGAAGCGTGGCGCCGGCGCGGGCTGGACGACCCCGTCGCGCTCGGTGAAGGTGCCCCGCTCGACGTTGTGCGGATGGGCGGCGGCCTCCTCCGGGGAGAGGACCGGCGCGAAGCACGCGTCGGTCGCCTCCAGCAGCTCGCACCACTCGTCTCGGGTCTTGGTCTTGATGAGATCGCCGACGCGTCGTTTCATGGCCGGCCAGGCGTCGCGGTCCATCTGGTGCGGCAGCGGCCCCTCGGCGTCGAGGCCGGTGATGCGGACCAGTTCGGCCAGGAACTGTGGCTCGATCGAGCCGATGGAAATGTACTTGCCGTCTGCCGTTTCGTAGGCGTCGTAGAACCACGCTCCGGTGTCGAGCAGGTTGGTGCCGCGCTCGGGCCTCCACATGCCGCTCGCCCGCATCCCGTGCATCATCGCCGCGAGCAGGGCGGCGCCGTCTACCATCGCCGCGTCGACGACCTGCCCTTTGCCGGAGCGGGCGGATTCCAGCATGGCGCACACCACCCCGAACGCCAGCAGCATCCCCCCGCCGCCGAAGTCGCCGACCAGGTTCAGCGGCGGGACGGGCGCCTGGTCCTTGCGGCCGATCATCTCCAACGTGCCCGACAGGGCTATGTAGTTGATGTCGTGGCCGGCGGCTTTAGCGTACGGCCCGGTCTGGCCCCATCCGGTCATCCGCCCGTAGACGAGCCGCGGGTTCCTGGACAGGCAGTCGTCGGGGCCGACGCCGAGCCGCTCTGTGACCCCGGGGCGGAAGCCCTCTATCAGCGCGTCGGCGCGCTCGGCGAGGCGCAGCACGACTTCGCGGCCCTCCGGTGTCTTCAGGTCGACCGCCACCGAGCGCCGCCCCCTGCCCAGCACGTCGTGCACGGGGGGAGGGGCCCCTTCGCGCACGGCCTCCGCCCGGTCGACCCTCACGACTTCCGCTCCCATGTCGGAGAGCATCATCCCGGCGAAGGGTCCCGGCCCGATCCCAGCCAACTCCACCACCCTGCACCCTGCCAGCGGTCCGGCCATGGCTCATCCTTGCGCGCCGGCGAGCCGGCGCGCCAGGTCCCTGAGCCGGCCGAGCGCGGCCGGTGTCCGGCTCCCCCACCAGAACAGGTCCCGCCCGTCGACCAACACGACGGGCGCGACGGTCTCCAGCTCTGGGCGGTGACGCTCGCCGAAGGGGTACGGCTCGGAAGGGGCGAGGACCAGGTCCGGCTGTAGGTCCCGGGCCGCGGAGGGCTCGAGGAGGGGGTACGGGTCGGCCAGCTGGCGGGCGACGTTGTCGAAGCCGGCGGCCGCGAGGAGCGACGATCCGTAGGTCCGGGCTCCGACGGTCATCCACGGCCGGCGCCAGATGGGCACCCACACCCTCAACGCTGGTGGCCCTCCCTCGGCCCCGGCCGGTCCCGGAAGGTCTTGCGGCGCTGCGGCGCGGCCGGCTGCGGCGGCTATCAGCTCCAGCGCCGGCCCGACGTCCTCCAGGGACCGGACGTGGGTTGCCACCACCTCGAGACCCGCCTCCTCGAGCCTAGAGGCGTCCTCCAGCCTGTTCTCCTCCTTGTCCATCAGAACGACCCCGGGGGCGATGGCGACGATCGCCTCGATGTCAGGGTTCTTCGTCCCCCCCACGGCTGGGACGCCCGGGGCGTCGCAGAAGCGGGTGGCGGCGGCTGGCCGCACCCCCCAGGCGAGGAGGGTCTCCGTTATCGAGGGGACCAGGCTGACCAAGCCGCCGCGCACCCGGGGGCCGCCGGTCACAGGCGGTCGAGCAGCTGGGACTTCTTCGCCTGGAACTCGGCTTCGGTTATCACACCCCTCCGGCGCAGCTGGTCGAGCTGGTCGATCTGCTCGGGGATCGACGCGGTCCGGGCCGGGGAGGCCAAGCCACGCCGCCAGGCCTCCGCCTGCTCCCAGATGTCGTTGTGCACCGCCGCGGGGTGGGGCACATCCGAGAACACCTCCTGGCCGTCGCGCCCCGCTGATTCGAGCACCACGTCACCGGTGCCGACCAACCGCTCGAACAGGCTCTGGCGGTACTCGATGTTGGTGACCGCCGACACTGGTATCTCCCGTCCCCTTCTCCCCCAGACCCCTTTGCGTTCGATCACCCTCGAGTTGGTGACGATGAGGCGGGTGTTGGCCCAGCTCGCGTAGCGGACCAGCAGCCACAGGGCGCTCACCCCTAGGGCGGCGACCGCCGCCCAGGCGGCGTAGGAGGGCATGGACCGCAGCCACCCGTATATCGAACCGGCGATCACGGCCACCAGCACGGCGACCGGGCCGGCCAGGTACCACCAGTGGGGTCTGACTTCGACGACCACCTCCTCACCATCCCTGAGGAACCGGCGGCGGCGCATCGACACGCAAGGGTACTTTCGGGCGGCGCCTTTCAGGCGATGTGTCGACCCTTGACTTCCGCCGCGTCGGGAGGCATGCTCCTGACCTCGAAAGGACCCGGTTGGCGCGCCGGCCGGGGCGGTTCGGGGGGACCGTCCGCCAGGCGCGCAACCGGGTTCTCGAGCATCCAACAGCCCGTCCCATGCCGAACGTATCTTCGGGTGGGTGACCGAAAAGGCACCAGGCGAGGATCTCCTCTCCGGGTTGACGCCCGCCCAGGCCGCCGCCGTCACCTCGGAGGCGGCCCCACTTTGCATCATCGCGTGCGCCGGGGCCGGCAAGACCCGGGTGCTCACCAGGCGCATCGCGTACCGCTGCCTAACCGGGTCCTCAGACGCCCGCCACACGCTCGCCCTCACCTTCACCCGCAAAGCCGCCGGCGAGCTCCAGGAGCGCTTGGCGGCGCTCGGCCTGCGGGAGCGAGTGGC
Source organism: Acidimicrobiales bacterium (assembly GCA_035294565.1). GTDB lineage: Bacteria > Actinomycetota > Acidimicrobiia > Acidimicrobiales > Palsa-688 > DATGKR01. Next base: position 68,632 of record DATGKR010000009.1, on the reverse strand, counting down.
GGCGGGCACTTTCCACTCGCACGCAGCCGCCCAGCTGCAACGCTGGTGGGCGGACCGCCGCCAGCGGCCCCCCGCCCTCCTCGAGCGGAAGGGCCGCCTCCTCGGACCTTTGCTCGCCGGACGGCCGGGGCTCGACGGCTTGTCGGCCCACGACGTCGCCGGGCACATCGAGTGGGCGAAGTCCCGCGGCATCGATCCCCCACGCCTACCCGAAGCGTTGCACTCGAGCGGGCGGCGACTACCGCGCACCGTGGACCCGGCTGCTCTTGCAGCCGTCTACGAACGCTACGAACACGAGAAACGCCGACGCGGGCTGATCGACTTCGACGACATCCTCGCCCGCTGCGCCGAAGCCATCGAAAGGGACCCCGAGTTCGCCGCCGCCCAGCGGTGGCGCTGGCGGCACATCCACGTGGACGAGTTCCAAGACCTGAACCCCCTCCAGCACCGGCTGCTCCTCGCCTGGCTGGGCAACTCCGTCGACCTCTGCGTGGTCGGCGACCCCAACCAGGCGATCTACGCGTGGAACGGTGCCGACCCTTCGCTGCTGGCGGACCTCCCCCGCCGCTGGCCGTCGACCGAGATCATCCACCTCGACCGCAACCACAGGTCGACCGCCGAGATCGTCGCCGCCGCCGCGGCGGTGCTCGGCCCTTCAGGCTCGGGTCTCGAAGCGTCGCGCCAGGGCACGCCCCCCCGAGTGCGCCGCTACCCCTCAGAAGCGGACGAGGCGCGAGCCGTCGTGGAGGGATGCCATCGGGCCCGCGCCGAGGGCCTGGGGTGGGGGTCGATGGCGGTCCTGGCGCGCACCAACGCCCAGCTGCGGCTGATCCACGGCGCCCTGGTGGCCGCGGGGGTGCCCTGCCACGACGCCTCGGCGGCGCCAGCCGCCGAGGCCGCCCGAGCGGCGCTCGCCGAGCGGGTCCACCAGCCGCTGCGGGCTGTCGTAGCCGACCTGGAGAACCTGCTCGGACGAGGGGCCGGGAGCACGGCAGAGGCGGCGCGGGCCTACTGCGGGCTGGAACCGGACGCGACCGTGGCGGAGTGGCTCGACTGGCTGCCTGCCGCTCTGGGGGACCGCTCGGTGGCGGCGGTCGGTGACGCCGTCACCCTGTGCAGCTTCCACCGCTCGAAGGGGCTCGAGTGGCCGTGGGTGTGGGTGGTGGGAGCAGAAGAGGGCCTGGTGCCGATGGCCCGCTGCGCCGAGGTCGACGAGCGTCAACTTTTTTACGTTGCACTGTCGCGGGCCTCCGAAAGACTGTCGATCTCCTGGGCGGCGACGCGGCGCATGGGAACAGCGCTGCGTCCCGTTCCCCGGCAGCCGTCGCGCTGGTTGGAGGCCGTCTTGTCGGCCGCCGGCGGGCCGTCGGACGGCGACGCCGACTGGAGGCCCCGCTTCGACGCTCAGCGACACGACCTTCGCCGCGCCGCCATGCGGAGCGGCGACCCCCTCGGGCTGCGCCGCGCCGAGAAGCTGCCTCGAACCGACCCTGAGCTGCGGGCCGACCTGGCCGCCTGGAGGTCCCAAGCCGCCCGGCACAGCGGCGTCCCACCCCACCTGGTGCTCCACGACGCCACCCTCGACGCCTTGGCATCGCTGCGGCCGCGCACCCTCGAGGAGCTTCTCGCGGTGCCGGGGATAGGCCCGGTGAAGGCGAACCGTTGCGGGCCGGCGCTGCTCTCCATAGTGGCCCGCCGGGCGGAAACGGCTGGAGAACCGTGGTTCTCGCCGGCGGAGATTGGTAGTACCCTGTAGAGATGTGGGTGCCTGGTTCTCCATCGAGGTCTTCGACGGGTCCACCCCGGCGGCGACGTGGGCGGACGCCCACGGCGACGCGCTGATGGAGAGCGCGGTCACCCACGGGGCTTCCGACTGGTCCTGGCATCGCCACCCTTGGGGGGTGGTTTTCGAGGTGGAGTTCGTCGACGAGGAAGCCTGGGAGACCTACATGGCTCTCCCGGTCGTGCAGTCGGCGCTCGACTCCGTTCCCGATCCCGCCACCGGCCTGATCGTCTACCGGGGGCGGGGGGGCAGCTCCGGAGCGCCCTACCCTCGCCGCCCGAAGCCGCTGGCCGGCAGCGGCTCGGCGGCCCTCCCGTTGCCGTGGCTCGGCGAGGACGACATCATCTCGATCACCTCGTTGACCCGGCCGCTGGTGCAGACGGGGGCTTTCGCCTGAAAGGTTGCCTCCGAGCAGCTGGGAGCGGATCGTCGGCGGTGAGCGCCGGCGAGGACGGCGAGGACGGAGGAGTTGAGCTTTGAGCGGACTACCGAGGCTTCGCCAGGTCGCCCTCGCCGCCACCGAGCTCGAACCGGTGGCGGCAGCCCTGCAGGGTGCGTTCGGATGGGACGAGCCGTTCCACGACCCCGGCGTGGGGCAGTTCGGCCTGGAGAACGCCGTGTTCACAGTTGGGGACACCTTCGTGGAGGTGGTCTCGCCGGTGCGGCCGGGGACCACCGCGGGCCGCTATCTCGACAGGCGCGGTGGTGACAGCGGGTACATGGCCATCTTCCAGGTGGCCGACCTCGAAGCCGCCCGCCGACGTATAGCCGGGGCGGGTATCAAGGTTGTCTGGCAGGCGGACTATCCCGACATCGCCGGAACCCACCTGCACCCCAAGGACGTCCCGGGAGCGATCGTCTCGGTCGACTGGGCCGATCCACCCGAGTCGTGGCGATGGGCGGGTCCGGAGTGGACCGGGAAGGCCCCCGCTCGGGGGGGCCGGGGGATCGCCGGCATCGTCGTCGAAGTGGAGGACCCCGCCGGGGCGGCGGCGAGATGGGCGACGGCGATAGGTGTCAGCGGGCCCGGGGAGGAAGGTGGCCCCACGGTGACCCTACGGCTGGACCCGGCCGGCCAGATCGTGCGGTTCGTCCCCCTGTCGCACCGTGCCGAGGCCGGGATCGTGGAGGTCTACCTTCGCGACGCCTCCGGCGTTGACGTCGAGGTCGGCGGCGTCCGTTTCGTCGCCGAGGAGGGAACATGACCGTGCTCGTCGCCAAGGAGAGATCATGACCGTCCTCGAAACGGGCACAGACCACCTGCTGGGCGAGGTCGACGATGGGGTCGCGGTGCTCACGCTGAACCGGCCGGAGCGACGCAACGCCTTTTCCGGCCCGATGCTCGAGGCTCTGGCCCAGGTGTTGGACGTTCTGGAGAACGACGGTGCGGTGCGGTGCGTCGTGCTCACCGGCGCCGCCGGGGCGTTCTGCGCCGGCGGCGACGTCAAAGCCATGGCCGAGCGGGACGCCGCGAGCGGTGAGCGTCTCCCCCTCGACGAGGTGATACGACGCCAGCGGGAGAACCAACGGGCCACCGCAGGTCGGCTCTGGTCGATGACCAAGCCGACGATCGCTTCGATCCCCGGCCCGGCGGCCGGCGCCGGGCTCGCCTTGGCGTTGGCGTGCGACCTTCGCTACGCCGCGGAAGGGAGCGTGCTGACCACCGCCTTCGCCCGGGTCGGCTTCTCCGGCGACTACGGAGGTACCTGGTTCCTGAGCCGGCTGGTCGGCGCCGCCAAGGCCAAGGAACTGTACTTCTTCTCGGAGCGCATCGAGGCAAGCGAAGCCGAACGGCTGGGGATCATCAACGCTGTTTTCCCCGCCGCAGAGCTCGAAGGCGAGGTGGCGAAGAGGGCCAAGCAGCTCGCGGAAGGCCCCGCCATCGCATATCGGTACATGAAGGAGAACCTGAACCGGGCGGTCAACGGCGACCTGTGGGACTGCCTCGACCTCGAGGCGACGCACCACGTGCACACCGGGACGACCGAGGACCACAAAGAGGCGGCCCGGGCGTTCGTCGACAAGCGCCAGCCGCGCTTCCACGGCCGCTAGGGCTCAGGCCGGGCTGGAGCCGGGTTTCTGCTCGCGCAGCGCCGATAGGCTCATGAAACGCTCCGGCGTGATGGTGACGAAGAGCCCTCGAGCCTCGGCGGTGAGGACTTCCCCGGTGAGCAGCCTCCCAACGGTCACCACCTTCCTTCCGGCGACCTCCTCGATGGAGCCCTCGAAGCGCAGCTCGGTGTTGAGAGGAGTCGGGCGGCGGTACCAGACGGTGAGCGTTCCCGTCATCCCCACCCGGCCCGACAGCGACTGGGTGAGGCCGAGCACTTCGTCGAAGGCGGCGGCTATGTACCCCCCGTGCACGCAGCCCGGGGGCCCTTCGTAGGCGATTCCAAACGTGGCGAACCCCACGACCGTCTCCCCCCGTACTGACACTCGGATCGGCGGGGCGAGCGGGTTGGCCAGACCCAGCTGGGGCGACCAGTCGAAGAAGGCCTTGTCGTGGCTGAGTCCGGACGCCTCCGAGGTCCCCTGGTAGCGGCGCACGGCATCGTAGGGTGCGAGCAGCTCGGCCGTGGCCCGCAGCCGGTCGGCCGCTGCGTGCAGCACCTCGGGCGGGGCCGAGGTGGCGGTGAGGCGATCTATCACGGCGCGGAGGATCTCCCCGACCTCCCTTGCGGCGGCCACGGCCGGGTCTTCTGAGGGGCCGCCGACCGCCTCCAGCTCGGCGGCGAGGCGGGTGGCCAGTTCGCTATCGACGGCGTATTCGCCGCTCACTGGGCGGTCTCCAAGTCCACGAAGAGCGGGGCGTGGTCCGAGGGGAGCTTTCCCTTGCGGGCGTTGCGGTCCACCAGGGCCCAGCGGACTCTCGCCGCCAACGGTTCGCTGAGCAGCAGTAGGTCGATTCGCATCCCCCGGTGCTCGTGGAAGTCCCCAGCCCGGTAGTCCCAGTAGGTGTACAGCCGGTCTTCGGGCCATCGCCTGCGGAAAGCGTCCACGAGGCCCCACTCCTCCAGGCGTCGGAGCGCTTCGCGCTCGGGATTGGTGACGTGCGTGGAACCGACGAAGCGGGACGGGTCCCACACGTCGGCGTCGGTGGGCGCGATGTTGAAGTCGCCGCAGACCGCCACTGCGTCGGAAGGGGCGGCCAGGGCAGACACGTGATCTTTCAGTTTCGCCAGCCATTCGAGCTTGTAGCGGTAGTGGTCGGAGTCCACGCTCCGCCCGTTCGGCACGTACACGCTGGTCACCGTTATCCCACCGCAGCGGGCGGTGAGCACCCGCGTGTCGGAATCCGGGTCGATCGGGGCGACGAAGCCCGCCACCGGCTCGTCGAGACCCACCTTGGAGAGGATCGCCACGCCGTTCCAGCGACCGTCGCCATGGTGGACGCTCTCGTAGCCGAGGGCGCCGAAGGCCATGTGGGGGAATGCCGCGTCGGCGAGCTTCGTCTCCTGCATGCACAGGACGTCGGGCCTGGCGTAGGAGAGCCACTCTTCGACCCGCGGTAGGCGGGCCTTCAGCGAGTTGACGTTCCAGGTGGCGAGGCGCATGACCCGGCATGGTAGGACCGCTCAGGCGGCGCGGGCGGCGGTCGGCGGCGCAGACCAGGCCTGGGCGAGGCCGCTTCCGACTACTTCTTCTTTGTTGCCGCTTGCTTCTTGGCGGCCGGCGCCTTCGCGGCCGAGGCCTTGGAGACCGGCGTCGCCTTGTCGGCTGCTGCGAGGCCCCTGCCCCTTGCCTGCCGAGGCGGCTCCACCGGGAGCGGCTCTTCGAGCAGGGGTGCGTTCTTCGCACCGGACTTCTTCGACACGGCCCCGGCCTTCTTCGCTGCCACCGGGGCCTTCTTCGCTGCCGCCGGGGCCTTCGCCGAGCCCGCCGGCGAGGGCGGCTCCGGCGACGCTGATGCCTTCTTCGATGCCGGAGCCTTCTTCGATGCCGGGGCCTTCTTCGATGCCGGGGCCTTCTTGGCGGCCCCCTCCCGCCCTTCTGGCGGCTCCCCGCCGGTGGGACCGGCCGCGACGGCCGCCCCCGGGACCGGCCCCTCCTCTGGAGCTGGCGCCCCGGGCGCCGCTGCTGGCGCGGCGTCGGAGTCCTGGTCCGCCGATTTGGGCTTGCGGGACCTTCGGCGGGTAGTCCCGGTCGGTGAGGGCCGGTCCGGCTGCGGAGGGTGGATCTCGGCCTCGACCGTCTCAGGGGTCGGTTCGCCCGAAATGCGGGCGAGCCCCGGCAGGGCGAGCTCGACTCCGCGGCGCTGCGGGTCGAACGCCTGGACGACGAACATCCTCGTCTCCCCCTTGGTGAGCACCTGTCGGCTCCGGCGGGGAGGTGGGTCACCCATCGCCGACAGGGGGATGTAGCAGCGGGCCCCGTCGGCCTCCACGAACGCCCCGTGCGACGAGTACTCGACGACTGTCCCCTCGACCTCGCTGGAAAGCGGGTGGGCGGCTACGAAGGTGATGAACGCCAGGGGTTCGTTGACCGGCTCGGAGGGCGGCTGGCCGGTCCGGCGCCGGGATCTCCTCGCCCCCGGGGTGGTCACCTCCTTGGTGGCGCTGGCTATCGCCCTGTCCACCGCTTTCGGCCGCGATGCCCTCCCACGGCCCGCCGTGCCGGCGGCGGACGCGGCCGAAGCCGAGACGCCCCCGTTCGCTGCGGCCGGCACCGGGACGTCGGACACGGCCGCGCCAGACGACGCGGCCTGCGGGGGAGCCGTCTCCGCCTTCTTCCGCCTCTTCGCCTCCTTGACCACCTCGCGGCTCTTGGCGCCGCGCACCGGCGTGCGTTCCATGAAGATCCACCCGACGCCCGGGACGGGCTTGCCACCGAGCAACCGGCCCTTGTCGAACAGCCACGGATGCTCGGCGTGGAACTCCTGGAAGGAGTCGTTGGAGAGGACGGTAGCTCCCACCTTCTCGGCTATGCGCAGCAGGAAGGCGTCTCCCCTGCCGATCGCCCCGGCCGGCGGGGAGACCACCTCCCCAGCCTCCTCGGCCGCCTCGAAGGCCGGCACCTCGGAAGGGTCGATCCGATGCCCGAAGGACGCGTCGACCACGACCGTCACGTCGTCGGCGGGGTTCTCGGAGAGGAACTCCTTGACCGCCTCGTCGAGCTGGGCCAGGCTCGGCATGCTCCGACCCTCGGTCGCCAGGTTGGAGCCGTCGACGATGACGTGACGTTTCGACATGCTTCCGTAGAGTCAAGCAGCCGCGGTGGCGGAGGTAGCGGAGCCTCTAGAGTGCGCCGGGTGCCGCAACCACCGCCCCGGGCGCTGCAGGCGGTCCTCTGGGACTTCGGCGGGGTCATAACCGCCAGCCCCTTCGAAGCCTTCGCCCGATACGAACAGGACAACAACCTGCCGGCCGGCTTCATCCGCAAGCTCAACGCGACGAACCCCGACCGCAACGCCTGGGCACGCCTCGAGCGCTCCGAAGTGAGCGTCGACGAGTTCGTCGTGCTCTTCGAGGCCGAGGCGGAGGCAGCAGGTGCGAAGGTCGACGCGGCGGAGCTCCTGGGGTTGATCCGCGGGGAGATCCGGCCCGAGATGGTCGAAGCCGTGCGCCGCTGCCACGATCGGCTGAAAACGGCTCTCCTCACGAACAACTTCGTCGTGCCCGGCGGCGAGGCGCAGGAGGGCTACCAGGAGCTGCTCGCCCACTTCGACGTGGTGGTGGAGTCGTCGAGCGTGGGCCACCGCAAACCCGACCCTCGCTTCTACGAGATCGCCCTCGAGGCGCTCGCCGTCGAACCCGAAGAGGCGGTGTTCCTCGACGATCTCGGGATCAACCTCAAGCCGGCGCGGGCGCTCGGCATGCGGACGATCAAGGTCGTCGAGCCGGACCGAGCGCTTCGCGAGCTCGAAGAGCTCGTCGGCTTCCCGCTTTCCGACGGCGACTAGCCGAGCGCCCGTGCCAGCAGGTCCTCCTGCTCGAGCTCGTGCATCGCATGGCTGCCCGTGGCCGGCGACCCCGACGCCGCTCGGGCGACCTGCCCCAGCTTGAAGTCGGAGGCGAACAACGACTCGAGGCGGTCGCGCACGAAGGTCGCAGCTCCCATGTTCTCCGGCTCCTCCTGGACCCAGACGACCTCCTCGGCGCGTTCGAAGGCCGCAACTGCGGAGGCGAGCTGGTCGGCTGGCCACGGGTAGAGCTGCTCCACCCTGACGACGGCAACGTCCTTCCGACCGGCCTTGGCCTGAGCCCCCATCACGTCCAACGCCACCTTGCCGGTGGCCAGCAGCACCCTTCGCACCGCCTCCGGGTCGGGGGTGTCCGGCAGGAGAACCTCGCGGAAATGCCCGGCCGTGAACTCCGCCACTCGGCTGTACGCCTCCCTGCCCCGCAGGTAGCGCTTGGGGGTGAGGAGCACGAGCGGCTTGCGGCTGGTACGCAGGACTTGCCTTCGTAGCAGGTGGAACAGCTGAGCGGCGGTCGTGGCGTTGGCCACCTGCATGTTGTCCTCGGCGCACAGCTCCAAGAATCGTTCCAGCCGGGCGGACGAGTGCTCGGCGCCCTGGCCCTCGTAGCCGTGGGGCAGCAGAAGGGTCAGACCCGACGTCTGTCCCCACTTGATCTCGGCGGCGGCGAGGAACTGGTCGATGACGATCTCGGCCCCGTTGACGAAATCGCCGAACTGCGCCTCCCAGGCGACGAGGCCGTCGCGCGCGACGAGGGAGTACCCGTATTCGAACCCCAGGGCCGCGTACTCCGAGAGAAGGGAGTCGTAGACGAAGAAACGGCCCGGGCCGAGGGCCGCCAGGGGCACGTACTCGACGCCGGTCGCGTAGTCGACGACGGCCGCGTTGCGGTGGCCGAAAGTGCCCCGCCTGGTGTCCTGGCCGGCGAGGCGCACGTCCCTGCCCTCGAGCAGCAGCGTGCCGTAGGCGAGCGCCTCGCCGAGGGCCCAGTCGACCTCCCCCGACTCCCAGAGACGCGAGCGGGCATCGAAGACCTTGACCAGCTTGGGGTGGATGGTGAACCCGTCAGGGAAGGTCTGCAGCGCGTCGACGACCTTCTGCAGGCCCTCGATCTCGACACCTGTCTCGAGCGGCGGCAGCACGGGTGCCGGCTCGGGTGGCGGGGGCAGCCGCGTCGGCCTCGGAGGCGCCGAGGCGCGCGTCTCCTCCAGCGCCGCTTGAAGACGGGCCGAGAAGTCCTTGAGGGCCGCCTCGGCCTGGTCGAGGTCGATGTCCCCACGGCGGACCAGGGCTTCCGTGTAGAGCTTGCGGACACTGCGGTGCTCTTTGATCAGCTGGTAGAGCAGCGGTTGGGTCAGGGAAGGGTCGTCCTGCTCGTTGTGGCCGTAGCGGCGGTAGCAGACCAAGTCGATCACCACGTCCTTGTGGAACTGCTGGCGGAAGGCGAAGGCGAGGCGTCCGACGCGCACGCAGGCCTCGGGGTCGTCGCCGTTCACGTGGAAGATCGGCGCCTGCACCATCTTGGCCACGTCGGTGGCGTACACCGACGAGCGGGCTGACTCGGGGTTGGTGGTGAACCCCAGCTGGTTGTTGATCACGAGGTGGACGGTCCCCCCCGTTTCGTAGCCGGGCAGGGCGGACATGTTGAGCGTCTCGGCCACCACCCCCTGTCCGGCGAAGGCGGCGTCCCCGTGGATGAGAAGGGGCAGCGCGGGATGCGGACCTTTTTCCGGAAACTGGTCCTGGAAGGCGCGGGCCATGCCTTCGACGACGGGGTCCACCGCCTCGAGGTGCGACGGGTTCGACGCGAGGGTCACCTCGATCGGCACCCCCGAGCGGCCGGTGAACTTACCCTTGAAACCCTTGTGGTACTTGACGTCCCCAGAGCCCTGGACGGTGCCCGGGTCTATGTACCCCTCGAACTCGTCGAACAGCTCGCCGTAGCTCTTTCCGACGATGTTGATCAAAACGTTGAGGCGCCCGCGGTGGGCCATCCCGATCACCGCCTGCGACAGCCCCTCCGACGCCGCCCGGTCGAGGATCGCGTCGATCATCGGGATCGCCGATTCCCCCCCTTCCAGCCCGAAGCGCTTCTGGCCTATGTACTTCGTGTTGAGGAACTGCTCCAGCGCCTCGGCCGCGTTGAGCCGGTCGAGGATCCAGCGCTGCTCCTCGGTGCTGAGCGCCGTCGAGACCCCCTCGACGTGCTCCTGGATCCAGCGCTTCTGGTCCGGCTCCTGGATGTGCATGTACTCGACGCCGACCGTCCGGCAGTAGGCGTCGCGCAGAACACCCAGGATGTCGCCCAGCTTCATCCGTTCCGACCCGGCGAGGCCGTTGGTCAGGAACTCCCTGTCGAGATCCCAGACGGACAACCCGTGGCTCTGGGGGTCGAGCTCCGGGTGCATCTGGGGGTCTTTCCAGTCGAGCGGGTCGAGATGGGCTATCAGGTGGCCCCGCACCCGGTACATGTTGATGAGATTGTCGACCTCCATCTGCTTGCGGATGTGCAGGTCGGCACCCTCGGCGAGGTCGTTGACGTCCTGGTGGAAAGGCACCGGCTCGTAGGGGACGCCCATGGAGCGGAACACCCGCCGGTAGAAGCCGTCCTCGCCGATCAGCAGACGGTGGACCTTCTGGAGGAAGAGGCCCGACTCGGCGCCCTGGATGATGCGGTGGTCGTAGGTGCTGGTCACGGTCACCACCTTCGACACCCCCAGCTCGGCGAGGACGCGGCGGTCGGCGGCCTGCCATTCGGCCGGGTAGTCGATGCTGCCCACGCCGATGATCGCCCCCTGGCCGGGCATGAGGCGGGGTACGGACTGGACCGTCCCGATGGTCCCCGGGTTGGTCAGCGTGACGGTCGCGCCCGCCAGGTCGTCGGCGGCGACCTTGCCGGTGCGGACCTTGCGCACCAGGTCCTCGTAGGCCGACCAGAACTGGCGGAAGTCGAGGGTGTCGGCGTCCCTGACGACCGGCACCATCAACGTCCTCGAGCCGTCGGGCTTCTCGACGTCGACGGCAATGCCGAGCCCGAGATGCTCGTGGCGGACGACCGACGGGCTGCCCGACGCCTCGACGAAGGACGAGTTCATGCTGGGGACCGCCCGCACCGCTTCGACCACGGCGTAGCCGATCAGGTGGGTGAAGCTGACCTTGCCGGCCGCCCCCGTCCTGGAGAGCTGGTTGTTCAAGATGGTGCGGTTGACCTCGAGCAGGCGGGCGGGGATCACCCGGAAGCTGGTCGCCGTGGGGACGGCGAGGCTGGCCGTCATGTTGGCAGCGACGCGGGCGGCCGCGCCGCGGAGCGGCGCGCCCTGCGGCGCGGCTGCCACCCGAGAGCTTTCAGGCTGCAAGGCCGTCCGGCCGGAGGTCCCCGCCGGGCCGGCCTGCGCCGCCGTCGACACCCCGGCGGAGTCGGGAGGCTGCGAGACGGGGGGTGCAGCGGACCCCGCCGCAGCCTCGCCGTCCTCGACGGCCGTCGCGGATGGCGCCGGGGTGGACGGACGTGCCAGGTTCGCCCCTCCGGGGCGGTAGTTCTCGAAGAACTCCCGCCAGCTCTCGTTCACCGATGCCGGATCCTGTCGGTACTGCTCGTACATTTCGTCCACCAGCCAGGCGTTGGGTCCGAAGCTGGCCGGCTCGCGCGTCGTGGGGGCCATAACAAGACCAGCGTACGCCCGCCCTCGGGCAGACTGGTCGGGCCATGCCCGCCCAGTTCATCTTCACCATGCGCGACCTGCGCCGCTTCTACCCACCCGACCGGGAGGTGCTGCGCGGCATCAGCTTGTCCTTCTACCCGGGCGCCAAGATCGGCGTGATTGGGGCCAACGGCTCGGGCAAGTCCTCGCTGCTGCGCATCATGGCCGGCGAGGACGACGGCTACACCGGCGAGGCCCGGATGACACCCGGTTTCACCGCCGGGTACCTGCCACAGGAGCCGCAGCTCGACCCGTCCAAGGACGTGGCCGGCAACGTCGCCGACGGCGTGGCCGAGGCCAAGCGCCTGCTGCAGCGCTACGAGGAGGTGTGCGTAGCGATGGGCGAGCCGGGCGCCGACTTCGACAAGCTCCTCGCCGAACAGGCGGACCTGCAGGACCGGATCGACGCGGCAGGGGCCTGGGAGCTCGACAGGCGCCTGGAGATCGCCATGGACGCCCTGCGGCTGCCGCCCGGCGAGGCGGAGGTGTCCACCCTCTCCGGGGGCGAACGCCGGCGCGTAGCCCTGTGCCGCCTGCTCCTGTCCGCTCCGGACCTGCTCCTGCTCGACGAGCCGACCAACCATCTCGACGCCGAGTCCGTCGCCTGGCTGGAACGGACGCTGCAGGAGTACCCCGGCACCGTTGTCGCCGTGACGCACGACCGCTACTTCCTCGACAACGTGGCGGCCTGGATCCTCGAGCTCGACCGTGGCTTCGGCATCCCCTGGGAGGGGAACTACTCCTCGTGGCTGGAGCAGAAGCAGGCCCGCCTGGCCGGGGAGGAGAAGGCGGACCGCGCCAGGCAGCGAACCCTCGAGCGCGAGCTGGAGTGGATCCGCATGTCGCCGCGGGCCCGTCAGGCCAAGAGCAAGGCGAGGGTGACGGCGTACAACCAGCTGGTCGCCGACGCGGAGGCGTCTGAGCGCAGGGGCGAAAGGCTGGAGCTGACCATCCCGCCGGGCCCGAGGCTGGGCGACCTCGTTGTCGAGGCCGCCGACGTCCGCAAGGGCTACGGGGACCGCCTGCTGATCGACGGGCTCAGCTTCTCTCTGCCCCCTGGAGGCATAGTAGGGGTGATCGGGGCGAACGGGACCGGGAAGACAACCCTGTTCCGAATGATCGCCGGTCTGGAGGAACCCGACGGGGGGTCGATACGCGTGGGTGAGAGCGTCGTGCTCGCCTACGCCGACCAGACGCGCGAGACGCTGGATCCCGCCAAGACGGTCTTCGAGGAGGTGTCCGGCGGTCAGGAGCGCCTCGTCGTAGGCGGCCGGGAGGTTCACGGGCGCGCCTACGCGGCGGCGTTCGGCTTCAAGGGATCCGACCAGCAGAAGCCGGTCGGGAGCCTCTCGGGCGGCGAACGCAACAGGGTGAACCTGGCGAAGGTGTTGCGCGCCGGCGGGAACGTGCTGCTCCTGGACGAGCCGACCAACGACCTCGACGTGGACACGTTGAGAGCCCTCGAGGACGGCCTGCTCGAGTTCCCCGGCTGCGTGGTGGTCATCAGCCACGACCGGTGGTTCCTCGACCGCATCGCCACGCATGTCCTCGCCTTCGAGGGTGACTCGCAGGTGCGCTGGTGGGAGGGGAACTTCTCGAGCTACGAGGAGGACCGGAGGAAACGCCTCGGCGGCGAGGCCGACACCCCCCACCGGGTCCGCTACAAACCGCTCGTCCGCGACTAGCCGCCCGCCTCCGGACCCGCCCCACCGGGCGGCGGCGCGTTACCCCCGGCGCCCCGCCAGCGGCCGTGGGCGCCCCTGGTCGCGGGTTTCCCAGGTAGCCGCATTCCCCGGCAGGAACCGCGCCGCCCAGGGCGTATATAACAACTGAGACAGATCTTGTTCTGGGGGTTCACCGTTGCTCAACCGCCGCCTGATCGCCGCAACTGCCGCGCTGCTCGCCTGCTGCGCGAGTGTTCTCAGCGCGCAGGCGGCGCTTGCCACCCAGGGACGGCCGGCCCGCCCGAAAGCTGGCTGCCAGTCGCAGGGCTCCTGGCCGATGTACCAGGCAGACCCTGCCCACACCGGCGACGTGTGCTCGGCCATCGACGCGGCGAACGTCTCACAGCTGCGCCCGTCGTGGTTCTTCTCCACTCCTGGCACTGTCACTGACACCCCGGCGGTCGCCTTCGGCTCGGTCTTCGCCGGCGACTCGACCGGCGAGTTCTACGCCCTGAACCGCTCGGACGGAGCCGTCGAATGGAACTTCGACACGACGGCGCCCCACGACTGCTTTCTCGACGCGGCCGACCCGCACGCAGACCGTCACCAGCCGAGCTACGGTGAGATCACTGCCTCGCCAGCCGTGGAGACCGTTGCTGGTCGACGCATCGTCTACGTGGCGGCCGGCGCCTCTTTGTTCGCCCTAGACGCCGGAACGGGCCGCTGTCTGTGGGCGCAGGACACGGATCCGGCCAAGCCGACCAGCGTCGTCGAGATCGAATCCTCGCCGGTCGTCGACACCTCGGTCGACCCACCCGAGGTGCTGATCGGCAACGACACCAACGACAGCTCGGGGGTGGCTTGGACGGGGTTCATGGCTTTCGACGCCCTCAGCGGGTCCCTGCTCTGGAAGTACGTCCCGATCCGTGACATCACCCTCACGCCTTCTGAGTTCGCAGGCTCGGACGCCGCGACCCTCAGCTGTGGCGACGGCGCCGCCAACCCCTCCTGCAGCCGGGTACGCGACGCGGCTCCGGTAGCAGACGACTGCGGAGACGTGTGGTCCTCCCCCGCCCTCGACAACACCTACGTCGACCCGCCAGGTGACAACACCTACCAAGGGTCCGCGAAGATCCCACCCCCGGGTTGGTACCCGAAGCAGATCACGGCGTCCGGGGCGAGGAGCCTCGATGGCCTGGTCGTCTTCGCCACGGCCAACTGCTCCTCCGATCCCACGCCCGCGGCCGCCCTCGCCCACGGCGACTACGTCGACAACCAGGGGGTTTTCGCGCTGGACCCGGTGACCGGCGTGCGGGTGTGGAATTTCATCGAGCCTTACAACCGTTACGACAACAACCCCAACGAGCCGGGCGGCGGCGACGACGACATGGGGTCGAGCCCCATCCTCGCCGACGTTCCGTCGGTGAAGGGATGCCCCGGGGGTCGACTGGTGATCGAGGGTTCCAAGAGCGGCTACGCCTACGGGCTCTGCGAGGCGACCGGCGCCGAGCTGTGGCAGAACCAGATCGCCCAGCCCGGGCAGCTTTCCCCCGACTCGGTCGGCTCCATCGGGGGCATGATCGGCTCGCCGTCCCTCGGCCTTGCCGGCGGGAAGCCCACGGCGTTCTTCACCTCCGCCGAGCCGCTCCCCTTCAGCAACGACGGTGTCCGCACCCCGGGTGACGGGGACGCCAACATCTCCAGCTGCCCGGGGCTCTCCCCGCTGCCCCTGCTCCCGGCCTGCCCGGACACGAGCGTCCTCTCCGACCCGCAACGCTTGACCTCCCTGCACGCAGTCGACGCCGCGACCGGGAAGGTCGACTACGACGTCCCGTCGATGCCCACCTACGCCGCCTCTACCTACACCGGCGGCGTCGTTTTCCTTCCCGACTCCTTCTCCGCCGGCGTCGCAGCCTTCGACGCCGACAACGGGCAGCCGCTTTGGGCTTTCCCGCTGGCCGCGGTACCGGCATCGGCGGCGGCGATCGCAGACAGCAGCGTCTACCTGGGGACGGGCGAGTCGGACGGGTCGCTCGACGGCCTGATCGTCCCGCCCCAGGCGACGGGGATCTGGTCCTTCTCGCTGCCAGTAGGGTGAGCGCCGTGTCGACAGTGGAACGCCTGAGCGGGCTCGACGCGACGATGCTCTACGTCGAGACCCCCAAGAACCAGCTGCACGTCACCGGCGTGCTCGTGTTCGACCCCTCGACGATGCCCGGGGGCTACTCGTTCGAGAAGATGAGGGCGTTCACCGCCAGCCGGCTGTCGCGCTCGCCGGCGTTCACCCGCAAGGTGATCGACGTCCCCTTCCGCATCTCCCACCCCGTTTGGGTCGAAGACCCCGACTTCGACCTGGATGCCCACGTGCACCGGGTGGGCTGCCCCAGCCCGGGCGGCCCGCGAGAGCTCGCCGAGCTCGCCGGGGAGATCGCGTCCATACCCCTCGACCGCAGCCGCCCGCTGTGGGACATGTGGTTCGTCGAGGGGCTCGAGGGTGGCAACGTCGGGCTGGTCGCCAAGATGCACCACGCCACCATCGACGGCGTGTCGGGCGCCAACCTGATGATGCACCTGTTCGACCTGGAGCCGGACCCGGGCCCGCTCGAGCCGCCGCCGGCCCGGGCGGTGGTGAGCAACCCGGGTGAGCTGGAGCTCTTCGCCCAGGGTCTCGCCCAGCGGCTCCGGCGGCCGCTGCTCCTGCCCGGAGCTCTCGCCGGCACGGCGATGGGGGCGCTCGCCCTCGCGCTGCGCCGGCGGGGGGCGTCCGGCGGGATGGCCGCGCCTTTCTCCGCTCCGCCGACCCCGTTCAACCGGGCCATCACCCCGCGCCGCAACGTGGCCTTCGTGAGGGTCTCGCTCGAAGAGGTGCGGTCGGTCAAGGACTTCTTCGGCACGACCGTCAACGACGTCGTTCTCGCGCTGTGCGCCTCCGCCGTGCGGAGCTGGCTGGCGTCGCAGCGAGCCCTGCCCGACCGTCCGCTGATAGCAGGGGTGCCCGTGTCCACCCGGGGTGAGGACGCAGCGTCATTCGGCGCAAACCTGATCTCGGCCATGTTCGTTTCGCTGGCCACCGACGTCGACGACCCGGTGGAGCGCCTCCTTTCGATCCGCGAGTCCACCAAGGACGCCAAGGAGGAGTTCAAGGCCATAGGGGCGGACGTCCTGCAGGACTGGCTGGAGTTCTCCGGGCCGCGCCTGTTCGGCCTCGCCATGCGGCTCTACTCCCAGATGGAGCTCGCCGACCGGCACCCGCCGGCGCTCAACTTCCTGGTCTCCAACGTGCCGGGGCCGCCGATCCCGCTCTACTTCGCCGGGGGACGGCTGCTCGGCCTGTACCCGCTGGGGCCGATTCTCGACGGGATGGGCCTGAACATCACCGTCCTCTCCTACGAGGATCGGATCGGCTTCGGGTTCGTGTCCTGCAGGGAGCTCGTACCGGACCTGTGGGACCTGGCGACCCGTGTCGAGCCCGCCCTCAAAGAGCTGCTTTCCCGGACAAAGAAGCGCCCGCCGCGCCGCCACCCCCCTCGTCCGGCGCCAGCCCGGATTCGCTGAGCGCTTCGAGGACGAACCGCTGGACGGAACCAGCGAAGAAGAAACCGATGTGGCCGCCGGGGTACCACTCGATGCGGGGACGGTCCCAGTGCTCCCACAGACGGCGGGCCTGTCCGGCGGTCGACATGCGGTCTCCCACCCCGGCGAAGATGTACCTGCGGTCCCTGGCGACCTTCGGCTCCAGGACGAGGGGGGAGACGACCGAGTGCACGGCGTCGGCGTCGGGGCCGAGCGCCCCGGTCTCATAGGCGCGCCGGCGAACGTGCGCGGGGCTGTGGCGGCGGTACAGGCCTGGTATGTCGGTGGCAGGGATGCCGGCGATGGCGCAGGCGAGGCCGGTCTCGAGTGAAGCGACCAGGGCGGTGACATAACCGCCGAGCGAAACGCCGTACACGCCTACCGCCGCCCCCGGCTCCGCGGAGCGTATCCACCGTATGACCGAGCGGGCGTCGCTGGCTGCCTGGGCCATGCCGTGCACGCTGTCGAGGAGGCGTATGGACATGAAACCCTCGCCGCGGCTGGTGCCAGGCTCCTGGCGCGGACCATGCATGGGCAGCACGACGGCGGCGACGTTGAGCCCGAGCTGCGAGTGGAGCTGGGAGGCGCGAAAGGCGCGCAGGTCCACGAGCGGCCGGCCCATGCCGAAACCGTGAAGGCAAACCAGCCACGGCCGGCCCGGCTCCGGGTGGCGGAGGACGTAGGCGTGGGCGACCCGGTTGAGGGCGAACCCCTCCCAGCGCACCGCCCCCGGCTCCCCGTCGTGGGGAGCGTAGGCGCTGGCGAAGGCGACGTGCTCGAACCGCTGGTCGAGGGCGCGCTCACGCGTCACGGCGACGGGTGCGGGGGTGGGCGGCTCGACGTGGTACGAGGACGGGTCGGACAGCCATCCCCGCTCCGACCACATCTTGTAGGCGTCGCGGATCTCCTCCCCCGCCCGCTCGTAGTCGTCGCCTCGGGGGAACAGCTTGGGGTCCCGCATCGCAGAAATGAGCACCTCGTCGAGCATCATCTGCGCCACGAGCCCCGGGGAAACCTTGACAGGGGCGTACCCGACTGGGGTGCCGCGCAGCTTGCCCCGTCCGAGCACCGCCGCGGTGCGGGGGAGGGCCCCGGCTACGCCCACCACGCGGGGATCGCCGAGGTAGCGGCGAGCGCCGCGGATGATCTCCTCCGGGCGCACCGGCTACCTCTCGACGGCGAGCGCCGCGGGGCGCTCCCAGTCCCAACGCTCGCCGTCGGACCACAGCCTGTCCAGCTGGTAGAAGTCGCGCGCCTCATCGAGCATGAGGTGGACCACGAAGTCGTCGTAGTCCATGAGCACCCAGCGAGCGTCGTCGAGCCCTTCGACCGCCCGCGGGGAAGGACCCCCGCCCGCTTTGAGGGTCGCCTCGACCTCTTCGGCCATGGTCCGCACCTGACGGGGATTGCGGCCGCTGGAGATGACGAATGCGTCGGCGATGGCCAGAGTCGCGCCGACCGACAGGACCACCGTGTCCTCACCGCCCTTGTGCCAGCAAGCCCGGGCGGCGACGGAGCACCAACCCCTGATCTCCTCGAGCGTGACCTGCCCGGATCCACCGTTTGTCACCGTGGCGATCCCGCCGATCGGGTCATGTGTTACCTCCTCGTAGCATCTGCCAGTGCACGCCTGCCGCCCCGCGACTGGGCGCAGCGGCCGCCGACGGGCCGCTCCCCAGCCATTGGGCGGCGAGCACGGCGACGGTCGCCGCCAGGACGAGCAGCAGTACGGCGACGGCGAGCATCTCCTCCCGCAGGAGCCGGCGACGCCGCCGGAGCCGGCGGATGCGTTCGCCGGGACCGGGCTGGACGTCTGCGCTCATCCGCCCCCAGCGTACATACCCCTGGCCCGGATGCAGCGGACCGCCGCTTCGGGGATGAGGAAGTCCAGTGGCCGGCCGTCTACCGCCCGCTGCCTCAGGTCGGAGCTGGAGATCTCCAGGTTCGGCACGGTCACCTCCTCGACCTTCCATCCGGCCTCGGCGAGGGCCCTCGGCGCGGGGGATCCGGGCCTGTTGACGACGACGAGCGTGGCCAGCTCCTGGATCTCTTCCCATCGCTCCCAGGTGGTCAGGCCGGGCACCACGTCCCAGCCGACGATGAGGAACAGCTCGTCGGAGGGACCCCGCCGGGCGAGCTCGGCGAGGGTGTCGGCGGTGTAGGACTCGCCGCCCCGCTCGATCTCCAGGCTCCCGGCCTCCAGCCCCGGGACCTCGCCCACGGCGGCCTCCACCAGGGCGAGACGGTCGGCCGCCGTGCTGACCGCTCGCGAGTCCGTCTTCTGCCAGGGGACGTTGGCGACCATCATGACCACCCGGTCGAGCGCCAGGGCGTGGCGCGCGTTCACCGCCGCCACCAGGTGACCGACGTGGATGGGATCGAAGGTCCCCCCGAAGACGCCGATCCTCTCCCCCACTCGCCGAGCTGTCACGCCTTTACTCTGTCACCTGTTTTGGGCCACCCTTGTGACCGTGCCCGAATGGACTCCCAACAGCTGGCGCTCCCGGCCCGCCGACCAGCAGCCGGAGTGGCCGGACCCTCACGCCTACGAGCAGACGCTGAAGACGTTGTCGGGCCTCCCTCCGCTCGTCTTCGCCGGCGAGGCGCGCAGCCTCCGGGAGTCGCTCGCGTCGGTCGCGGCCGGAGAGGCGTTCCTCCTCCACGCCGGGGACTGCGCCGAGTCGTTCCACGAGTTCAACGCCGACAACATCCGCGACAAGCTGAAGGTGATCCTCCAGATGGCCGTCGTGCTCACCTACGGGGCGGGCGTGCCGGTAGTCAAGCTGGGGCGCATCGCCGGGCAGTTCGCCAAGCCGCGAAGCTCGCCGACCGAGACCGTCGAGGGCGTGTCGCTCCCCTCCTTTCGCGGCCATCTCGTCAACGACGACGCCCCCAGCCTCGAAGCCCGCGTCCCGGACCCGTCCCGCCTGCTGTCCGCGTACCACCAGTCGGCGTCGACGCTGAACCTGCTCCGGGCGTTCACCAAGGGCGGCTTCGCCGACCTCTCCCAGGTGCACACGTGGAACCAGCAGTTCGTCGCCGACAGCCCCGGCGGCCGCCACTACGAAGCCCTCGCCGCCGAGATAGACCGGGCGCTGCGGTTCATGCGCGCCTGCGGGGTGAACCTCGGCGGGACGGCCCTGAACCAGGTGGACTTCTGGACCAGCCACGAGGCCCTGCTCCTCGGCTACGAGGAGGCGATGACGAGGCGGGACTCTTTGACCGGGGACTGGTACGACACTTCGGCCCACCTTGTCTGGGTGGGGGAACGCACCAGGCAGGTCGAGGGTGCCCACGTCGAGTTCCTCTCGGGCATCTCCAACCCCGTCGCGGCGAAGATCGGCCCGACTGCAACACCCGCCGAGGTCGTCGCTCTCTGCTCGCGCCTCGACCCGTCCTACATCCCGGGACGCCTGACCCTCATCGCCAGGATGGGCGCCGGCAACGTCTCCTCGGCCCTGCCGCCGTTGCTGGCAGCCGTTCGCGACTCGGGTCACCCCGTCGTGTGGGCGTGCGATCCGATGCACGGCAACACCTTCGTCGGCGCCGGAGGTCGCAAGACGCGGCACTTCGACCATGTGCTGGCCGAGATCCGCCAGTTCTTCGCCACATGCCGCTCGCACGGCGTGTGGCCGGGGGGGGTGCACGTGGAGCTGACCGGGGACAACGTCACCGAATGCCTCGGGGGAGCTGACGAGATCCTCGAGAACGACCTGCCCCTGCGCTACACCACCACCTGCGACCCCCGCCTCAACGCCAGCCAGAGCCTGGACCTAGCCTTCCAGGTGGCCGACCTGCTCCGCAGCTAGACGGCGCGGGCCGCGGGGGGCGGGGCCGGCGACCGGGTCGGGACCGGTTCCGGCGGCTAGCGATCGTGGGGGTCGGGTGCCGGCGGCCGGGGGCGGGGGGCCGAGGCCGGGGGTCGTTGTCGGCGCCAGGCCTGGTGCTGGATGTGTCACGAATCCATAGTTGTGAACGAAACGCGAGTTAATGACGCCAGGAGCACAATAAGTCCGAACTCGTTCACAATTCGGGATCTATCGTATCTCGATAGACCGGGACGAAACACGGAAAAGTTGATCAACTGAGTCGTCTTTTGGTAGAACGGTTCCCGTGCAGACAGATCTTCCAGTCGAGAAGAAGCCGCCGGAGGCCAGAGAAGCGACCAAGGCGAAGGAGCCCACCTGGGATCTGGTGGTGAAGCGCAACTCCATCGAGCGCCACAAGCGCGAGCGGTTCCCCCACGACACGCCGCTCAGCATCGTCAACGAGCTTCCCGACATGATCGCCAAGGGCTACGAGGCGATCCCTGAGGAGGACATCGTCTTTCTCAGCTGGTGGGGCTTGATGCACGACAAGCCCAAGATCGGCACCTTCATGGTGCGGATCAAGGTCCCCGGAGGGCGAATCAAGCCCGACCAGCTGATCGCCTTGGGACGAATATCCCAGCAACGCGGCAAAAACTACGGGGAACTGACCACCCGCCAGGGGATCCAGCTTCACTGGATACGGCTCGACGAGCTGCCCGAGGTGCTCGGCCAGATCGAGGCCTCGGGGCTGACCACCGCCGGCGGCGAGGGCGACACGGTGCGCAACGTGACGAGTTGCCCGGTCGCCGGCGTCGATGGGGCGGAGCTGTTCGACGTGACGCCCCTGGTGGCCAAGGTCGCCGCGTTCTTCTCGGGCAACCCCGAGTACTCCGACCTGCCCCGCAAGCACAAGTACACCATCAGCGCCTGCCCGGCTCAGTGCAACGCCCCGGAGATCCACGACGTCGCCCTGGTGGGCACTTCGCAAAACGGCCGCCTCGGCTTCGGCGTGCGCGTAGGCGGGGGGCTCTCGGCGACACCGAGAATATCCAGGGACCTGGGGGTTTTCGTGCCCGCCGACTCCGACGAGGAGGTCATAGAGGTCCTGCGGGCGATAACCGACGTCTGGCAGAGCGACCTGCGCTACCGGCTGTCCCGGGTCAAAGCCCGGATCAAGTTCATGGTCGACGATTACGGCGTGGAGAAGATGCGGGACTTGATCGAGGACCGCCTCGGCCGGCGCCTGGAGGACGGTTCCGCCCCCGAGCCGGCGTACGACAGCGATCACCTCGGTCGTCACGCCCAGAAGCAGGACGGCCTCCTCTACATGGGAATCCCGGTGCCCCTAGGGTGGATCCGCGGGGACCAGCTAGTCGCTTTGGGAGAGCTGCTTGGTGAGTTCGGCGGGGAAGCTCGCTTTACTAGGGCTCAGAACATCATCGTCACTGGCGTGCCCGAACGGCGAGCCGGCGAGGTGGCCGCCCGCCTGGCGGCCATCGGCCTCGACCCGGACGAGAGCAGGATCCTCGGCCGCTCGATCGCGTGCACCGACCACCAGTTCTGCAACTACTCGGTCGCCGAGACCAAGGGCAAGATGAAGGATCTGCTCCCCGAGCTGCAGCGGCGCTTCGGTTCCGAAGCGGTCGAGGACCTTCGCATCCACATGGATGGTTGCCCACACGGCTGCGCCCAGCACTGGGTGGGCGACATCGGCCTGCAGGGGACGACCGCTACCCTCCCCGAGACGGGGGTCAGGGTCCAGGCCTACAATCTGCGCCTGCGGGGCAAGCTGGGCACCGGAGCGGCGATCGGTGTTCCGATCCTGCGCCGCATACCAGAGGAGCAGATCGTCGAGGTCGTTTGCCGTCTCGTCAGCGCCTGGCTCGACGCCAAGTCGCGCCGCGGGGGCGCTTACCGCTTCGCCGATTTCCTCGCCGAGCGCAGCGACGACGAGCTCCGCTCACTGTCCCTGGGAGAGTCGGTAGGGGCCGGCGAGGTCGAGGAGCCGTCCCTCCGCCCGCTCGTGAGGATCCCAGGCATGCTCATCGAGGCGACCGGTGGGGCCGACCTGCTCGAGATCGACGCGGCGACGGTGCGGGAGGCCCTGGCCGTGCTGGCAGGGCGCTACCCGAGGCTGGCGGAGCAGATCCTCGACGGGAACGGCGAGCTCCTGCAGTCCATCAATCTGTTCGTCGGCGAGGACGACATCCGCGGGCTGGGCGGCCTGGAGGCGCCACTACGGCCCGGCCAGGAGCTGACCATCCTCCCGGCCCTATCGGGAGGTGCGCTGTGAGCGACACACTGGCAGGCAGGGTCGTGTTCGACGACCTCGAGATCGGCGAGATTGCGATCGAGCTCGACGACCGCGAGCCGCAGGAAGTCATCGAATGGGCTCTCGAGACCCTCGGCGAGGGAGTGGCCGTGGTCACCGCCCTCCAAGCCGACGGCATGGCCATCCTCGACATGGCCTACAGGATCAAGCCGGAGGTCAAGGTCCTCACCGTCGACACCCTCAGGCTCCCGGAGGCGACCTACCGCTTCGTCGACGAGGTTCGCCGCCGCTACCCCCTCGCCGACCTGGAGGTCCTCCAGCCCGACGGGGGGCAGGTGGCTGAGCTCGAGGCTCGTCAGGGTCGCGACGGCTTCTTCCAGTCGGTGCCCGCCCGGCTCACCTGCTGCCAGGTGCGCAAGGTGAGGCCTCTGGTCAAGGCGCTCGAGGGCTTCGACGGCTGGATCACGGGCCTGCGCCGCGACCAGTGGGCTTCGCGGGCCGCCATACGCAAGGTTGAGCTCGACCACGACCACGACGGGATCGTCAAGGTGAACCCTCTCGCAGATTGGACCAAGGACGAGGTCTGGGAGTATATAAAGGATAACGAAGTACCCTCACATCCCCTGTACTCTGCCGGTTACACCAGCATCGGCTGCGATCCGTGCACGAGGCCCGTGGGGGTGGGCGAGGACGAAAGGGCCGGACGCTGGTGGTGGGAGGTGAACGCCCCCAAGGAGTGCGGGATCCACTGCCCAATCGAGACCGGTGGCTTCGAGCACGAGGCCCACGCCATCCTCACGGACCACGACTAGGCGGGGCAGGGGTGGAGCTGTCGGCCGAGGAGGCGGAGCTGGTCGGGGCCGAGGCGGCGGCGGCCGCCGGCGTCCTCGGCGGGGAAGGCAGGGAGCAGGCACTTCGGATCGCCGAGCTGGCGGACGGACAGCATCTGCCGGAGGAGCTGCTTCCCTCGCTGGAGCGGATCCTCACCGCCTCGCTGCAGGGCGGGCGCGCCCGCAAGCTCTACAAGGCGGAGGGAGAGCGCGCCCTCGTCCGCCTGCTGATGCGCACACCTGGGGGTGAGCGCCTCCAGGCGAACCTGGACGCGGTCAACCGGGCCCTCGGCTCGCTCAAGGGGCGGCGCCTGGACAGCGTGAGGGTGGCGATGCGAGCCCCCGGCCACTTCACCATCTCGCTCCAGAGTGAAGGGGTGGGCCTCGTGCTGGCCGTCCGTCCCGACAGCGTGGGGGTGGAGAGCCTCACGGCCTGACCGGGTGACCCCGGGTGGTCAACTCGAGCGGCCGATGGGCCGATCCATAAGCGTATGGCCACGTCGCCGACCCCTCCCCGCCCGCGCTCCCAGCGGGCGGGCGTCAGTTTCGAAGCACCCTCCACGCGATGCCGTCGTCGTCCATCCCTTTTGGTACCGTCTGGCGTCTATGGTTGAGGGGGCAGGCATGCGGCGCCGGCCGTCGAAACGAAATATGTCGATGCCTGCACGCCCTCTCACCCTCCGCCTCCTCGCAGCCGGCGCCGCCGTCGCCGCCCTGGTGGCAGCCGGAGGTCAAGCGGCGTCTGCCAGCACCGGAAGCCCGCCGACCCTCCCCCCCGTGCCAGTGTCTTCCCAGCCGACGACCACGACGACGACCACCACCCCGGGGTCTTCGTCGAGCGGCAGCCCACCGGCAACGAGCGGGTCGCAGAGCCGGTCACCTTCTACGACCGCTCCGAAGGGCAAGCCCACGGTCCCCGTAGGGGGGCCGCCGACGACGACCCCGCCCCCGGGCACACCGGCGCCGCCCCCACCCGACCCCAAGCCGATCCTCTCCGCGGTGGACGAGGACCTCGACCAGCTCCAGGCGATCGCCGACTACAAGCCGGCGCAGGACCTGGTAGGCGAGGCGCAGGCCGCCGTCGTCGAAGCCGGCTCGGCGCTGCAGTCGGCTCGCACGGTCGTGTCCGAAGCGCAAGCCCAGGAGGTGTCAACCGGACAACGCAAGGCCTCAGCGGACGCGCAGCTCCGTCAGCTCGCCATCGCAGCCTACATAGGAGTCGGCTACGAAACGCCGGGCGTCGGGGAGCCTGCGGCGGGGAACGGCAACCAGGGCTTCGGGACGGTGAGCACCCCGGCGGGGCTCACCGGCCTGCAGGCCGTGGACGCGCGGGAGATGCTGCTGCTCGTGGGCGAACGAGCCCGTGAGCGGGCCGACCAGGCTGCTCGTGCCGCCACCGACGCGGCCAAGGCCGCCGCCGCTGCCAACTCGGCCTACAGGAAGGCCCAGGTGGCCGCCGCCGCGGCCGAGAACCGTTTGCTGGCGGCCCAGCAGACGCTCAAGCTGGTGACCGCCGCTGCGCTCACGCCCGGCACTGCGGCCGCCACCACCCTGCCGGTCCTGGCATCGATCAGCGGCCAGGACCAGGCGGGCCAAGCCCAACCTACGTCCGCACCGATAGCGTCGAGCCAGGCTGGCGCCTCGATGAAGGTGCCGACGACCAAAGCCGGCGCCCCGGCGACCACCGCCGACACCCAGGCGGCTTCGGGGAGCTTGACGGCGGTCGCCGAGGCGAACCCCGCCACTGTCATCGCCAACCCGACGTCGCCGACGATCCTCGGTCCGGCCGTGCTCGACGCCTCCGAGCTCGCGGGCTGGTACGCGAGCACCGGCCGGCAACCGAATATCACGGTGCCGATGTCCCAGCTCGCCCAGTACTACCAGGCGTGGGGAGCCAAGACCGGCGTTCGCGACGATCTGGCGTTCGCCCAGTCGGTCGTGGAGACCGGCTACTTCACTTTCCCGGCTGGAGGTCAGCTGACAGGGCAGGACAACAACTTCGCCGGCATCGGCGCCTGCGACAGCTGTTCCCACGGTTGGAGCTTCCCCAACGCCTCCGACGGAGTAGGAGCGCAGATGGAGCTCCTGGACGCTTACGCCTCCCCCCACCTGGTCGACACCAGCCTGGTGGGATCGGTAGGCGTCGGGGGCTGCTGCTCGACCTGGACCGCTCTGGCTGGGACCTGGGCGTCGAGCCTCACTTATGGCATCTCGATCATGACGGTCTACGACCAGATGCTCAAATGGGTGATACCGGAGAGGCTGCAGCAAGCTGGTCTCATCGGCGCGTCGCAGCAGACCGCCGCCCAGGGCCCCGAACTGGCTCCGCTTCCACCCGGACCAGCCAAGGCGGGTTCTTCCTCGAAGGGAACAGGTCCGGGCCACTGAGTCCCGCCGCCGCGTCGGCGCCCGCCCCCCGACACGCGGACGCCGTCGTCGCACAGTGGCTCCGTCGGGGCCCTCCGGTAGGCTGTGCGGGTTCTCCCCGAGCGAAGGACCAGCTGCCAAAGTGAGTGATGCACCCGCGACCCGTTTCGAATCCCCGGCGTCCGTCCGCGAAGGGCTGCGCAGGGTCCAGTACCTGGCCGACGAGGGCATCGCCGGCGTGGTGTTCCTGGCCGAACGGCTCGGCAAGCCGGTTTTGGTCGAAGGGCCTGCGGGCACCGGGAAGACGCAGCTGGCGAAGTCGGTCGCCGAGATGACCGGAGCGCGCCTGATCCGCCTGCAGTGCTACGAGGGGCTGGACGAGTCCAAGGCCCTCTACGAGTGGAACTACAAGAAGCAACTGCTGCGGATCCAGGCCCAGCGGGTGGCCGAGTCCGACGGGGCCGGCAACGGGTGGTCGGACATAGAAGACGACATCTTCTCCGAGCCGTTCCTGCTCACCCGCCCGCTCCTCGAAGCCATACGCGCCGAGGAGCCGGTAGTGCTGCTCATCGACGAAGTGGACCGGGTGGAGGTGGAGACCGAGGCGTTGCTGTTGGAGATCCTCTCCGACTACCAGGTGTCGATACCAGAGCTGGGAACGGTCAGCGCCACGCAGATCCCTCTCGTGTTCCTGACATCCAACAACACCAGGGAGCTGTCCGAGGCCTTGAAGCGCCGCTGCCTGTTCCTGCACATCGACTACCCGGACCTCGATCGGGAGAAGGAGATCGTCCTGACGAGGGTGCCGGGGATCTCGGAGGCCCTCGCGGACCAGGTGGTGAGGATCGTCCGCTCGGTCCGGAGCCTGGAGCTCAAGAAGGCACCGTCGGTGTCGGAGACGCTCGACTGGGCGAGGACCCTGCTCCTGCTCGGGATCCAGTCGGTCGACGCGGCCACGGCGACGGAGACGCTGCACATCCTGCTCAAGTACCAGTCGGACATCGACAAGGCCGCCAAGGACCTGGCGGCGTCGGCGACGTGACCGACGGGCTTCCGCTGGGCAGCTCGGCGGGCCTGCTCGAATCGCTCGGCGGTTTCGTCAAGGAGTTGCGCACGGCGGGGATCCCCGTCAGCCTGACCGAGAACCTCGACGCGGTGGAAGCCCTGCGCCACGTGCCTTTGGAGGACCGCGACGCTTTCAAGTACGCGTTGGCTGCGACGATGGTCAAGAACAACGCCCACTGGAAGACGTTCGAAACGGTCTTCGAGGTGTACTTCTCCCTGCGCGGGCGCCAGTACGACATCGCGGGGGGCGACGACGACCAGGCCGTCGAGGAGGCCATCGCGGGGCTGCTGGGCGCCCGACAAGGCGACGGCCACGGCTCGGCGGAAGGGCTTACGAACGAGCAGCTCGCCGAGATGCTCTTCCGGGCCCTGATGGACGGCAACGACCCGATGATGCGGGCCATCGCCCGGGCTGCGGTCACCCGCTACGCGGGGATGGAGCCGGGTCGCCCGGTCGGCGGCACCTACTACCTGTACCGGACGCTGCGACAGCTCGACCTCGACGCGGTTCTGAAGCGGATGATGGAGCAGACGCGTCAGCAGGCGAGCGGCGGCCCGACCGACCTGGAGGAGCGGCTCGCCCGGGAGGAGTACGAGCACCGCCTCGACGCCCTTAGACGGGAGATAGAGGCGGAGATCCGCCGACGGCTGGTAGCCGACAGGGGTGCCGAGGCGGTGGCCAAGTCGATCCGTAAGCCGCTGCCCGAGGACATCGACTTCATGCACGCCAGCCGTGAGGAGCTGGTCGCCCTGCGCAAGGCGATCGCGCCGTTGACCCGCAAGCTCGCCGTCCGCCTCGCCCGCAAGCGCCGTCACGGCAGGAAGGGCCCGCTCGACTTCCGAAGCACGGTCCGCCACTCCTTGTCCTACGGTGGCGTGCCAGCCGACCCGAAGTTCCGCTACCCGCGACCGTCCAAGCCGGAGATCATGGTCGTGGCGGACATCTCCGGGTCGGTGGCCGCCTTCGCCCGCTTCACGCTGCAGATGGTCTACGCCATCAGCTCACAATTCAGCCGGGTACGCTCTTTCGTGTTCATCGACGGGATCGACGAGGTGACCGACTACTTCAAGGGCAACGAGGACATAGCCTCGGCGATCCACCGCATCAACACCGAAGCGGACGTCATCTGGGTCGACGGTCACTCCGACTACGGCCACGCCCTAGAGGTGTTCTGGGATCGTTGGGGTCGCGACGTGAACCCCAAGACGACGGTGCTGCTGCTCGGCGACGCCCGCAACAACTACCACGCCGCCCAGGCCTGGGTGATCGCCGAGATGTCCAAGAAGGCGCGTCACGTCTACTGGTTGAACCCCGAGCCCCGCTCGTACTGGGACACGGGCGACTCGATCGTCAGCCAGTACGCCACCCACTGCGACGGGGCCTACGAGTGCCGCAACCTAAAGCAGCTCGAACGTTTCGTGGAGCAGCTCGGCTAAGGCCGGCCGGCCGCCCGTCCGCTCACGAGCGGATCTGGCCGTCGCCGCTAACCAGGTATTTCAGCGTCGTGAGCTCGCGCAGGCCCATCGGACCCCGGGCATGCAGCTTCTGGGTGCTGATTCCTATCTCGGCGCCGAAGCCGAACTGCTCGCCGTCGGTGAACCGGGTCGAGGCGTTGACCACGACGACCGCCGCGTCGACCTCCTGCTGGAAGCGGCGAGCTGCCCGAAGGTCGCGCGTGACGATCGCCTCGGTGTGGCCGGACCCGAAGCGGGCGATGTGCTCGATGGCCTCGTCGATGCCGGCGACGACCTTCACGGCGAGGACGAGGTCGAGGAACTCCCGGGCGTAATCGTCCTCGACCGCTGGGCGCGCCCTCCCCGAGCCGAGCAGCGACACGGTTTCGTGATCGCCCCTGAGCTCCACCGAGTCGAGCAGGGCGGCGACGCGGGGGAGGAACTCGCCGGCTACCGCCCGGTCGACGAGGAGCGACTCGGCGGCGTTGCACACGCTGGGACGCTGGGTCTTGGAGTTGGCGACGATCGCCGCGGCCATGTCCAAGTCGGCGGAGGCGTCCACGTACACGTGGCAGTTGCCGTCGCCGTCGATCACGTACGGGACCGTGGCGTTCTCCTTGACGGCTGCCACCAAAGACGGCCCGCCGCGAGGAACCAGGCAGTCGATGAACCCCTCCAACCGCATGAACTGCTTGGCCGCCTCGTGGCTGGTGTCCTCGACGAGGATCACCGAATCTTCGGGGACGCCCGCCTCCGAGCAGGCCTCGCGCAGGACGCCTGCGATCGCCCTGTTCGACTCGAGCGCGCCGGCGCTCCCTCTGAGGAGCGCAGCGTTGCCGGACTTGAGGCAGAGAGCGGCTGCGTCGCTGGTCACGTTGGGCCGGTTCTCGTAGACGACGGCCACCACACCGAGGGGTACCCGCACCCGCCGGATCTCCAGCCCGTTTGGACGCACCCATCCGCTCTCCACCTCTCCGACGGGGTCGGCCAGGGCGGCGACCTTGCGCAGCCCTTCTGCCATGGACGCGACGCGGCTCCCGGTCAGCCGTAGGCGGTCGACCGTGGCCGGCGGCGATCCGCAGCTCTCCGCGGCGGCGACGTCGGCGCCGTTGGCTTCGAGAATGCTCCCGGCGCGCGATTCCAGAAGGTCGGCGGCGGCGAGCAGCGCGGCATCCTTGGCTGCGGTGGGCGCCGTCGCCAGGGCGCGCGCCGCCCTCCTGGCCCGCACACCCAGTTCCACCATCGCGGTGACGCTCACGCCGGGAAGGCTAACCGGCAGGCTTCTCCTGATGGCCCCCGAACTCCTTGCGCATGGCCGAGAGGATCCGGTCGGCGAAGTCGGCTTCGCCGCGGGAGGAGAACCGCTCGAACAGGGCGGCCGACAGCACGTGGGCGGGCACGGCCTCGTCGATGGCGGCCATCAGCGTCCACCGACCCTCCCCTGAGTCCGACACCCGCCCGGCGAAACCTTCGAGGCGGGGGTCGTCGTGCAGGGCCTGGGCTGTGAGATCGAGCAGCCACGAGGCGATCACGCTCCCCCGCCGCCAAACCTCGGCCACCTCGGCCGTGTCGATCTCGTAGCGGTAGAACTCCGGGTGGGCGAGGGGGGTCGTCTCGGCGTCGGCAGACACGGACGGGTCGTTTCCGACGTTGGCCTTGTGCAAGATGTTCAGCCCCTCGGCGTAGGCGGCCATCAGGCCGTACTCGATGCCGTTGTGCACCATCTTGACGAAGTGCCCCGCGCCCGTCGGCCCGCAGTGCAGGTAGCCGCGTTCGGCCGTGGACGGAGAGCCTTGCCGCCCGGGGGTGCGCGGGGCGGCGTCCACCCCGGGGGCTATCGCATCGAAGATGGGGTCGAGGCGCGAAACCACGTCGGCATCCCCGCCGATCATGAGGCAGTAGCCCCGCTCGAGCCCCCACACCCCGCCGCTGGTGCCCACGTCGACGAAGTGGATTCCCCGCTCGGCGAGCGATGCTGCTCGGCGGATGTCGTCGTGGTAGTAGGAGTTCCCGCCGTCGATGATCACGTCGCCGGCTTCCATCGCCGCAGCCAGCTTGTCGATGGTCTCGCCGGTGTAGGCGGCGGGCACCATCACCCACGCGGCGCGCGGCTTGGACAGCTGCGCCGTGAACTCCTCGACCGAGCCCGCACCCGAGGCGCCTTCCGCGGCAAGGGCGCGTACCGCGTCGGCGTCGACGTCGTAGACGACGCATTCGTGGCCGGCGCCCATCAGCCGACGCACCAGGTTGGCGCCCATCCTGCCCAGCCCGACCATGCCAAGTTGCATGATCGCACCCTACCCCTCAGGGGAGGATGACCAGGTCGTCGCGATGGACCACCTCGGGGGCGCCGCGGCGGCCCGCCAGCTCCCGAACGACCGTCGCCGGCTGGCGGGCCAGGCCCTTGGCGAAGACGGTCCCGTCGGGGCCGGCAAGCTCCACGGCGTCGTCGGCGTCGAACATCCCCTCCACACCGATTATCCCCGCCGCCAGGAGGGATACGCCACGACCTTCCAGCGCGGCCCGGGCGCCCTCGTCCACGACGATGCGCCCCGACGCCCCCACCGCGAAGGCGATCCACAGCTTGCGTGCAGGGAGCCGCTCTGGCCGGGGCACGAACACGGTTCCCACCCCCGGCGTCCCCGCCACAGCATCGGCGAGGACCTCATCACGGCCGGCGGCGGCTATGACAGCCCGAACACCGGACCAGGCGGCGATCTTCGCCGCGGCGAGCTTGGATGCCATGCCTCCGCTGCCTCTCTCCGAGCCCGCCCCTCCGGCCAGCGCCTCGAGCTTCTCGTCGACGGCGACGATCTCCTCGATGAGCGAAGCCTGCCCGTCGAGGCGGGGGTCTCCCGAGAGCAGGCCCGGCTGGTCGGTGAGGAGGACCAGCACGTCTGCCGAGAGCAGGTGGGAGACCAGGGCGGCGAGGCGATCGTTGTCGCCGAAGCGGATCTCGTCGTCGGCGATGGCGTCGTTCTCGTTGACCACCGGGACGACCCCCAGGTCGAGCAGCAGCCGAAGTGTCTGCCGCGCGTGGAGATACTGCTTTCGGTGCACGAAGTCCAGGGGGGCGAGCAGCACCTGACCGCCTAGCAGACCGTGGGAGGCGAGCGCCCGGTTGTAGTGGTCGACGAGGTGAGCCTGGCCGACAGCCGACACCGCTTGCAGGACCGCCGGGTCCGGCGGTCGCTGCTCGGACATGCCGAGCAGGGGCAGCCCTGCGGCGATCGCCCCGCTCGTCACCACCACGACCCGGTGACCGTCCTTCCTGAGCGAGGCGACCTCGCCGCAGAGCTTGTTGATCGCAGACGGCACGATCCTGCCAGCAGGATCGGTGAGCGACGAGGTCCCGATCTTGGCGACGACGAGGCTCACCGAAAGCCCCCCGGATGACCAGCAGCGTTCCTCGGGGGCCGGCTCACCGGTCGGGCTCGTAGTCGAACTCGAAGTCCCCGACGCGCACCACGTCGCCCCGGCGGGCGCCGCCCCTCGCCAGCGCACGCTCCACGCCGAGGCCTCTTAGCCTGGCCCGGGCGTAGTCGAGGGCGTCGGGAATGGTGAGGTCCGACAATGCGACGGCCCGCAGAGCGGCCCGCCCCGTGACGCGCCACGCCCCGTCCGGGTCGCGTTCGACGCCTACCCCGGCCGGCTCCGGGCGGTGCACGACGTATCCGCCCCCCTCCGGCTCGGCGCTCCGAGCCTGGCCGACCAGGACGGCCAGCGAGCCGAGCAGCGGGCGCAGACCCTCCCCGGTCAGCGACGAAACCGCCGGACCGTCCCAGGTGAAAGCCGCCGAGTCGGCCTTCGAGCCGACTACCAGCCTCGGGCGTTCTACCAGCTCGGGGCGGTAGCGGCGCAGCTCTTCGAGTAGAACCCGCTCTTGGGAGCGGGGGGACCGTCCGTCGGAGGGGGCCAGGTCCAACAAGACGAGCAGGGCCCGGGCGCGCTCCACGTGCCGGAGGAAGCGGTGGCCCAACCCGCGCCCCTCGCTGGCCCCCTCGATGAGGCCCGGGATGTCGGCCATGACGAACTCGTGCTCCTCGAAGCGGACCACCCCCAGGTGCGGTTCGAGGGTCGTGAACGGGTAGTCGGCGATCTTGGGCCGGGCGGCGGAGACCCTGGAGATGAGGGTGCTCTTACCGGCGTTGGGGAACCCCACGATGGCGACGTCAGCCATCAGCTTCAGCTCCAGGTCCAGCCAGCGCTCCTCGCCCAGCTCGGCCTGCTCGGCGAAGGCGGGGGCGCGCCTACGGTTCGAAAGGAACCGCGCGTTGCCTCTGCCTCCCTGACCGCCGCGCGCCGCCAGCCAGCGGCCGCCGTGGGACCCCAGGTCGGCGAGCACCTCGCCGGCGAGGGACCGCACGACGGTCCCTTCGGGGACGGGCACCTCCAGGTCGGTGCCGTCCCTGCCGTGACGGCCCTTGCCCATCCCGTGCGAGCCGCTGCTGGCACGCCGATGCGGGTGGTCCTTGAAGGCGTAAAGGGAGGCGACGTTGCGGTCGGCGATCAGCCACACGTCCCCGCCGCGGCCGCCGTCACCGCCGTCGGGGCCCCCGCGCGCGACGTGCGCCTCCCGCCTGAACGAGACCGCTCCGGCGCCACCGTCGCCGCCTTTGACGTGGATTTGGGCTTCGTCTACGAAGTTGGCGATTCAGGCCTCGGTCAGAACGTCCACGAGCTTGCGTCCCTTGCGGGACCCGAACTTCACCTTCCCGTCGGCGAGCGCGAACAACGTGTCGTCGCCGCCGCGGCCCACGTTGACCCCCGGATGGAAGCGAGTTCCCCGCTGGCGGACCAGGATCGATCCGGCCGGCACCATCGTCCCGTCGAACACCTTCACGCCGAGCCGCTTGGCTTGCGAGTCGCGGCCGTTACGGGTAGAACCGCCGCCTTTCGTCTTGGACATCCCTAACCCTCCGCGCTCGTGCCCTGGATGGAGATTCCGGTTATCTCGATGGTGGTGTGCCTCTGCCGGTGGCCCCACGCCCGCCGACCGCGGGTCTTCGGCTTGTAGGTGAACCCTCGGATCTTCGGTCCCTTCCCCTCGCCCACAACTCGAGCCGACACCTTGGCCCCGGCCAGCTCGGCAGCGGTGGCCAGCACGCTGTCACCCACGACGAGCAGCAAGGGGTCGAACGTCAACTCGTCTCCGGGCGCGGCGGCGAGCTTCTCGACCGCGAGGGTCTGGCCCTCCTCGACCCGCTCCTGCTTGCCTCCGGTCCTGATCACCGCGTACACGAGCCGGGCAGTCTACAGCAGCGACTCGTCGAAGACGATGCCGCGGCCCCCGCAGGTGGGACACGTCTCGGAGAAGGACTCGACCAGGCCTTCCGATATCCGCTTACGGGTCATCTCGACCAGGCCGAGCTCGGAGATGTCGTACACCTGGGTGCGCGTCTTGTCGCGCGCCAGGGCAGCCCGGAAGGTCCGCACGACCTCCTCCCGGTTGGCGGGGATCTCCATGTCGATGAAGTCGATGACGATGATCCCGCCGATGTCCCGGAGGCGCAGCTGGTGAGCTATCTCCTCGGCCGCTTCGAGGTTGTTGCGAAAGACGGTCTCCTCCAGGTTGGAGCTGCCGACGTTCTTGCCGGTGTTGACGTCGATCACCGTGAGCGCCTCGGTCCTCTCGATGATCAACGAGCCGCCCGAGGGGAGCCACACCTTGCGGTCGAGGGCCTTGTGGATCTGCTCGTGGACGTGGAAACGCTCGAACACCGGCAGGGGGTCGTCCGAGTCCCCCGCCCATTCCACACGGTCGGCGAGCTCGGGGTTGATGCTCGCCACGTAGTCGCGGACCTCCTCGTAGAGGGTCCGGTCGTCTATGACCACCCCGCGGTAGTCCCGGTTGAACTCTTCCCGTATGACCCTTACGGCCATGTCTGGCTCCCGGTAGAGCAGAGCCGGAGCCCGGGAGGTCTTCGCCAGTCGGTCGATCTGCTCCCACTGCTGGGTCAGCCGGGCGACGTCGCGGCGAAGCTCCTCGGCGGTCGCTCCTTCGGCGGCGGTGCGCACTATCAGGCCGTGGCCCGCTGGGCGTACCTCGTCGAGGATGCGCCTGAGTCGGCGGCGTTCCTCGTCGGCGAGACGCTTGGATATCCCGTAGGTGTCGCTGTTGGGGATCAGCACGACGAACCGCCCTGGCAGCGAGACCTCCTGGGTCAGGCGTGCCCCTTTGGTGCCGATGGGGTTTTTCGTGACCTGGCAGACGATCGTCTGGCCGGTACGGAGGAGCTGCTCTATGCGTGCACCCTGGGCAGATCCGGCCAGGCGCCCTCGGCTCGGAGCCGACTCGTCCGAGCCCGCCGGCAGCTCCAGGTCGTCCTTCTCGTAGCGGACGTCGCCCCGGTAGAGGACGGCGTTCTTCGGGGTGCCGATGTCGACGAACGCCGCCTCCATGCCAGGCAGCACGTTCTGCACCCGCCCCAGGTAGATGTTGCCGTCGATCTGGGTGGCGTCGTCGGCGGGACGGGAGACGTAGTGCTCTATGAGGGACCGGCCTTCGAGCACGGCTATTTGGGTAACACCGGGCCGGGAATGGACCACCATCAGGTAACGCCCGACGGGCCGCCCCTTGCGCTCCCTCCCCCGGCGCCGCTCGAGCGTCTCTTCGTCCACCTCGGCCGGGCTGTCGACGAGCACGGCTTCGACCGGCCGCACCGCCGGCACGACGGGGCCTCGGCCGCGTGCCGGTCGGCGGCGGCGCCTTCCCGCTGGCCCGCCGGCACCCAGCATCGGTGGCGGCAGCGGAGGCGCCGGCCGGGTGTCGCCGATCTTCGGCTTCGGCGGCGGTGGCGGCATCGCCGCTGCAGGGTCCGCCGGATCCTCGGCTCGGGGGGCCGCGGGCGCGGCGGGTCCCGGGGAGGGAGAGTCGAGCGGCCCGGAGACGACCGTGCCCTGGCCTGAGCCGGGTTCCGACTTCTTGGCGCGGTTGCGTCCACCGCGCGAGCCGCGACGGCGCCGCTTCCTCGGCTGGACTTCGCCGGCCTGCCCGGTTGTCACCTCATAGGGGGCGGGCTCGACCCCGCCGTCCCCGTCGAAATCGGAAAGAGCCTCGTCGGCCATTGACACAAATCCCTTCTCACGACGCACGCGCCTCCGCGTGCGGCGCCTGCGGGACGCCCTGCGAGCCGAGCGGCTCCAAGCGTTCACCACGGCGCACGATCCACTGATGCGTCCTTCGGACGTGGCGCTCCTCGAGGTCGGGACCGAGCGCAGCCAGCACGTCGGCGGGCCGCACACCCTGGGGGCGCGCGGCCAGATCAGCGTCCAGCCACACTCCCTCGCCGTCCGCCTCCACGACCTCCAAGCGGCCGATTCCGGGGCGGATGTCGACGGTCGTTTCACGCCCCTTGCGCCAACGGGCGACCTCCAGGGCGGGGGCGGCGAGCGCGTGGGCCACCCTTTTTCCGAGATCGTCCACGCTCAACGGGAGCGACCCCTCCCCAGGCACCGCCAGCCACCTCCAGGAGCACGCCTCGACGTCCTCTTGCAAGGATGGGCTGCCGGGCTCGAGCACGCAGAGGGCTGCCACCTCGATCCCTTCGGGTAGAGCAGCTGACAGGCGGGCTTTCAGTGCCACGAGGTCCGGCGCGCCCGCCGCGGCGTCGGAGAGCTCCACGTCCAGGTACTCGGCCATCGACTCGTGGCCAGTGGGAAGGGCCAGCCCGAAGCTGACCTTGGGACGGGGGGTGAAACCCTCGCTGTAGGCGAGGGGCAGCCCCACCCGGCGGAACGCCCGTTCCCACATGCGGGCGACGTCCCGGTGACTGGTCCAGCGGACCTTCCCCAGCTTGGTGAACCGGATGCGCAGCCTCATCGGGGCACCCCGGCCGTGACCCTCGCCAGCAGGCGGACGGGAACCTCGCCACCCCGGGCCAGGTCCTGTCCGGTCCCCTGGCTTCCTCCAGCGGGGGCGACGGTGGAGGCCACGACGTGCTCCAGCCCGTAGCCGGTGCACGCCCCGCAGTCGTAGCACGGCGTCCAGCGGCAGTCTGGTGTGCCGGACGCGGCCAGCGCGTCCTGCCACTCCTGCCAGAGGAAATCCTCGTGCAAACCGGCGGAGATGTGGGACCAGGGGAGCACCTCGTCCCTGTCCCGCTCGCGGTGCACGTACCAGTCGACCGAAAGCCCCTGCGCTGCCATGGCCTCGGTCCAAAGCTCGAGCGAGAAGTGCTCGGACCATTCCTGGAACACGCCGCCCCGGCGCCAAACCTGCTCTATCACCGCGCCTATGCGCCGGTCGCCACGGCTGGCTATGCCCTCCGCCAGGGTCGCCCGGGGGTCGTGCCACTTGAGCTGGACGGCCCTGTCGCGCCGGGTGGCTTCCCTCAGCAGGCCGATCCGCCGCTGGAGACCGTCCAGGGTTTCCTGGCCGAACCACTGGAACGGCGTCTGCGGCTTGGGGACGAACCCCCCGACCGAAGCGGTCACCGTGGCCCCGCGGTGATGAGACCGGCCGATCGACGCGCAGCTGCGGGCCAACTCGGCTATGCCCAGCGTGTCCTCATCCGTTTCCGTCGGCAGTCCCGTCAGGAAGTAGAGCTTGACGCGGCGCCAGCCCTGGGAGAAGGCGGACTCGACGGCACCGTAGAGGTCTTCCTCGGTGATCAGCTTGTTGATCACCTGCCGCATCCGCCACGTTCCCGCCTCGGGGGCGAAGGTCAGCCCGGTGCGGCGAACCTTCTGGATGTGGGCGGCGACGCCGACGGTGAAGGCGTCCACCCGAAGGCTGGGCAAGCTCACCGAAACCTGGCGCGCAGAGGCGGGGTCGTCGACGATCCCGCCGACGACGTCCTCGATGCCCGAGAAGTCAGCGCTCGACAGCGACGTGAGGCTCACCTCGTCGTAGCCGGTACGGGCAAGGCCCTCCGAGACCATTCGCCGAACCTGTGAGGATGGGCGCTCCCGTACCGGCCTGGTGATCATCCCCGCCTGGCAGAACCGGCAGCCCCGCGTGCAGCCGCGGAAGATTTCCACGTTGAGGCGGTCGTGCACGACCTCGGTCAGGGGAACGAGCTGGCGCTTCGGGTAGGGCCAGGCAGCGAGGTCCGAAACGGTTCGCTTGTGCACCACCTCGGGCGCCTCGGACCACACTTTTCGCACCGACACCAACCGGGGGCCGTCGTAGTCGACCGTGTAGGCGGCGGGCACGTATACCCCGGGAGTGGCGGCCAGCCTGCGCAGCAGCGCATGCCGTGAGCGGCCTTCGGATTTGACGACCTCGGTGATGTCGCCGACCGCCTCCTCTCCATCGCCGATGACGAAGGCGTCGACGAAGTCGGCCAGCGGCTCCGGGTTGAAGGCGCAGTGCCCCCCCGCCAACACCAGGGGGTGGCGCTCGTCGCGCTCGCCGGCCCGCACCGGCACACCGGCGAGGTCGATGCAGTTGAGCACGTTGGTGTAGACGAGCTCGGCCGAAAGGTTGAAGGCCAAGACGTCGAAGGCGGCAGCGGGATGGTGGCTCTCGAGGGAGAACAAGGGCACCGAGCTCCGCCTCATGAGACGCTCCATGTCGGGCCACGGGGCGTAGGCACGCTCGGCCCTGGCGTCCGGGCGCTCGTTGAGTATCTCGTAGAGGATCTGCAAACCCTGGTTGGGCAGCCCGATCTCGTAGGAGTCCGGGTAGACGAGCAGCCAGCTGACAAGACCCTCCAAGGAGCCTGCCCCGACCGCGCCGTCCTCGCAGCCTATGTAACGGGCCGGCTTGGAGACGTGGGCCAGGAGAGGCTCGATCCGGGGCCACAGGGACGTCATGTCCCTCAACAGTCTAGACCCGCCGGCCTCCGCGACCCGCTCCGGCGCGCCGGGCCGCGGCGGGAAGAGCGCGCCGGGCCGCGGCGGGAGGAGCCCGCCGGCGAGACCGGTGCGCTCAGCTGAACCGGCGCATCCGGACGCTCAGGACCAGGCCCAGCCCGGCAAACGTGGCCAGCACCGAAGAGCCGCCGTAGCTCATGAGAGGTAACGGGATACCCGCAACTGGCATTATTCCGATGGTCATGCCGATGTTCTCGAACACCTGGAAGGCGATCATCGCCAGCACCCCTACGCAGACCAGCGTGCCGAACTGGTCCCGGGCGAGGGTGGCCGCTCGCCAGGTCCTCCACACCACCACGGCGAAGAGGGCCAGCAGGACAGCCGAGCCGACCAGGCCGAACTGCTCCCCGAGGGCGGTGAAGATGAAGTCGGTGCGCTGCTCGGGCACGTAGGAGAGGTTGGTCTGCGTTCCTTTTCCGAAGCCCTGGCCGGTGATGCCACCGTTGCTCACCGCGGTCTTCGACTCGGCGACGTTGTACTCGTTGGCACCGGCGACCGTGGCGAGCATGGCGGGGTTCGGCTGGTTGGGCGCGTCGGCGAAAGACGTGAGGCGGTCCTTCTGGTAGGTCTTCAGGATCCCGAAGTGGACGACGCCGAAGGAGAGCACGACGGCGAGGAGGCCGAGGGCGGCCATGTGGCGCCCCCTCACGCCGCCGACGAGCAGGACGGCCACCAGGACCGCTGCGAGCACCAGCGCCGAGCCGAGGTCCGGCTGTTTGTAGATGAGGGCGAACGGCACAGCGGACAACCCGAGCAGGGCGACCAGCGCCCGCCCGGAAAGCCGGCCCCTGGCCGCGGCGCAGTAGGAGGCGAGGGCGATGATCAGGCCGATCTTGGCGAGCTCCGACGGCTCGAACTGGTAGCCGCCCAGCTGGAACCACGCCTGTGACCCCCGGCTCTTGTGGCCGACGACGAGGACCGCCATCAGCATCAAGAGGCAGAACCCGTATATGGCGAGCGCCCAGTCGCCGAAACGCCGGTAGTCGATGGCGGCGACGCCGAGCATGACCGCGATCCCGATCAGCATGAAGATCGCCTGCTTCTTCGCGTAATAGGTGGGGCTGATACCCGCTACTTGAAGCTGGTCTCGGGTGGCGGTGTAGATCATCAGGCAGCCGATGAAACCGATGCACACCGCGGCCCCGGCCAAAAGAAAGTCGAAGTGGCGCCACGCGCCGGCGAGCCGGGGCTGTCGCCGGCCCGCCGTCGCGGGAGAACCGGGCCTGCTTTCGGTCTTCAGCATCACGTCAGTTCTGGCCTCCGCTGCCCGTCGCCGCACAACCGACGGCTGCAACCCAGATTGTAGAGGGCGATCCCCGGCCTCCCCGACCACCGGCGCCGCTGGCACCGCAGCGCCGCAGGAGCAGGATGTGGGCGCTCGGCCCTCCAGCGGGCTTCATCGCGCGTCAGCCACGCCGAGCCGCTCGACCCCCACAGATCCCCTCGCCGCCCGAGCGTAGAGGTAGCCGGCCGGCAGAGCCAGGACGGCGTTCCACATCCCTTCCACGACGGCCACCCTGATCAGCCAGGACCGCCCCGCTGCTATCAGCTG
Organism: Acidimicrobiales bacterium; assembly: GCA_035294565.1. GTDB lineage: Bacteria > Actinomycetota > Acidimicrobiia > Acidimicrobiales > Palsa-688 > DATGKR01. Next base: position 28,825 of record DATGKR010000009.1, on the reverse strand, counting down.
GTGCTGGCCGAGCACGTCGCCGGCGCCTACGAAGAGCACGACAGCCGCGGCGGTCCCCACCAGGGCGGCCGCCGGGAGAAGCGAGCGGCGGTCCGCCAGCACCGAGGAGCGCAGACCACCGACGGCCGCCCCAATCAGGCAGTAGGTGAGGGCGGACAGGCCCACGGGGGTCGAGGAAAGGAACATGTCCATGAGCAGCCCGGACCAGAAACCGACCCAGGCGCCGGCCTCGGGACCGCCGAGCATGCCGGCGCAGATGGACAGCAGCACCATCAGGTCCGGCGCCACCCCGAAGACCCGCAGGTCCGAAGCGAGGGTCGTCTGGAGCAGCACGGCTACCACCAGGAGGGCGGCTATCCGCAGGCGGGCCTTGGTGTGGGGGCTCACGCTGGTCCCAACGCCGGCACGAACGGGCCAGGCAGGGTTTTCCTGGAGGTCACGCTGGGCTCCACAGCAGCACCTGGACGTAGAAAAGACCGGCCGGATCGACAGCGGGACTGATTTCGATGTCCGGCTCGGACCCTCCGGGGGGCGTGACGGACTTGGCGACGCGGCCGACAGGGATACCCGGGGGGAACTTCTCCATCTGCAGACCGCTGGTGAGGACCAAAGAGCCCGGCTTCTCGACGGGGGGCGGCAGCTGAGTGGTGTCGACGGTCACCCGCAGCGGCTGGGACGGCCCCGTCCCCGCCGCCGAGCCGACGTTGCCGCCCTGAAGTGACACGCCGACGGCGAAGCTCGGATCGGTCAGCAGCCGCACGGTGGCCGTGTCCCGGCTCGCAGCCAGGACGGAACCGACCAGGCCTCCGGCGGCGACCACGGGCTCGCCTGGGGCGACGCCGCTCGCAGTTCCGCGGCCGATGGTGATCGAGTTGTCGAAGTTCGACGACCCCTGGTCGATGATCGGCGAAAGCACGGTGGGGATGTTGGACGCGAACGGAAGGTTCAACTCGGCCAGTGCCTGGCTCGCCCGCTGCTCAGCGTCCGCGGCGGTGGCACCCTGAGCCTCGAGAGCGGCGACCTGCTGGCGCAGGCGCTGGTTCTCCTGGCGGAGCGACCCGTACTCGGCCGCTCCGGTGAAGAAGTTGCCGACCGGCTCCAAAGCCGCGTGGGTCGCTCTTTGCAGCGGGGCGAAAACGTCGGAGACCTTCTGCCGGACGTCCCCGAGGACACCATTGCCATGGCTGCGCGCGTCGATCGTCACGAGCGTGAGCGCCGCCAGGACCAGCACCGCCAGGAGGTTCCTGGCACGCGAGGCACGCCGGTAGACAGCCACTCTCGAGGGTCGCCCGGCTGGGCTAGCTGCTCTGGCTCGCCAGCATCTTCAGCACCTCGGGCGCCTCGAGACACTGGCCGCTGCCCATGACCACCGAGTGCAGCGGGTTGTCGGCGACGACTATCGGCATGCCCGTCTCGGACATGAGCCGCGCGCCGAGCCCGTGGAGGAGGGCCCCGCCGCCGGTCAGGACGATGCCCTGCTCCATGATGTCAGCGGCGAGCTCCGGCGGAGTCTTGTCCAATGTGACCTTGACGGCATCCACGATCGCCGAAACTGGTTCCTCTATCGCGTCGCGGATCTCCTCGGTGGTGGTGACGATCGTCTTGGGCAAGCCGGTTATCAGATCCCGGCCCCGGATTTCGGCGTGAAGCTCCTCCTCCAACGGGCAGGCCGAGCCGAGCGCGATCTTGATCTCCTCCGCGGTGCGCTCCCCGAGCGCAAGGCTGTACTCCTTTTTGATGAAATTGATGATCGCCTCGTCCAACTCGTCCCCGCCGATGCGGACCGACTGGCTGGTGACGATGCCGCCGAGCGATATGACCGCCACCTCGGTGGTGCCCCCGCCGATGTCGACCACCATGTTGCCCGTCGGCTCGTGAACCGGCAGGCCGGCACCGATCGCCGCGGCCATCGGTTCCTCGATGATGAACGCCGGCTTTCGGGCGCCGGCGGACTCGGCCGCCTCCTGCACTGCCCGCTGCTCGACCCCGGTTATCCCCGAGGGCACGCAGATGACCATTCGGGGCTTGGCGAACTTCCGTGGCCCGTGAACCCGGCGGATGAAGTACGCCAGCATCTTCTCGCAGATGTCGAAGTTGGCTATCACCCCATCGCGTAAAGGGCGGATGGCCTGAATGTGGCTGGGCGTGCGCCCGATCATCCGCTTCGCCTCTATGCCCACCGCGAGTGGGCGGTCGTCCTTGGTGTTCACCGCGACCACCGAGGGCTCGTTGAGAACGATCCCGCGGCCGCGCACGTAGACGAGGGTGTTGGCCGTTCCGAGGTCGACGGCCATGTCGCGCCCGAAGAAACCGGATAGGAAATTGTCCGACAAAGCGAGGAGCCCTCCTGTCAGAGGGCCGGCTCCGTAAGCCGGCGGAGGTCGGCTCTGAGGGTACCTTGCGCGGGAGGGGTAGTCCACCCGCCTCGGCGGCCTCCGGCGGAGGGCCGGCCCGCGCGAGTCCGGCGCAGGGACGGCCAGCCGGCCCCCGGCGCAGGGACGACCAGCCGGCCAGTCCGGCCCAAGGAGGGCCAGCCTCAGGGGAGGTCCGGGAAGAACAGGGCGATCTCTCGGGCGGCAGACTCGGGCCCGTCGGAGCCATGGACCAGGTTCTCGGTCGTCTCCAAGGCCATGTCACCTCGGATCGTGCCGGGTGCGGCCTGGGCGGGGTTGGTGGCCCCCATCAGGTTGCGGACCACCTGCCACGTACCGGGCGGCCCTTCGACGACCATCAGCATCACCGGTGCCCTGGTGATGAACGTGATGAGATCCTCGTAGAAAACCTTGCCCTCGTGCTCGGCGTAGTGGCGCCGTGCGGTGGCCTGATCGAGGCGCCGCAGCTCGGCCGCCACCAGCCGGAGGCCTTTGCGCTCGAGACGGCGGATGATCTCGCCGGTCAGGCCGCGCTCTACAGCGTCGGGCTTGCAGATCACCAGGGTGCGTTCCATGAGTTCCTTGGGCTCCACGAGTTCCACGAGCGGGCGACCCTAGCGTGAGCTGGAAGACCGGGGCCGGCCGGCAGGCGCATCGCCGCCAACGGACGAGGCGTCGGCGGCGTGGCGCTCGGTACGGTCGAAGCGCAGACCTACCAATAGAAGACGAGTCCCCACGGGTTTTGCGACAGCTCTCTCAGACCAGCCCGAGCGCCGCCCGGGCAGCTCCGACCACGTAGAGGGATCCCGTGACCAGGACCAGGTCGCCGGCCACCGCCCTTGAGGTGGCCAGGTCGAGCGCCGACGCCACCGAATCGGCGACCTCGACGGCCGACGCCCCGACCGAGCGGGCGGCCGCGGCGACCTCCTCGGGGGGCTGCGTCCGGGGGGAGGGGGCGGGGCAGGACACGACCAGCCGAGCCCGGGCGGCGCCCAGGGCGGAGAGCATCTGCGCGGGGTCCTTACCGCGGAGCATCCCCACGACCAGCAGGAGCGATCGGTCGGCTCCGAACTCCTCGGCGACAGCGGCCGCCGAGGCCGATGCTCCCTCCAGGTTCTTGGCGCCGTCGAGGACTATCAGAGGGTCGCTGCCGATCACCTCGAGGCGCCCTGGGGAGGAGACCGCTCCTGCGGCCTCCCGCACCAGTCGGTCGTCGAGAGGCGCCCCGAAGAAGGCTTCGACCGCCGCGAGCGCGGCCGCGAAGTTCCATCCCTGGTGGCCGCCGTGCAGGTCCAGCCAGACGTCGTCGTAGCGGGCTCCCGGGGTGCGCAGGTCGAGCACCCGGCCACCGACGGCGACGGCGTTGCGCGGGCAGTCCCACTCGCGCCCGGCCAGCCACAACGCTGCCGGTTCGGTGGCGGCGAAGATCCCCCGCAACTCCGGGTCGGTCTCGCCGAGGACCAAGGTGGAGCGAGGCTTGACGATGCCGGCCTTCTCGGTGGCGACGTCGGCCCTGGTGGGCCCGAGGAACTCGAGGTGGTCGAGCCCTATGTTCGTCACGACGGCCACCGACGCGTCCACGACGTTTGTGGCGTCCCACTTCCCGCCCATTCCCACCTCGTAGATGGCGACGTCCACCGGACGGTCGGCGAACCACAGCATCGCCGCCGCGGCCAGGATCTCGAACCAGGTGAGCCTCAGGTGGAGGAACGACTCCACAGCGGCGACCTCCTCGAGCACCTGGCAGAGCGAGCGATCGTCGATCGGCGAGCCGTCGGTGGCGATCCGCTCGTTGATCGCCTGCAGATGGGGGCTGGTGAATGTTCCGACACGCAGGCCCTTCGCCATGAAGAGCGACGTCAGGCACCGGGCAGTGGAGGTCTTGCCGTTCGTGCCGGTTACGTGGACCACCGGGGCGGCCGTCTCGGGATGGCCGAGCGCGTCCACAAGGGCCCGCATCCTCCCCAGGTCCGGGGGCTCGCGCCTACGCGGCTCCTCGGCCAGCATCCGCTCGAGGTTCTGGTGCTGGTCCAGCCACTCGAGGGCGTCGCCGACGTTGGAGAAGGCGACCGTCAAGACCGGGTCAGGAAGCCGCCCGCCGGTTGCGGGAGGCGACCCGGGGCATGCCTTCGGTGCGCGGGACCAGCGTGGGGGCGACCCTCTCCAGGACCACTGACCGGTCGATCACGCACTGGCCTATGTCGTTGCGGCTGGGCAGGTCGTACATCACCTCGAGGAGCACTTCCTCCAGGATCGCCCGGAGCCCCCTCGCCCCGGTTCCCCTGAGCAGCGCCTGCTCGGCCACCGCCTCGAGGGCATCCTCGCTGAACACCAGCTCGACGTTGTCCAGCTCGAAGACCCTCCGGTACTGTTTGACCAGGGCATTCTTCGGCTCCACCAGGATCCTGACCAGCGCCGGCCCGTCGAGGTTCGAAACAGCGCCGATCACGGGCAGGCGGCCGACGAACTCGGGAATCAGCCCGAATTTGAGGAGGTCCTCCGGTAGCACCTGGGAGAGCAGCTCGCCTTCGGCGCGCTCCTCGCTGGGTCTGATCTCCGCCCGGAACCCGATCCCCTGACGGCCGAGGCGGCTGTCGATGATCCTGTCCAGGCCGGCGAACGCCCCGCCGCAAATGAACAGGATGTTGGTCGTGTCGATCTGGATGAACTCCTGGTGGGGGTGCTTGCGCCCCCCCTGGGGCGGGACCGAGGCGGTTGTCCCCTCCAGGATTTTCAGCAGGGCCTGCTGAACTCCCTCCCCGGAGACGTCCCGGGTTATCGACGGGTTCTCGCTCTTGCGGGCGATCTTGTCTATCTCGTCTATGTAGATGATCCCGGTCTCGGCCTTCTTCACGTCGTAGTCGGCGGCCTGGATCAGCTTGAGAAGGATGTTCTCGACGTCCTCGCCGACGTAGCCGGCTTCGGTCAGGGCGGTGGCGTCGGCGATGGCGAAGGGGACGTTCAGCATCCTGGCGAGGGTCTGGGCGAGGAACGTCTTGCCGCACCCGGTGGGTCCGAGGAGCAGGATGTTCGACTTCTGCAGTTCCACTTCGGAGTCGCCGTAACCACCGGACTGGATCCGCTTGTAGTGGTTGTAAACGGCAACCGAGAGGATCTTCTTGGCCCGCTCCTGCCCGATGACGTAGTCGTTTAGGAAGTTGAAGATCTCCGCCGGTTTGGGAAGCTCGTCGAAGCGGACCTCGGTGCTGTCGGAGAGCTCCTCCTCGATGATGTCGTTGCACAGGTCTATGCACTCGTCGCAGATGTAGACCCCCGGACCTGCGATCAGCTTCTTGACCTGCTTCTGCGACTTACCGCAGAAGGAGCACTTGACCAGGTCGCTGGACTCCCCGAACTTCGCCATTTCCCCCGCCCCCGCCTCAGGCCACGCCCGCTGCCTGCGGGACGACGGCCAGCTCCCTGGTCGTGATCACCTCGTCGATGATGCCGTACTCGCACGCCTCCTCGGCGCTCATGATGAAATCCCGGTCGGTGTCGCGGGCGATGCGCTCGACCTCCTGCCCTGTGTCAAGGGCGAGCATGTGGTTGAGCAGGTCGCGCATCCGCAGGATCTCCTTGGCCTGGATCTCGATGTCGGCGGCCTGGCCTGCTGCCCCGCCGTAGGGCTGGTGGATGAGGATCCGGGCGTGGGGGAGGGCATATCGCTTCCCCTTCGTTCCGCCGGCGAGGATGACCGCCGCTGCCGAGGCCGCCTGCCCGTAGCAGAACGTCGAGATGTCGTTCTTCACGAATTTCATCGTGTCGTAGATCGCGAAGAGGGCCGTGATGTCGCCCCCGGGTGAGTTTATGTAGAGGCTTATGTCTTTGTCTGCGTTCTTGTACTCCAGGTAGAGGAGCTGGGCGCAGACGGCGTTGGCCACGTAGTCGTCGATCGGTGTGCCGAGGAAGACGATGTTCTCCTCGAGCATCCTGGAGAACAGGTCGTAGCTCTTCTCCCCGCGGTTGGTCTGCTCGAACACCCCCGGGATGTGGTATTGGGCGACTGGGTCGATCATTGTCCTCCGGTCTCCTCATCCTGGGACTCTGCGACGGCGGGCGGCTCGAGTAGGGCCCGGTCGACGGGACGCCCCTCCGGATCGACGATCTCCACGTGATCCAGCAGCCATTCCAGCGCCCGGGTCTTCTTCCAGTCCGAGCGTACCGCGGGCATCTGGTCGGCGCGCTCCAACTCCTGCCTCAGTTGCTCCGGTTTCGCCTTGTAGCCGGCCGCGAGGCGCTCGATCTCGGCTTCGAGGTCGCCTTCCTCCGGCTCGATCCCCTCAGCCTCGGCGACAGCCCGCAGCGCCAGGTCCGCCTTGACAGCAGGGAGCGCCTGCCGGCGGATCGCCTCCACCAGCTCTTCGGGGGAGTTCCCGGTTGCCTCCAGGTACTGCTGCAGGGTGGCGCCCTGACGTTCCAGCCGGTGCTGCAGGTCGTGGAGCTGCCGTTGGATCTCGGCGTCGACCAGGGTGGTCGGCGGCTCCTCGGCCACCAGCTCCACGAGCGCGTCTACCGTGGCGTTGCGAAGTGCCAGCGCCGCCTGGACCCGCTTCAGGGCGGAGAGACGCTCCTCGATGTCCGCCCTGAGCGCCGCGACGCTGTCGAACTCGGAGGCCTCGGACGCCCACTCGTCGGTGAGGTCGGGCAGGACCTTCTCCTTCACGTCTTTGACCAGCACGCGGAAGCTGGTCGGTCCCGTGCCGGGGACGTCGGCGTCGAAGGCGAGGATGTCCCCGACCCTCGCCCCGTCCAGCCGGGCGTCGAGCTCGGGGAGCACCGAACCGGAACCTACCTCGTAGAGGAAGTCGTCGGTGGTGAGCCCTGATACGGCCTGGCCGTCGTGGGTCGCCTGGAGGTCGACCGTCACGTGGTCACCCTTGCGGGCGGGACGGTCGACCGGGACGAGCTCTCCGAAGTTGCCCCGCAGCCGGTCGATCTGAGCGTCCACGTCCTCGGGGGTGACGACCCGGCTCGGGATCACGACCTTCAGCCCGGCGTAGCCGGCCACCTGGATTTGGGGACGGACCTCGACCACCGCGTCGAAAGAAACGGGTCCCGCCTCCTGACCGGCCTTGATGTCTATCTCCGGGGGGGCGACGACATCCACCTGGTGCTCCCTCACCGCCTGGGAGTAGTAGTTGGGCAGCGCCTCCCGCAGAGCTTCGACCCGCCCGGTCTCCTTGCCCAGACGAGCCTCGAGGATCCGCCGGGGAGCTTTGCCGGGCCGGAAGCCCGGGATGCGCACCTCGCGGGCGATCTTGCGGAACGCCGCGTCGATGTCGCGCTCGAACTCCTGCTCTTCTACCTCGATGGACAACTTCACCTTGTTGCCCTCGAGGGGCTCGACGACGGCCTTCACAGGACCCCGAGTCTAAACAGTGCAGCGACGTATGCGGCCGGAGGCCTCAGGCCACCGGCAACGGCTCACGAGGCCCGCCTTCCCCAAAACCTGGTCCCGCCCGGCGAGCCGGTCGGTCGGGGAGGGGGGATTCGAACCCCCGGCCTCCTGCTCCCAAAGCAGGTGCGCTACCGCTGCGCCACTCCCCGTGCCGCGCGGTCACCAAGCTACTATCGGGCCGGGTCGACCCTCGCCGGGCCGGGAGGGAGAAGGCGGCGCTCAGACTCAGGCCGGCTCGGGCTTGGTTCCCGAGACGACCGCCGCTTCCGACACCACCGGCTGGCTGCGGATCTCGGCCAGCCCGGCTCGTTCGAAGTAGAGCTTCCAGGTGTCGATGCTCACCGGACGCTCCTGGAACCGGAACGTGTAGCGAGCGATGTTCTTCACCAGCCGCCACCACCCTCCTGGTCCCCTCCGAGCCAGGATCTTGAACTTCGAGACGATTATGGCCCGGTCGCGTGCTGTCGCCCCGCGGCCGAACATCATGTCACCGAGGACCAGCTTTCCGCCTGGTCGCAGCCAGCGGGCTGCGTTGACCACGAGCCTCTCCTTGTCGCGGTCGCGCACATGGTGGAAGGCGTAGCTGGAAACAACTAGGTCCACGCTTCCAGCAGGCAGGTCGAGCAGTTCCATCGGGCAGACGACGCCCCGCAGGCTTTCGAGGGCGGCCGCCTCGGCCTTTTGCTGCAGGCGTTCCACCATGGTCGAGCTCAGGTCGACCGCCAGCACGTCGGCCCCGGCTCGGGCCATCGGCAGACTGAGCTGTCCGGTGCCGCAGCCGAGATCCACGGCCACGGCGCCACGTTGCACGTCCGCGATCTCCAAGACGGCGTCGATCACGGGCTGCAGGTCTGTGGCCGCCTGGTGGTCCCAGCGTTCGACCCGGCGGTCCCACATCCGGGCGACCAGGCGCCGGCCGAGGGCGCCTCCAGGGCGCCTCTGTCGGAAACCACGCTCCCCCGACGATCGCGGGGGGCGGGTCTGCTCTCGCGACGAGCCAGCCGGCCCGCCGAGCCCGGCTCGAGGGCCTCCAGGGCCGCGGGTTGGATACGATCCGGCCACATCGACGAGCTCGTCCCCTTCCGACGGGATCAGCGTTGGGCGGTCACCGACGACTCCCTGGCCCTCAGCCATTTAGGAGGGCCCCTGGACTGCCCGCGGATTCACAACGGCCGGAACGCGCTTCACGCACCCATCTTGGCTCCCGAGCCTTACGCCAACGTGAATTGTCCTGGTCCATCGTCAAACCTCCTCGGTGACGCCGCCGCCCGGATCGTCCAGGGGAAGGCGGTAGGCAAGAAACGTCTCCCCGCTGCGGCTGGTGACCTGCCCGTCTCGCTTCCAGCCCATGTGCTCGTAGAACCCCGCCGCGTCGAGACCGGGAGGAGTGACGAGGACCAGCTCCGACAGCCCTGCCCGCGCCGCCTGCCGACGGACCTCGGCGAGAAGGGCTCTACCGACTCCGCGCCCCTGCGCCTGGGCCGAGACCATCACGTGGGTCACTTCGCCCACCCTCGCCTGGGCGTCGGTCGCAGTGGCCGCCCTCTGCCCCGGGTGCAGCTGCGCCACGAGCATCCTGGCCAGGCCGCGGGAGTACCTGACGGCCCGGGTGGCGATCAGCGTCTTGGCGAAAGCCGGGTTTGCGACAGCGTGTCCCAGAAGCGAAAAGGCGAGCCGCAGTCCGTGATGACGAACCATGCTGCGAAAGTGCATTGGCGGATCGAGGGCCGCCAGCACCACGCCCAACAGGCGCCCGTCGCCGTCGACGCACGCCAGTGCCAGCCCATGAGGACTTGCCAGCCACGCCCGGTGGTAGTGGCCAATGAAGCGCCTTCCGCACCGGGCAAGGAACTCCATGTGCAGGACTTCCAGGTGGATCTGGGTGCTGGACTCCACGTCGTGGTCCAAAAGCGGGCGTACGGTCAGCATCGGCGACCCTCCTGTAACCTTTGAAGCCGATGACGGCTGGCCGCCTCCGAGCGAGGCGCCGGCGGCGAATCGGCGTTCTCCTGGTGGTGGGCCTGTGTTGTGTCTTCGCCGCTCTTGCGCTCAGACCCAGCAGCGGTCGCGCTCCTGGGGCGAAGGCGATCGGGACAGCCACCTCGGCTCCTTCCACGACCCAGGCCCCGCCGAGCACCGTCGCCCGGCGGGCGAAGGACCCGGGGTCTCTCGCCAAGCCCGGGACGTACCCGGTCGGAACGGTCGACCTCGGCATCGTGGAGCCGGGAGCGCCCAGCCGTTCCCTTCCTACCGAGGTCTGGTACCCCGCCATGTGGACCGCCGCCGGTGCCACGCCGGACAGGACTGGCGGACCCTACCCTCTGCTCGTCTTTTCCCAGGGCTATGACGTCGCTGTCGGGGCTTACCAAGGCCTGCTCCAGGATTGGGCCTCAGCCGGGTTCGTCGTTGCTGCCCCCAGGTACCCCCACACGAGCCCTTCTGAGCCAGCAGCGCTCGACGAGGCGGACATCGTCAACCACCCGGCAGACCTTCGGTTCGTGCTCGCCACGCTCCTGAGATCAGCGGGCACTCCGGGTGCGACGCTTTCGGGGCTGATCGACTCCGACCAGGTCGGCCTCGTCGGGCATTCCGACGGAGGGGACGTGAGCCTGGCTGTCGCCGACAACTCCTGCTGCCGGGACAGCGTGGTCAAAGCAGTTGCGGTGCTTTCGGGAGCGGAGCTCACGTCGTTCGGCGGACGCTACTTCGCCGGTCCGCCGCTGCCGCTGCTCGTGGTGCAGGGAAGCGCCGACACCGTCAACGTCCCAGCGTGCAGCACGCAGATCTACGATTCCGCCCCGTCACCGAAGTGGTACCTCGACCTCGTTGGCGCGGAGCACTACCCACCCTACATCGGTGCCGGAGAGGACCACTCGATCGTCGCCTCGGTGGTCACGGACTTCTTCGACCTGGAGCTGCGCGGTCAGGCGGCGGCCGCGACGGCCATGGTCGCCCAAGGAAACGTGCCCCAGGTGGCTTTCTTGACCAGCGGACCTTCCGCCCCGCCTGCACCTGGGGCCTGCCCCGGAGCTCCCAGCTGAACGTGGTGCACGGCGACCGGTCACTGCGGGGCACCGGCGTAGACCGCCGCGGCGTTGCAGTTGGCGGTCGGCGTCGCGTCAACGAGCGGGGGCACCGTGGGCAGCGGAGGTAACTCGAGCACCGAGGGGTCGACCGCATTCGCCATTGCGGTCTGGCCGGCGGCGTTCGGATGCAGGTGGTCGCCTGAGTCGTAGGGGGGGAACATGACGTAGGGGGCGCAGGCCCCGTTGTACACGTCGGCGACAGCAGCCGCCAGGTCGAGGACCCCGTCGAACTGCCCGGAGGTGAGGATCCACTTGTCGACCTGCTCGAGCTGTCCCTGCTCCTCAGGAGTCCACGGCTCCTCGGGATTGCTCTCGCGGGGCAGCAGCGTCACGCCTACGATCCGCAGCCCGGCCTGGTGAGCCGCTTGGATCGCCTGTTGGTACCCCTGGATCACCTGGGCCGCCGTCGCCCCGAACCACAGGTCGTTGGTGCCGAGGAAGAGCACGACTTCGGTCGCTCCCGACTGGTCGAGAGCGTCAGGGGCGAGCCGTGACAGCCCCGAAGGCCCTCCTCCAGTGGCAGCGTAGGTGTGCACGACCGAAGTGAGGGCATTGGCGGTGATCCCTTCGTTGACGACCGCCCTCTGCTCGGAGGGTGGGAGCTGATCGATTCTTTCCTGCAGCACGTGGGTCCACCGAAGGGTCGAATGGTAGCCGTCTGTTATCGAGTCGCCGACGACCACGATGCTCCCGCGGCCGGTTGTCTGGAGGACGTCGACGGCATCCGCCCAGCGCTCCCAGGGGCTCGGGATCAAGCCGGCGCCCGTCACGTCTCGAGTGAGGTTGCCCCGCCCGTTGGGCGTGTAATAGGACACTGTCTTGGTGCAGCATGGATGCACCGTCGCAAGGTCGGTGTCGCTGACGTAGAGGCTGATGGCCACCGTCTGCATGGGGCTCACCGGCATGGCCACGGGATCGCTGTAGGCGAAGCGGCCAACCGCCACGGTGGTGCCGGGCTGGCCGCCGAACGTGACGGTGTGGAGCGATCCCGGCACGACAGCGGCGCCCCCGGAGTCGAGACCGATGGTGGCGGCGCTGATCACCAGAGGGGCGTTGCCGAACAGGTTCGAGACCCGTATCCGCACCGCTTCGCCGCCGACGCCCAAGGTCGCGAGATCGCGGACGGTGACGTCTGACGCCGTCCCGTACCCCCACGCCATGGCCGACCCCCATGCCACCCTCCACACCGGAGACGGCGGCGGGGCCGTGGTCGGAGCAGGCGGCTTGGTCGTAGCAGGCGTCTGGGTCGAACGAGTCGCGGGGCTCCGGGTGCGCACTCGGGAACCAACGCCGGTGGCACCGACCGTGATGGCGACGAGAACCAACACCACGGCCATCCCGAGACCTATCAACGCCCCTCGCTCGGCGCGGCGCCGCTGCGCGAAGGATGGGCGCTTCGCGTGCCTGCCACGTTTTCGTATCCACCGACCATCCACTTATCGAGGACTCCCTCCGGCGATCCCGGCCCGCGGTGGGTCATCTTAACCCCGACCCCGCACGGCGAGGACGCTGGGGGTTTTCTTACCAGAACTTTCCCTAGCGTGTGGCGAAAGCGGGGTTCGGGAGCGGGCGGGCGGCGGTTCGCCTGTCATTCTGATGGTCTTCGATACGAAAAGACCGGAGGGCGCACGGCCGCCCGTTCTCTCCGCGCGAGTTGGCGGGGAGGATCTCAGGAGGCAAAGGGGAACCGCGGGGTCCACGCCTCCGCACCGTCGTCGAAGATCACGTATCCATCGAAGCCATCTTCCGCGTCGATCATGGCGAGCACTTCGTCTCCGCCCACGCACAGCGCCGTGGCCAGAGCGTCGGCCAGCGCCAGGCTCGGGCCAATGACAGTCGCAGACACGGGCCGCCTACTGGTATCGACGCGGCCTGCCACGGCCTCCGGTACGATCAGCTGAGCCGGGCGCTCGTAGGTGCCGGACGTGGCAACCGGAACAGCCGTCTCCACGATGCAGGCAAGCGCATCGGCCCGCCAGGGGTGGCGGACACCGAGCCGCCAGGTGCGGCCAGACTCTGCCAGCATCGTCACGTCGCCGGCGGCGTTGACGATCGCCGACCGCACCCCGGCGGCTGCCAGGCCGGCCAGCGCCTCCTCGGCTGCCCATCCCTTGACCAGTCCTGTCGGATCCACGCCCCCCGGCATCGCCCAGGGGTCGAACCATCCTCCGGACAGCTGTTTGGCTTCGCAGCACAGGTCGAGGACACATTCGATCTCGGGGGGCGGCCGTTCGAGCTCCCCGCGCCGGAAGCGGCTCATCGGGCTGTCCGGCTTCCATGTGCTGAACACCGCATCGACGTGATGCAGGATGGCGCACGCAGAAGCGACGGCTTGCCGGGCGGCGTCGCGCCCGTCACGATCATGGTCGACGCCGAATGATACGACAGTTCCCATGACCTGTTCGTCATGAACCAGAGTGGTCACTTCATGCCGAGCTTGGCGAGAGCAGACTGCAGGGAGTAGGCGAAGGCCGCGCTCGTGTAGCTGGCACCCGATACTCCTTGGATGTTTGCGTTCTGGACGCTCAGGACCTGGCGCCGCAGTATCGGCACCACCTGCTGGGCGATGTACTGCGAGTAGGAATCGATGGTGTGGAGCTGCGGCACCGACACTTGGACGATCCGCCCGTTCGCTGCGGTGACGCTGACGGCAAGCGTGCCGTAGCCGTAGTTCTCGGGCTTGCCGGTCGCCGTGCCCGTCGCGTTCGCCGTGGGGCCGCTGGCTGGACCCGAGGGTTGAGGAGAGGCGGCGGTCCGGGTCGCCGTCGGCTTGCCGACGGCGGGCTTGCCTGGGTGGGACAACACAACAGCTGCCAGACCCGCTGCGCCCGCGGCCGCGAACAACGGTGCACGTCTCACAGGCTGTACGCCTCGAAGTGGACGGCGTCCTTCCGCACACCGAGGTGGGCCAGGGCGCGCCTCACCTCCTCGACGAAGCCTTCAGGCCCGCACACATAGAAGTCTCGAGTTTGAAGGTTGGGTACGAGCCTGAGGATGCTCCGCTCCAAAGAGACCTCGTCGCGCGGACCCAAGATCCGCTCCACGCGGCCTTTGCGGTGTCGGACCAGCTCGGCTATCTCGTCGTCCAGCGCGAGCGCATCGGAGCTCGAGCTGCGGATCAACACGATCGGCTGGGAGCGCGCGGGCATGTCCTCGAGGAGGGCGCGCACAGCGGTCACCCCGATGCCGCCCGCGAACAGGACGGCGCTCCGTCGCCGCCCGGCGTGGACGGAGAAAGCACCATAGGGTCCCTCTATGGCCACCTTGGTACCGGGGCGCAGCCTTGCGACTGCCTCGGTGAAGTCGCCGACCAACTTGACGGTCAGGCGTAGGTAGGGGGGGCGCGGGCGCGCCGACACCGTGAACGGATGTGCCTGCCACCACATGCCCCGCACCAGGAACCGCCACTCGAAGAACTGGCCACCTGAGATGGCGAGGCGATCGAGATGGCGCCCGCTGCAGATGACCGACACGACGCCGGGGGCCTCCGGTCGAACCTCCACCACCCGAAGGCGGTGACGCAAGGTGCGCACGAGGGGAAGCCCGAGGCGATAGGTGACCACCAGCCCGGCGGTCGCCACCCAGGCCAGGGACCACACGACCCGCGCAAGGGGGTGCTGCACGAAAGAAGGGCCGAGCGCTATCTCGTGCACGAACGCGAGAGCCAGCGCCATGTACATGAACAGGTGAAGACGCCACCAGGTCTCGCGGCGCAGGCGCCGGCGAACCTGGCGGATCGACGAAACGGCGACGACCACCATCAGCTCGATGGCGACCGTGGCGGCCGCCATCCCCGCCGAGCTGCTGGCCAGCGCGCCGAGCTCGTGAAGCACACCCGTCCGAGCGGCCAGAGCGTACCCGTCGGTCACCAGGAGCACATGGGCGAAGATCAGGCCGAGGGGCCACGGCGAAAGGCGGCGGTGCCAGCGCAGCAAACCGTCCTGGCCCAAGACGCGCTCCACCAGCGGCACCCGGCTGACGAGGAGCACCATCACCAGAGCCAGATAGGTTCCTGCGAGACCCGTGAAGCTCCCGAGAAATATCTCCGGCCCTCCGGGTCCCGAGAGCTGCGAACGTGTTTCTGCCGTCAGGGCCGCTCCTACGGTGGCACCGAAACCCAGCCCCACGACGACGGTAGCAACGTCGACGGTCCACGGCCGCGGCCGGGGCCCAGGGCGCGACGGCGAGGCCTGGCGCCTGCCGCCGCCGGCTGTGACCGGCTCAAAGGTTATCGAAGACACGAGATCCTCAGCACGCGATGTGGAACCTACTGGGGCAACCTGACGGAAGCGTGAAGGCCCACGAGAACCGCCGACAGCGCAGTACCATCGCTCGCATGGCCGAATACCGGCTGTCGCAGCAGGCGCCCTCGGAGGGGGAGGCGGCTGACCGCTCGGCGACGTGGCGAGTCCTGCAGGCTGACGAGCGCCTGAAGAACGGCCACCCTCTGCCCTTCGCGGGTTCGTGCGACCGCCACCGGCACGAGTTGTAGCCGGCAGTGCGCGTGCTGCTCGCAGAGGACGACGCCGGTTTGCGGTCGGTGCTCGAGCGGGGCCTCAGGAAGCACGGTTACGTCGTCGACGCGGTCGAGGACGGCGAGCGGGCGCTGGGCTTCCTGCGGAGCTACGAGTACGAGGTGGCGGTGCTCGACTGGCGTATGCCCGGCGTGTCGGGACTGGACGTGTTGCAGAGGATCCGCCAACGCGGGAGCGCCCTGCCGGTGCTCCTCCTGACCGCCCGCGACACGGCTGCCGACAAGGTGGCCGGCCTCGACGCCGGGGCAGACGACTACCTGGTCAAACCTTTCGACTTCGGCGAGCTCCTCGCGCGGCTTCGGGCGCTGCAGCGCCGCTCCCCGGCACTTCAGCCGGTGAGCCTCTACCTCGGAGACCTCGAGTTCGAGCCCGCCACCCGGCGGGTTCGCGTGGCGTCACGTGAGTGCACCCTCACCAGCGTGGAGCTCGGGATCCTCGAGCTGCTGCTCCGCCGTTCCCCCGCGGTCGTCGGGCGCCGGGCGATCGCCTTGCACGTCTGGGAGGACGAGGCCGATGCGCTCGGGTCCAACACCATCGACGTCCACCTGTCGCGTCTGAGAGCGAAGCTGGTCGGCGGTAGGGTCCGGATCGAGACCGTACGCGGCGTGGGCTACCGGATTCTCGCCGCATGACGGGCAGGGTTCCAGGAGTGGCGTCGCTGCTCCGACGCCGGCCCGAGCTGCGCCACGCGACCAGGGTCGCTGCAGCCGCCGCCGTCGTCATTGCCGTCCTGTTCTCGGCGCTGAGCGTCACCTTCGACCTGGTGGACGGCGGCCACTTGCTCAGCACGGTCGATGGTCGGCTCCGTGACCGTCTGGCGGTGGCCGCCATCGACCAGTCGAACCCGACGGCATCCGAGCGTGGTGACTCCGACATCGACGCCGCCCCGATCTTCTTGTGGCGTGCGGGCAGGGAAGGGGCGCCGGCTCCTCTCGAACTCGGTGCCCCGCGCCTGCCCGAGGGGGCCTGGTCGCCGTCGGGCCATCCAGTCACGGCCAGGCTGGGCCACGGCAGCTTCAGGCTGCTCGCCGTGCGCACCGCCGGAGGCTGGCTCGTCGCGGGACAGAGCCTCGCCGAGTCGAACCACATAGAAGGCGTCCTGGCGGCGGTCGAAACGATCGGAGGCTCGATCTTCGTGGTGGCCGTTTTCTTCGGAGCCCTGGCCATCGGGCTGAAGGCATCCCGTCCCATCGAAGAGGCACGCCGGCGCCAGCTGGAGTTCACTGCGGACGCCTCCCACGAGTTGCGGACCCCGCTGAGCGTCATCGAAGCGGAGGTGAGCCTGGCTCTGTGCTCTCCCGGGGACCACGCGTGGCGCCAGACCTTCGAGCGCGTCCGCGAGGAAAGCGGCCGGCTGCGACGCATCGTCGAGGACCTGCTGTGGCTGGCCCGTTTCGACTCAGGCCCTCCGATCCCCCGCGAGGAGCTGGTGGACCTCGTGACGCTCGCGGAGGGCTGCGCTGAGCGGTTCGCTGCGCTGGCCCGCTCCTACCGGGTCGAACTCGCTTTGCGCCACGAGGCGCCGGGGCCCCTGTGCGTGAGAGCGGCGCCCGAGGACCTCGACCGCCTCCTCGGCGTGCTGGTCGACAACGCCTGCCGTTACGCCGGCGAGGGCGGCAGGGTCCAGCTCGGCGTCCTCGGGGCCAGAGGCGGCAGGATTGCGCTCGTCGTCGAAGACAACGGCCCCGGGATACCGCCCGGGGAACGTCACCGCCTGTTCGATCGGTTCCATCGTGGTACCGACATAGGCAGCGGCGCGGGCCTCGGTTTGGCCATCGCCGACTCGGTCGTCCGGGCGACAGGAGGCCGCTGGAGCGTAGGCGACTCCCCCCTCGGGGGCGCCCGCATGGAGGTCTCCTGGCATGCGGTGGAGATGCGTGACCGTGGTCCCGTCAGAGAGGACCGCGCGACCGAGACGCCGACCGCCGCGGGGCCCCTTTGAGCCGGTTGCGGGGCCGGCTCTCCGCTACGTGGGGCACCAGCCGAAGGGGTCGTAGGGCCCGTCGACCAGTCCCTCCACCACCCAGGAGTTCCACGCCTCGTTCTTGTAGGCGGCGGGGCAGGGATCGGCGATGACAATGAGGCGCTCGTTGTTCGGGCACACGCCGGGTACGTTCTGGCAGGTGAAGGCCTGACCGCCGAGGCCGTTGCCCGGGCAGACGAACGAGAACCCGGGGGCGGCGTGATAGGTGAGCCATTCGATGGCCGCGGCGCATCCGTAGCCGGGTGCGCCGCCGTTCCCGGATGGCGTCGGTGCCGGCGGTGGACCGCCTCCGGTCATCGCAGAAGGCGCGGACGCGGCCGGCCGTGACGGCGGAGCGGTGCGGGTTAGAGCGGACCTGGCCGGCAGGGCGGGGGTCGAGCCCAGTAAGGCGCGGAGCGCTGACGCGGGCAGCACCCGACCGGTCCCGATCGCCGGGAGCGCCGCAGCGGGCAGGGTCACCGACGCGACGGCGCCCGCGGCGAGGAGCGCTGCGACACCCCAAGCCAGAATCCTCCCGAGAACCCCCATGATCAGGGACATTTTGCCACGAAGGCCCCAAAGTCCTCCATCTGCGAAAACGAGGGGCCGAGGCAACTAGGATCCACCTGGTCGCGGGCGTAGCTCAACGGTAGAGCTCCAGCCTTCCAAGCTGGTTACGCGGGTTCGACTCCCGTCGCCCGCTCGACCAGGCTCCGCCTGGACCACCCGTATTGTCATGCCAGCGTCGTTCCGACAACGGTCCGAGTCTCGACCTGCCCGCCTGATCGCCGCCTATGCGGGGGCGTTCGGCAGGGCCCGCCGCCTGGGCGCCGCAGCGGCGACCTGCGCGGGCGCCGCGCTCGCCGCCCTCGCCAGCTGGCCCGGGATCGCCGCCGCGGCCGCAGCCGCACCGGCCCCGATGGTCCCGATGGTCCAGTGGTCGGTTCTGCACCCCGCCGCGTCCCCTCCCCCGCTCGGGTACGCGGCCGCGGCCTTCGACGCCGACCAGGGCGACCTCGTGGTCTTCGGCGGGGTGGAGGCGAGCGGCGCACTTTCGGACAGCACATGGATATGGGACGGGCGGACCTGGTCGGAGGCGTCGGGTTCAGCACCGCCGGCCCGGGAGATGGCATCGATGGCCTTCGACCCGGCGCTGCACCAGCTGATCCTCTTCGGGGGTCGAGGCGCCGGCGGGCAGCTGCTGGGCGACACCTGGGCGTGGAACGGACTGTCGTGGTACGAGATCGCTGCGTCCCTGCCGGACGGCCCGGCCCCGCGCGAACAGGCCTCCCTCGCCTACGACGCTGCGGGGGACCTCGTGCTCTTCGGAGGCACCGGCTACGCGCCCTCGGCCTCCGCCGGCTCGCCGGGGCCGAGCACTACCTCCGCCAGCCAGGACGGGGCCACGAAGGTGCTCGGCGACACCTGGATCTGGAACGGACAGAAGTGGGCGCTCTCCGACGCGCCGGGACCCCCGGCCCGCTCCGGGGCGGCGTTCACCTGGGACTCGACCGACCACCAGACGGTCCTCTTCTCGGGCGAGACGTCACCGTCGGGGGCCAATCCGGCCACCTTGGTCTCGGACACGTGGACCTGGAACGGGACCACCTGGTCGCAACGGCGGCCGTCGGCTTCCCCACCGCCGAGGACAGGCGCTGTCTTCACCGACGCGCCGGGCGCGTCGGGTGCGCTGCTCTGCTACGGAGAGGGAGTGTCAGGCGCGCTCGGGGACACCTGGGTGTGGACCCACGGCGACTGGGTGCAGGCGAAGGTGTCCAGCGCCGAGCCGCCCGCCAGGGTCGGAGCGGCCTGGGGTTTCGACCCCCGCCTGCCCGGAGCGACGGTCTTCGGCGGGATCGGCGCCGGTGGTGTGGTCTTCGCCGACACCGACCTCGCAACCGTTTCGCTACCAGAACCTTCGGCGACCACCACGACGACCACCGCCCCATCGGCTTCGACCACGACCCAAACCGCCCGATCCACCACCACCACCGTCGCGCCTACCACCGCGCCCCACGGGCACAGCACTGTCACGACCACCACCGTGGCCCCTAGATCCACCCGGTCCGCAGGGCCCCTCTCCCTGCGGGCTAGCGCCGACGACGTCAGACCGGGGACCACGGTCCACCTCTCGGGGGAGGGCTTCGCGCCGGGGAGCCTCGTCGTCGTCAGCTTCCATTCCAAACCCGCCGTGATGGCCAAGGTGCGCGCTGACAGCACCGGAGGCTTCTCGGCGGCGGTGACCGTGCCCCCCCGGGCGTCGCCCGGCCACCACAGCTTCGTTGCGGCGGGGGTGACGCCCGAAGGCCGACCCGTGCAGCTCGTGGCCGCCGTCTACGTCCTTCCGCCGCTGAAGCGGGGGTTGAACACCGTCGAGGAGGGATCTTTGGTGGCCCTGGCCCTGGTGATCCCGGGCGGCGCGTGGGTGGCCATGACCGCTCTTGGTCGTTGGCGTTCCCGCCGCACGCCGCCCGGCTAGAGGCCGAGCGAGCGGCCGACGATCTCCTTCATGATCTCGGTGGTCCCGCCGTAGATGGTCGTTATCCGCGCGTCTGCGTACGCGCGGGCTATCGGGTACTCGAGCATGTACCCGTACCCGCCGAAGAGCTGCAGACAACGGTCCACCGCCCTCTTCTGCAGCTCCGTGCACCACCACTTGGCCATCGCGGCGTCCTCGGCTGTCAGAGCCCCGGCGTTGAGGGCCACGACGCAGCGGTCCACGAACGCCTGGGCTACCTGCACCTCGGTCGCCACCTCGGCCAGGACGAAGCGCGAGTTCTGGAACGAGCCGATCGGTTGGCCGAACGCCCGGCGCTCCTTGACGTAGTCGAGGGTCCAGCCGAGGGCGGCCCTGGCCGCCGCGACTCCCCCGGCGGCTATCGAGAGGCGCTCCTGGGGGAGGTTCGAGACGAGCTGGACGAAACCCTGGCCCTCCTCGCCCAGCAGGTTCGTCGCAGGGACCCGCACGTCGTTGAAGAACAGCTCGGCTGTGTCCTGGGCGTGCTGGCCGATCTTCTCGAGGTTGCGGCCCCGCTCGAAACCTTCCATCCCCCGCTCGAGGACCAGCAGGGAGATCCCCTTGTGACGCTGCGAGGGATCCGTCTTGACCGCTGTTATCACCAGATCGGCGTTGATCCCGTTGGTGATGAAGGTCTTGGACCCGTTCACCACGTAGCAGTCGCCGTCGCGCCGGGCGGTCGTCGCCATGGAAGCCAGGTCCGAGCCCATCCCGGGCTCGGTCATGGCGATCGCTGTGACCAGATCCCCGCTGGCGATGCCCGGTAGCCAGCGGGCCTTCTGCTCAGCGTCGCAGTAGCGGAGGAAGTAGGGCAGGGCGATGTCGTTGTGGAGCGTGAGGCCCAGGCCCGCGCCGGCGACACCCGCGGCCTGGACCTCCTCGAGGATCACCAGGTTGTGCCGGAAGTCGTCGACCCCTCCCCCCCCGAACTCCTCGGGTACGGCCATGGCGAGGAAGCCGTGCCGGCCGGCCTCGGTGAACAGCGAGCGGGGGACGATGCCGGCCGCATCCCACTCCGCCTGGCGGGGCACCACCTCCTTGTCGAGCCAGGCCCGGAAGCTGGCCCGCAGCTCGTGGTGCTCGGCTTCGAACAGGTCCCTCTCCACGTAGGTCAACCTACCTGTCGTTGCGGTACCGTCGCCGGGCATGAAGGTGACGACGGTTGGGGTTCTCTCCGATGAGACCGAGGGCGAACGGCGGGTTGCCCTGGTGCCCGAAGGAGTGCGCCGCCTTTCGCGCTCGGGCCTCTCGGCGCTGGTCGAGCGGGGGGCCGGCGCCCGGGCGTGGTACCCCGACGAGGCGTACGTGGACGCCGGCGCGTCGATCGCCTCCCGTGAGGAGGTTCTGGACAAAGGGGACGTCCTCTTGTGCATCTCGCGCCCCCCGCCCGACACGCTGGCGCGGCTGCGGGCGGGCCAAGCCGTCGTCGGCCTGCTCGCCCTCAACGGCGAACCCGAGCTGTCCGGCGAGCTGGCCCGGCGGGGCGTCGTGGCTGTGACCCTAGAGCGGCTCCCCCGGACGCTCAGCCGGGCGCAGGCTCTGGACGTGCTCACCTCCCAGGCGAGCGTCGCAGGCTACAAGGCGGCGCTGGTGGCGGCCGAGGCCTTCGGCCGCTACTTCCCGATGCTCATCACCGCCGCCGGCACCTCGCGTCCCGCCCGGGTGCTCGTTCTGGGCGCGGGCGTGGCCGGCCTCTCAGCCATCGGCACCGCCAGGCGGCTCGGCGCGGTCGTCACCGGCTACGACGTCCGGCCGGAGACTCGTACCGAGGTGGAGTCGCTCGGCGCCAAGTTCCTGGTCCTCGAATCGGTCGGCTCGGCGAGCGGCGAGGGTGGTTACGCGCGTGCCCTCACCGAGGAGGAGCAGAGGGCTCAGCAGGAGGAGCTGCAGTCCCACCTCGCCGGCTTCGACGTGGTGATCACCACCGCGGCCGTGCCCGGCGCCCGCCCTCCGCTCCTGGTGCCGGCCTCGGCGCTGGTGGCCATGCGGCCCGGATCGGTGGTGGTGGACATGGCCTCGGGGCCGCTGGGCGGAAACGTCGAGGGCTCGGTTCCGGGCCGCTCGACCGTCACCGCCGGGGGGGTCACCGTCGTGGGCGCCTCGAACCTCGCGGCGACGGTGCCGACCGCGGCGTCGGACGCTTTTTCCCAGAACATGCTGGCGGTGATCGGCCTGCTGGTCCGCGACGGCGAGCTGGTCATAGACACGGAGGACGAGGTGCAGGCCGCTATAGTTGTCAGTAAACCTGACATTAGCAAGGAGGGTCCGGGTGAGCGCGTCGCTGCTATCTGACATCAGCATCTTCGTGCTCAGCCTGCTCGTGGGCTTCGAGGTGATCAGCAAGGTGCCGGCGACCCTCCACACGCCGCTCATGTCTGCTGCGAACTCGATCCACGGCATCGTGTTCGTCGGGGCGATGCTGGCTGCGGCCACCGCCAATGACGCTCTCGGCTACGCGCTGGCGTTCGTCACAGCGGTCTTCGCCTCCGCCAACCTCGTCGGCGGCTACGCCGTGACCGACCGCATGCTGCAGATGTTCAAGGCGAAAAGAGCACCCGCCGCCAAGGACGACCGGCGGTGAGCACCTTCGACTCGGTCGTGGCGCTGCTATACCTGCTCGCCGCGATCGGCTTCGTCGTGGGACTCCACCTGATGAACTCCCCCGCCACCGCCGTCCGCGGCAACAGGATCTCGACCGTCGCGATGGCCATCGCCGTTGCCGTCACCCTCGCTGTCATGGCCAATGACTACCACGTGCACCCCGCCGGCTGGGCGGTCCTCGCCGCCGGCACCGCGATCGGCGGAGGGGGGGGCCTGCGGGTCGCCAGGCGGGTGAAGCTCACCGACATACCACAGCTGGTCAGCCTCTTCAACGCCGTCGGCGGGGGCGCCGCGGCCCTCGTCGCGGTGAACGACTTCGTCCGGTTGAGCCCACACATCCCCACCCGCGCCGACGTCACCACCGTCCTCGACGTGGTCATCGGCGTCGTCACCTTCACCGGCTCGATCGTGGCGGCGGGAAAGCTCCAGGGTCTCGTTTCGGGCGCCCCCGTAGTCTGGAAGGGATCCCGCGCGACCAACGGCGTGCTCGGGGCCGCGGCACTGGGACTCGCCGCCTACATCCTCTCCGGCTCCCAGAACGTTGCGGTCCTCGGGGCCCTCTGCGCCGTGCTGGCGGTTATCGGGGTGCTGCTGGTCCTGCCCATAGGCGGAGCCGACATGCCCGTCGTGATCTCCCTGCTCAACGCGTTCACCGGGACGGCTGTGGCCATGGCCGGTTTCGTCATCGAGAACTCGGGTCTGATCATCGCCGGCGCCCTGGTGGGAGCGTCGGGCACCATCCTCACCAAGCTGATGGCAGACGCGATGAACCGGTCGGTGCTCGCCATCATCGCCGGAGGTTTCGGGACCGGCGAGGCAGCGGGACCTGTGGGGCCCGGGGGTGCGTCGGTCCAGCCGATCCAGGCCGACGACGCGGCCATCCAGCTTGCTTACGCGTCGAAGGTCGTGATCGTCCCTGGCTACGGGCTTGCCGCCGCCCAGGCCCAGCACGAGGTGCGCGCGCTCGCCGACCTGCTCGAGGAGCGGGGCGTCGAGGTGTCCTACGCCATCCACCCCGTCGCCGGACGGATGCCCGGGCACATGAACGTGCTGCTCGCGGAAGCCAACGTTCCCTACCCTCAGCTGAAGGAGATGTCCGACATCAACCCCGAGTTCCCCTTGACCGACGTCGCCCTCGTGATCGGCGCCAACGACGTCGTCAACCCCGCAGCCCGGCGGCCGGGAACCCCGATCTCGGGCATGCCCATCCTCGACGTGGACCAGGCCAGAAGCGTGATCGTGATCAAACGGTCGATGAGCGCGGGCTATTCGGGAATCGACAACGAGCTCTACACCGATCCCAAGACGCACATGCTCTTCGCCGACGCCAAGGCCGGCCTCGCCGACCTTGCCTCCGCCGTCAAGGCCCTCGTCGGAACCTGAGTCGACTGCTTCACCGGGCATCGGCAGGCTGCTACCGTGAAGGGGATGAGGTGGGGCAAGGGACGACGTGAACGAGCGCACGCCCGCGCGGTGGTCTCCGAGGCGGAGAGGGTCCTGTCTGGGCGCACCCTGGAGGGCTTCGTCGCCAGACGCCAGCGGGTTCCTGCGTGGAGCCTGATCTCCCTCCTGGGCCACGCCAGCCTGGCCGACCTGGTCCGCCTGGGAGCGCCGGGAACCGGTGCGGACCCCTTCGGGTGGTCGGGAACCGTGGCCCGGCTGGCCAGGGACCTGCTGCGCATGGCCGGCGACGAGGCCACCCTCCTTCGTCTGCAGCGCCGCTCCCTCATCCCCCTCGAGTTGCGCCTGCTCGGCGGGGAGCTGTCGCCGCCGGCCAGCCCCGCCGACCTGTTCAACCTGGTCAACGGGTACCTGGACCGTCCCCTCTCCCCCGAGGTCTGACCTGCCTCCCCTCGTCAGGCGGGACGACCGCCACGGCTCGGCGGTCCTCGCCCTCGACTCGCCCTCCAACCGCAACGCGCTGTCTCGGCGTCTCGTCGCTGAGTTGTCCGAGCACCTGGTGGCGGCACGCTCCGACCCGGACGTGCGTGCCGTGGCGATCACCGGCACCGGCAGCACCTTCTGCTCCGGCGCCGACCTCACCGACCCGCCGGTCGATGAGGGCCGGGGCTCTTTCTCCGACGTGCTGAGCGAGCTGTGGGGATACCCCAAGCCGGTGGTCGCCGCCCTCAACGGCCACGTCCGCGCCGGCGGCTTCGGGCTGGTGGCCGCAGCCGACGCCGTCATCTGCGCCCGCTCCGCCTCGTTCGCCTTCACCGAGGTCCGCATCGGTGTCGCCCCCGCCATCATCTCGGTCCTCTGCCTCCGCCGTATGACCCCGATAGCGGCTTCTCGCTACATGCTCACGGGCGAACGGTTCGACGCTGATGATGCGCTCGCCGCCGGCCTTATCAGCAGCGTCGTGGACGACGCGGACCTGCCTGCGGCGACCGACCGCCTGCTCGACGAGCTCCGCCAGTGCGAACCCAACGCGCTCCGTGTCACCAGATCGCTGCTCCGTACGATCCCGTCCATGGACGCCGAAGCCGGGTTCGCCCACGCCCGGCGCGTGTCGGCCGAGATGTTCTCTTCCCCCGAGGCGGCCGAGGGCATCGCCGCGTTCAGGGAGAAGCGGCCGCCGAGGTGGGCGAGCTGACCCCCGACAGCGACCAGTTCCGCACCGTCCTCGGCCACTTCACCTCCGGGGTGGTGGTCGTCACCAGCTCCAGCGGGGAGGAGCCGGTCGGCCTCACCGCGCAATCGTTCAGCTCGCTGTCGCTCGATCCGCCGATGGTCCTCTTCTGCGTCGGGCGCACCAGCACCACTTGGCCCCGGTTCCGCGACACCGGCAGGTTCTGCGTGCACGTCCTCAGCCACGACCAGGAAGACGTGGCCCGGCAGTTCGCCCGTTCCGGTGCGGACAAGTTCGCCGGTGTCAACTGGGCCTGGGGGCCGTTCGGCAACCCGGTGATCGACGGGTGCCTCGCCTACATCGAGTGCCGCATGAAGCACGTCTACGACGAGGGCGACCACCATCTGATCACCGCCGACGTGCTCGACCTGCGCCTCGGGGAGGGCGGCGAGCCGCTCCTCTTCTACCGCGGCGAGTTCCGCCGGATCTTCTCCCCCGCCTGAACCCGGCCTCCTTCGCCAGCCCACGACCGACGTCGTGCCCCTCGATCGAGTGGATGCCACAATGCCGGCGACGCCTTGATGACAATACAGTTTCGGGCATGTCACGGCGCCCGAGCTCACCGCGGATTCCCCCACTTCCGCCCGACGAGCGGTCGCCTTCCGCCCAGGCACTTCTCGACGGCGTCAGGGTGGCCGGCTCAGAGGCCAACATCTTCACCACGCTGGTGCGCGCCGAGGGCCTGACCCGCCGGTGGCTGCCCTTCGGCGGGAAGCTCCTGAACGGCAAGCTCCCAGCGCGCGACAGGGAGATCCTGATCCTGCGCACGAGCTGGAACTGCCAGTCCGAGTACGAGTGGGCTCAGCACGTGGTGATCGGTCGGGCAGCCGGCCTGTCGGACGGCGAGATACTCCGGATCCCCGACGGCCCCGGCGGAGGATGGGGCCGTTTCGACTCGGCACTTCTCGTCGCCGCCGACGAGTTGCACGAGGACTGCTGCCTGACGGACGCGACGTGGCTTGCCCTGAGCGAGGTGTACGACGCCCCGCAGCTCATCGAGGTGCCGATGCTGGTCGGCCACTACCACATGGTTGCCATGGCCCTGAACTCCCTCGGCGTGCAGCTCGACGCCGGGCTGGGCGGGTTCCCCCGACCTCCCGCATGACAGGGAGACTGGCTGGCAAGGCCGGCATCGTCGTCGGTGCGGGACAGACCCCTGGCACGACGATCGGCAACGGGCGAGCGGCCTCCGTCGTCTTCGCGAGGGAGGGTGCCAGGGTCCTGCTCGTCGACCGCCGACCCGAGTCCGCCCGGGAGACGGCCGAGATGATCCGGGCGGAGGGCGGGACCGCCGAGTGCTGCGAGGCGGACTGGACTCGCCGCGACGACTGCCGGAATTTCGCCGCCGCCTGCGTGGAGGCTTTCGGCAGGATCGACTTCTTGCACAACAACGTCGGCATTGGAAGCGGGGACGCCGACCCTCTGCGCCTCGACGAGGAAACCTTCGATCGGATCATGGAGGTCAACCTCAAGGGATGCCTCCTGTCATGTCAGGCTGTCCTTCCCGTCATGCGACAGCAGGGCAGCGGCAGCATCGTCAACGTGTCGTCACTGGCCGCTGTCGCTTCGACAAAACTGACCGCGTACAAGATCTCCAAGGCAGGTTTGAACGCCCTCGGGCAGTCGCTGGCCATGGCCAATGCGCGGCGGGGCATCCGTGTGAACACGATCATGCCCGGGCTGATGGACACGCCTATGGCGATAGAGGGGATCGCCGCCGCCGAGGGGGCGACCGCAGAGCAGGTTCGGGAGCTCCGCCACCGCCTCGTCCCGCTGCGCAACAGGATGGGCACCGGCTGGGACGTCGCCTACGCGAGCCTCTTCCTTCACTCCGACGAGGCGGGCTTCATCACCGGCGTCGTGCTGCCGGTCGACGGGGGGCAGGCCGCCCGGATCGGCTAGCCGGTATTGCGCAGCCCGGCGGCAATGCAGTTGATCGTGAGCAGTAGAGCTCGCTGGGCGTCTGGGCCCTGGCCTCCCTCGCGCCAGCGCTTCAGAAGAGATACCTGCAGGTCGTGTATCGGCCGGAGATAAGAATCTCTCACCGCGAGCGTCCGGCGTAGGACCGGGGCCCGTTCGAGCAGATGGTCCTGACCGGTGACCCACAAGAGGTGCTCCAGGGTTCTTCGATGCTCCGTTTCGATCATGTCCAGGAGATACCAAAGTCGGTCGGGGACCAAGCCCTCTACATATCTGCGTGCGATCCCGAGGTCGGTCTTCGCCAGGGTCATCTCGACGTTCGACAGGAACGTGGAGAAGAACCTCCAACCGGCCCGCATGGACAGCAGGTCCTCTTCGAGACCGGCGTGCCGCGCCGCCTCCAAGCCTGAGCCCAGCCCGTACCAACCGGGAACGATCTGGCGGGACTGCGTCCACCCGAACACCCAGGGGATGGCCCGCAGGTCTTCCAAGCCGTCGCCCTGGCCTCCGGGCCGACGGCTCGGCCTGGAACCGAGGTGCAGCTCGGCCAGCTGGTCGACCGGCGTCGAGGCCAGAAAGAAGTCCGCCAGGCCGGGGTTTGCCACCAGGGCACGGTAGGCGTCGAACGCCGACGTCGAGACGGCATCCATCGCGTCGAACCACCGCCGCCGATCGCCTTCTGCCACGAGCGGCTTTGCATGGAGGGCCGTGGCCTCCAGGGTTGCGGCGAGCATCAGTTCCAGGTTCTCCTGAGCAATCCGGGGGAGCCCGTACTTGTCGCTGATCACCTCGCCCTGCTCCGTGAGCTTGACCGATCCGTCTACGCTGCCGGGCGGCAGGGACAGGATCGCTTCGTGCGTCGGACCGCCTCCCCGCCCAACGGTGCCTCCGCGGCCGTGAAAGAACACCACGCCCACGCGGTGCCGTTCGGCGACCTCGAGAATGCGCCGCTGGGCACGGTGGATCTCCCACTGGGACGTCGTGACGCCCGCTTCCTTGTTGGAGTCGCTGTAGCCGAGCATCACCTCTTGCCGCTGTCCTCGATCTGCCACGATCGATCGGTACGCAGGCACCCTGAGCAGGTCGTCGATCACCCTGCCGGCATCCCTCAGCTCGCCGAGGGTTTCGAGGAGTGGAACGAAGCCGATCGTTGGTGGGTCCAGCAAGCCCGCCTCGCGAGCCAGCACCACAGCAGCCAGGACGTCATCGGCGCCTCGAGTCATCGACACTATGTAGGTGTCGATCACGTCGGTTCCGAACTGATCCTGGGCGCGACGAATCGAGTCGAATGCGAGCCCGCCGAGCCGGTGCTCGCGCGGCGCCAGTGGCCGGTGGCCGGCAAGCTCCGTTTCGAGGACTGCGAGACGTTCACGGGCCGGCAAGCCCCTGTAGGCTTGGCCCGCCCGGTCGTACAGGTCGGCCAGCACGGCATGGTGGGCCGCGGCGTGTTCGCGCACCTCGAGGGTCGCCAAATGGAGTCCCCAGCAAGCGAGAGCACGGATGAGATCGTCCAGCAGAGGCATCAACAGGTCTCCCTTGTTCTCTGCCAGTGAGCGCCTGATCATCTCGAGGTCTCGGCAGAGATCCCTCCAATCGAGGTAGTCCCTACCAGGCACGTGGGGACTGCCGGCGGCAACGCGCAGTTGAGTCAACAGCAGCTTCTGGCGGATGCAGATCGCCTTGAAACGGTAGGGTTCCTCCGCGTTCAGCCGCCGGTGGTGCTCGGGTATCTCGGGCAACGCAGCAACGTCCTCATCGATGGACGCGACCAGCTCCTGGGAGACGCCGGAGAGCCGCGAG
>DATGKR010000008.1:0-6144 GCA_035294565.1 Acidimicrobiales bacterium | reverse complement strand
GGCAGCGGGATCACCCCGGCGGTCTCGGTCGTCTGGTAGTCCTTCATCGTGGTGGTCCCTCCGCTTGGTCGGATGTCTTGGGAGACGCCCGACACCTACCACTCAGGCGGGTGCCAGGCGGGGGACCGCCACCTCAACTTCCACGACGAGCGGACAAGCTCGTGCTGGCGGCCTGACCGGGCTCACGGCAGGACTAGCTTATATGCATGAGTCACACACAGCCTTTGAAGAAGGGCGGGGAGCCGAAGGCCACGCTGTGGATGGTCAACATCGACAGCGCCGACCCAGCCAGGCTGGCGAGGTTCTACGCGGCCGCGCTGGGTTGGGAAGTCACCTACAGCGACGACAATTACGGGATGGTCGAAGGCGACGGCATCAAGATCGGCTTCGGCAAAATCGAGGAATTCCGGCCCGCGCAGTGGCCTGACGAGGCTGGCGCCAAACGCTTCCACCTCGACCTGCAGGTCGACGACCTCGACGAGGCGGCCGAGAGCCTGTGCGCGATCGGAGCCAGCGAACCCGACTTCCAACCCGGTGCCGGCCGCTGGCGGGTGCTGCTCGATCCCGACGGCCAACCGTTTTGCCTGATTTCCGCCCCCACACCGCCCAGCTCGACACGGTCATCGAGGCGTCCCGCGACAGCTCCGTCGCGCCGTAGCGTGTCCGATCTCGCGGAGCTGCTTGTCCAGAACGCAGAGGCGTGGCACGCCTGGTTGGAGAGCCACCATGCCGAGCATCCGGGCGTGTGGCTTGTCCTGAAGAAAAAGGGCGGTCAGGCGACGGCCCTGACCTACGCGCAAGCGCTTGACGAGGCGCTGTGCTTCGGTTGGATTGACGGGCAGATCGCACGACGCGATGACGACAGCTACCGTCAGCGCTTTACGCCTCGTCGGACGAATAGCCTTTGGTCCGCCAGGAACGTCGAGCACGTCGCCCGGCTCACCCAGGCCGGGCGGATGCGGCCGGCCGGGATCGCGGCCGTCGACGCGGCCAAAGAGCAAGGACGGTGGGAGGTGGCCTACCGCGGGCAGGCGGACATGCAGAACCCGCCCGATCTAGCCCAGGCGCTGGCGGCCAATCCCGCCGCTGCAGCGACGTTCGACCAACTGGATGCAGCCAACCGCTACTCCATCGTCTATCGGCTAAACGCTGTCAAGCGTCCGACGACCCGGGACCGCAAGCTGGCCGAGTACGTCGACATGCTCGCTCGCGGGGAATCCCTCCATCCACGCAAGCCCCGTAGGTGACCCTTCCCGCCCCGCCGAATGCCGAAGGTGCCCCCGCAATCGGGTGGTCGTTGAGCCGGTTCATCGACCCCAAGACGGGCAAGGCCATCGACAACGTCACCCGCTGCACCTCGCCGACGGTGAGACCAAGTACGTCGTAACCTTCACTCGGCACAAGGACATCGTCTTAGACTCGCTCTCCGATGGCTTGTCGGGGGTCAAGAAGGGCCTGGCCGAGCTCGCGTTAGCCCGGGCCCGACCCAAGAGCAGTCAGGCCCTTGCACTGCTTTGCTGGATCGTGCGGCCTTCGCCTCCGAGCACCATCACAGGCATGCCCGTAGGGCTACCCGGCGGGCGGAGCGCTCACCATCTGCTTGACTGCGTCCAACGCCTTGGTGTCGTCGCGGCAGGCCAGCATGACCGTCGCCCCGTGCTCGGCGAGATAGCGGGCCGTCTCGAAGCCCACACCCGAGCTGGCCCCCGTGACCACGGCGACCCGGTCGTCGAGGCGAGGGATGCGTCGAGCGTTCCAGCGGTGGAGTGAGCGCCCGGGGCTCATCGGTACCTTTCGCAATGAGCGACGACGCGATGGTGTTGAGCGCCACGCTGGATGGTGACGAGGTGGGCAGCCAGCGTCACTGAGCACGGTGACGCGTTTGCCGCAAGCTGCCGCTGACGACAACGTGGGGACGTCCAATGAACGCGAAAGGACCCCCTCGCTCAAAGCTTGCCACCACGACGAGAGGGCCCTCCACAGATGCCGGAGGCACCCGTGCTCATCGTATGCAGTGACCCAGAAGTAGTCGAAGCCGACCTCGTCGCGGGGCGGTTGCGCTGCCCCAAGTGCCAAGACGGGGCCCTTGCCCGATGGGGCTTCGCCCGCCGGCGCGTGCTGCGCGACGGCAGCGCGCTGCGGTTTCGCGTTCGAGGTTGGGGTGGCGCGGCGCGTTGCGTAGGCACGCCCAGTGCATGCCTGTGCGGTTGCCCTGATCAAAGATCTCGGCGGCGATCTCTTGGTTGGTGTGTCCTTTGGCGATGCTGGCGGCGAGTTGGAGCTCTCGTTTGGAGAGTGCTCCGTGGCGTGGGGCCCGTTTGGATCGTCGGACCGGCGCGAGCTGCTTGAGGAGTCGGACCGTGACTGATGGCGAGATGAGCGCGTCGCCCGTGGGCACCGCCGACACAGGTCGGAGCAAGTGCTGGACTCGAGCCGGTCAGCCCGCCGTGGTGGCGCGGTGCTGGGCGGGTGGTCCTTCCTGGTGGCCGAGGACCGGTTCGAAGATCGCCACGTATTGCTCGAACGGTTCCTGCCAGTCGGGGCCTTGGCTTCGCTCTTCGAGGTGGTCTAGGCAGGTCTCCCATCCGGCGGCGTTGCGTGCCACGTGGTGGGCGACGAGCTGTTCGGCCAGCTCGAAGACGGTGCCGCCCTCCGGGCTCGCCGCCAGGTCGAAGCCGATGGTGTCGTCGCCCCAGGTGAAGGAGACCCGGCGGGGCGGGTCCCATGCCAGGACCACACCGG
The DNA here is from genome assembly GCA_035294565.1 of Acidimicrobiales bacterium. Taxonomy (GTDB): domain Bacteria; phylum Actinomycetota; class Acidimicrobiia; order Acidimicrobiales; family Palsa-688; genus DATGKR01. The sequence continues at coordinate 3,402 of DATGKR010000008.1, read as the reverse complement.
GGAGGGGGTCGAGCTCCTGCCCGTCGAAGTGGTGGGTCATGGTGGCGCCGACCTTCCATTCGTCGATCTCGATGCGAGTCGGGAACCACGAGCGCATCTCGACCGGGTCCGTCACCGCCCGCCGTACCGCTTCGACGGGTTGGCGGAGGTGGCGGCGGAAGCGGAGGATGGGCCGCTCACCGGTGCGGACCAGCGTGGCCTCGTCGTCGTTCATCGTCTCCTCCTTCTCAGGACCGGGGCTTGTCGCGGTCGAGGTGGTCGGCCAGCCGGTCGAGGCTCTCCTGCCACATCTGGCGGTAGGGCTCGAGCCACTGGTCCAGCTCCATGAGCAGTTCGGGCCGCACCCGGTAGATGTGCGGCTGGCCTTCGGCGCGGACCTGGACCAACCCGGCGTCGCGCAGCACCCGCAGCTGTTTGGACACTGCCGGCTGGCTCATTGCCAGGCGCTCGACCAGGACCTGGACCGGCTGCTCCCCATTGCACAGGGCGTCGAGGATCCGTCGCCGGCTCGGTTCGGCGATCACCTCGATCGTGGGCACGGGTGGCATGCCCTAAGCCTGAACCCACCGATTAGGGACGGTCGATCGCCCAAGAGGCCCTAAGGAACGCTGGTCGCCTCTATGTATTGTCCCCAGGGGACGGCCGCTTCAAGGTGCGGATAGACACGAAGGCTTCTTCATCAGCCTCCGATCGTCTCACAGGGCTCGCCAGATGTACCGGGCCAAGTGTTGCAAAGGAGTGTGCCGGCGGGGAACGAGGCCCCGGTCCACTGCGCTTCGAGCTCTGTGCCGGTGCCAGCGCACTGGGCCCCGGTCTGGAAGACAAGGACGTGGTTGACCCAGAAGTCCGCGTAGGTGCAAGTCGCACCGGTCAACCCAGCCGTTGTCTGCCAGACCGGACCATTGCCACGTAGGTGCAAACATGCCCGTTGCAGCTCGATGCCGTCAGGGGCTCCCTTGTCCTTGTACCCGGCCACCCTCGATAAAGGACGACCTTGAACGGAGCAGCCACTCGCCGGGTCGTCCCCGGGTACCGGGCCAGGTAAGAAGCAGCGGCGCGCGTAGCCATCACCCCATCTTTCGGGTCACCCAGAGGGTTTCGGCCGGCCAGCGGTTGGCCCAATCGGCCGGGTCGCAGGTGTAGTAGCTCGAAGACGCCTTGGGAGCGGGCTGCGGCTCGATCAGGTCTTCGACGATGAAACCGTTCGCGCGCAACACCCGGATCCACGCGCCGTAGGTCAGGGTGTAAGTCCTGGCGCCGTCGCCTTCATCGAGGGCCCCGAGGCCAAAGTACGAACAGTGCAGGTTCGCGGTGAGACGGTCCGAGGGATCGTCATAACAGACGCGCAGCCATGGGCTTGCCGTGTTGAACACCAGCCGCCCACCGGGTACGAGCACGCGCGCCGCCTCGGGGACGGTGTCTTTGGGGTTGCTCCAGCTGAGCGCGCCGTGGTCGCAGAAGACCAGGTCGAAGCTGCTCGACCGGAAGGGCAAAGCCTCAGCGGCCGCGTGCGCGAGCGGGAGGTCCGGCGCACGGGCCCGGGCCGCCCGCAGTTGTTCGCCCGAGAGGTCCAGGCCGACGGCCGCCGCCCCTTCGGCGGCGAGCGCGGCGGCCCACTGGGCCCCGCCACACCCCAGCTCGAGGACCCGCAGGCCAACGGTAGGGCCGAGGGCACCGAGCTCCTCTTCGGGTACTGACCATGCTCCCCAGAGCTTCGGCCGGCGGCCGATCTGGGGGCCGTGGGCCTCTTGGTACCAGGGGCTGATCCTGTCCCAGAGCCGCTGGTTGGCCCTTACCTGCTCCCAGTTCACGGTCCCATCATCGTCGCCCCCGGCGCGACGCGCGAACCTCGGCGGTGTGCTCGTAGTCGATGCCGCCAATGTCATCGGGTCCCAGCCCACCGGGTGGTGGCGGGACCGGCCGGGTGCAGCGCGCCGGCTCGTCGAGCAGCTCCGTGACGCCGCGAGGCACGGGCGGCTCCCATTGCCGGCGGTGGTCGTCCTCGAAGGCGCCGCCCGCGCCGGCGCCCCCGAGGCAGATGTCGACGGCGTACGCGTCGTCCACGCCGCCGGCAACGGGGACAACGCTGTGGTTGCCGAGGCCGCCGCGGCTACCAGCGGTGTCATCGTGGTCAGCGCCGACCGCCGCCTCCTCGCGCGCGTCCGGGAGCTGGGCGCCGAGACCATCGGGCCGAGATGGCTTACAGACCGTCTCCGCTCGGACGGTGGGTAGCTTGACAGCCGAGCCTCGCCGGCGGCGGACGGCTTCGGCCTCGAGGGGCGGAGCGCAGGGCGGGGAGGTGGAGGTGTCCGTTGACCCGGCGGAACTGCTTGGCTGCCTCGTTCATCCCTGCTGCGCACCAGCGGAGAGCCATGGTCCCGTCCCGCCAGTGCTTGACGTTGGTGGAGTGGTCCCGGCAGATCTCGATCATGGGCTCGATGGCGTTGGTCGACCGCAGCGTGCGGGCCAGGGTGGCGGCACCCCGAGGCGGGTCACGGTGAGGGTCTCGGCGAGCCCCTCTCGCAGGCAGCCCGCCGCGCCGGGGTGGGACCGGTCGAGTTGGCGGGCGAGCTCGACCAGGGTCGCCTCGGCCTCGAGCGCGCTGGACATTCCGGATCTTGTGGAGCTGGCAGCGGGCCACGACCGGGCAGTCGAACACCGTCTCGACGGCCGAGCGCAGCGCCTTGGCGCCGTCGATGACCACGAGGATCGGCCGGGTGACGTCCAGGCCCCGGTCACGCAGGCCGACGAGGAGGTCGGTCACGGTGGTGGTGTTCTCCGTCGCCCCTTCGACCACGGCCAAGGGGTGCTTGGTGCCGTCGATGCCGATCCCGAGGGCGACCACGCAGAGATGGTCGCCGAAGTGGGCCCCGTCGACCATCAACGCCACCAGGTCCAGGCCGAGAGGTCCCGGGCGAGCAGCTCACCCAGGGCGGTCTCGGTGGCCTTCACGAACCGGCGGGAGACCGCCGACTTCGACGTGGAGCGTGCCCGGGTCGTCACCTAGGCGCCGACGGCTCCAAGCCGGCCTGGTAGCGGCGGCACGACAGCTTCGCGAGCATCCGCTCCATCGATCGCCATCGCCCCGAGCAGGTCGGTGCCCGAGAACAGCTCGTAGGCGGGAACGGGCAGCTCGCCGGGCCCGTCGGCGGCGCGGGCCCTGGGGCGGCGGACCGGGGCCCGCCGGCCGCCGAGGGTGACCGAGCCCGCCTCGCTGCCATGGCGCACCGCTCGCCGGCCGGGCTGGTGCTTGCCCTTCGGGCCGGCGATGGCGGTCACCGGCTCCTCCATCAACGCGCTCATCACCCCCAGCCCGGCGGTCACGGCCATCGCCAGCAGCCTTTCACGCATCGTCCCGGCGATGTCGTCCATCGCCAGGCGCACGCTGTCTGGCAGCGGGAT
>DATGKR010000007.1:0-23043 GCA_035294565.1 Acidimicrobiales bacterium | reverse complement strand
CGGGGAGGCCCCCGCCGCTCATCTCCTCGCCGGGGGAACCACCGGCCCTGCGCCGCGCCCGCCGGCTCGGCCCGTGCAGGATGTAGACGTGCACGGCCCACTCGGCGAAGGGGTGCAGGCCCACCACGGCTCCGGCGACGACGAGATCCTGGGCACGCCAGCCGCCCAGGCGGGCGCGCCTCGCCGCCACGACCGCCAGGGTGCCGGCGAGCACCTTCGGCCCGGGCCGCCCGAAGAACACCTTGGCCCAGCCGGCGAGCCCCGGAGCGCCCGGCACGTCCCCGTAGAGACGCGGCCGCCCGCTTCCACCAACGGCGCCGGCCATCGCTGCGGCACCCACGGCGCCGGCGACCGATGCGGCACCCACGGCGCCGGCCATCGCTGCGGCACCCGTGGCGCCGGCGACCGATGCGGCACGTGGGCCGCTGGCCGCCGATGCAGCACGGCCCACGCCACGGCCGTCCAGGCGACGGGACCGAGTGGACAACGCTTGGACGAACTGATGCATCAGTCGGCATCATAGCCCCGACACGTCGCGGAATCCACGATAGACTGATACGTCAGTCAGTAAGGGGACCCGCAGGAAGGAGTGCGCTTCGTGAGCCTCGATCCCTGGAGGACGCCGGTGGTCATCGGCGCGGCCCAGTGCGTGGAGCGCGACGAGGTGGTGACCCCGCTCGACATGCTCGAGAGGGCGGCCGCCGAGACGCTGTCGCGCGCCCCGGGCGCCGCCTCCCACATCGACGAGGTCCACGCGGTGGGCATCCTCTTCGGTGGGGGGGACGCCCCCGCCTCGGAGCTGTGCCGCAGGCTCGGCTTGGATCCCCCGGCGCGCTTCACCACGACCATCGGCGGGAACACCCCGCAGTGGCTGGTGGGCCGGGCCGCCGACCGGATCGCCGCCGGGACGGTCGGGGCGATTCTCATAGCCGGCGCTGAGGCGGTCCGCAGCCAACGGGTACGGCCCCTCCCGCCGGCCCCGCCGGCACCGGGGGGCGCAGACCCCGTGGAGGGCGATCCGCGCCCGGGCCTCTCCGCGACGGAGATGGCCGCAGGGCTGGCCGTCCCCGCGCAGGTCTACCCGTTGTTCGAGAGCGTGCTCGCCGCCCGGGCCGGCCGGGACCCAGCCGAGCAGCGAAGATGGCTCGGCGGGATCCTCTCCCCGTTCACCGAGGTGGCGGCGGCCAACCCCTTCGCCTGGTTCCGCCAGACCCTCTCGGCAGAGGAGATCGCCGCGCCTGGTCCTGACAACAGGGTGGCCGCCGAGCCGTACACGAAGCGGATGAACGCCTTCTTGAACGTTGACCAGTCCGCCGCTTTCCTGGTCACGTCGCTCGGCAAGGCGCGCGAGCTCGGAGCCGCCGGGGGGTGCGCATTCGTCTGGGCGGCCGCCGACGCCAACGACGTCTGGCACGTCTCGGAGCGGCCGGACCTGGCCGCTTCACCGGGCATCGCCGCAGCCGGCGAAGCGGTCCTCGCCGCCGCTGGGGTCGGCCTCGACGACGTCTCCTTCTTCGACCTCTACTCCTGTTTCCCCTCGGCGGTCCAGATCGCCGCCGCCGCCCTCGGCCTCGACCTGGCCGACCGTCGGCGCCTGACCGTGACCGGCGGCCTCCCCTACTTCGGCGGGCCGGGGAACAACTACACCACCCACGCCATAGCCTCCCTCGCCCAACGCCTGCGGGACACCGGCGGGCTGGGCCTGATCAGCGGGCTCGGCTGGTACTGCACCAAGCACTCGCTCGGCGTCTACGGCGCCGAGCCGCCCCCCGGCGGCTACCGGCGGGGGGACACGTCGAGCGCCCAGCGGGCCATCGACGCGACGAGCCTGGAGGTGGCCGCCGGCCTCGACCGGCCCGTGGAGGCCACCGTGGAGGCCTCCACGGTCCTCTACGACAGGAAGGGACAGCCGGTCGGCGCCCCGGCCGTCGCCACCCTCGCCGACGGCCGGCGGATCGTCGCCGCGGCAGCGCCGGAAGAGCTGCGGCAGCTGGACGGCCAGCTGATAGTCGGCGCGCGGGTGGCGGTCGAGGGGTCCCCCCCGCGCTATCGGGTGGTGGCCGCGGCCCGCCGGGGGGTGGCGTCGTGAAAGGCCGGCGCGTCGTGATCGTCGGGGCCGGCATGGCTGGTGTCGCCGCGGCGATCAAGCTGCGCGAGGCCGGCTTCGACGACCTCGCCGTGTACGAGAAGGGCTCGTCGATCGGCGGAACCTGGCGGGAGAACACCTACCCGGGCGTCGCCTGCGACGTTCCCTCCCACCTCTACAGCTACTCCTTCGCGCCCAACCCCGACTGGAGCCACGTGTTCGCCCCGGGGCCGGAGATCCGCGACTACCTGGAGCGGGTCGCAACAGAGCGAGGCGTCGCCGGGCTCGTCTCCTTCGGCGACGAGGTGACCTCCCTCGAACGGGTCGACGGGCGCTGGCGGCTGACCACCGCCCGTGGCGGCCGCGACGAGGCGGATGTGGTGATCGCCGCCACCGGGGTGCTCCACCACCCCAACCTGCCCGACATGCCGGGCCTGGAGACCTTCGCCGGGCCGGCGTTCCATTCGGCGCGCTGGGACCACGCCGTGCCCCTCCCCGGCGCCCGGGTGGGGGTGGTCGGCACCGGGTCGAGCGCGGTGCAGATCACCACCGCCCTCGCCGGCACGGTCGGCGAGCTGGTCCTGTTCCAACGGACCGCCCAGTGGGTGCTCCCCGTGCCCAACCATCCGATCCCCGACGAGGAGAAGCTGCGCCTCAGGACCGACCCGCTGGCGATACCAGCCCGCCGCGAGGAACTGTCCAAGACCTTCACCGAGGGTTTCGCCAACGCGGTGGTGGACGCCGGCTCCCCCCAGATGAAGCTGCTCGAGGAGCTCTGCCGGGCCAACCTGGAGGACAACGTCTCCGACCCCGAGCTGCGACGCAAGCTCACGCCCCCCTACCGCGCCGCCTGCAAGCGGCTCATCGTGTCCCCGAACTTCTACCAGGCGATCCAGCACCCCTGCGCCCGCCTGGTGACCGAGTCGATCGAGCGGGTCGAGCCGGAAGGGGTGAGGACCGCCGACGGCCGCCTCCACCAGCTCGACGTCCTGGTGCTGGCCACCGGGTTCCGGGTGGACCGCTTCATCCGCCCCGTGCGCGTCGTCGGGACGGGCGGCGCCGAACTGGAGGCGATGTGGTCCCCCCGGCCGTGGGCCTACCTGTCCGTCTCGGTGCCGTCCATGCCGAACCTGTACCTGCTCAACGGCCCCAACGGACCGGTGGGGAACTTCTCGCTCATCGACGTCGCCGAGCTGCAGATCGACTACGTCCTCCCCCTCGTCGACCTCGCCCTGTCCAAAGGCGCCGAGGTGTGCGCCACCTTCGAAGCGGCGCAGCGCTTCGAAGCGGAGCGGGTCGAGGCGGCCAAGAAGACCATCTGGGTGACCGGCTGCCGCAGCTGGTACCTCGACGACCGAGGCGTCCCCGCCGCGTGGCCGTGGACGATGGACCGCTTCCGGGAGGTCATGGCCGAGCCCCGGCTGGACGACTTCGAGGTGACCCCTTGCTGACCCCCGCACGACCCAAGGAGCACGAACGATGCGCACCCGCCTGACCGACCTACTCGGCGTCGAGCACCCCGTGATGCTCGCCGGCATGGGGGGAGTCTCCTACCACCAGCTGGTAGCGGCGGTGTCGGCGGCCGGCGGCTTCGGCTGCCTCGGGGCCTCGATGATGCCTCTCGAGGAGATGGTCGAGGAGATGAGGGCGGTGAAGAAGCTCACCGACCGTCCCTTCGGCGTTGACCTCCTGACCGCCCTGCCCGGGGACATGGTCGCCCAGGTGGAACGGATCATCGAGGAGGGCGCCTCGGTCTTCGTCGCCGGACTGGGCGTGCCCGCCGAGGTGATCGACCTGTGCCACCGCAACGGCCTCCTGGTCGTCAACATGTGCGGCAAGGTGGACCATGCCAGGCGGGCTGTCGACGCCGGCTGCGACCTGGTGGTCGCCCAGGGAACCGAGGCGGGGGGCCACACGGGTACGGTGGCGACCATGCCGCTCGTGCCCCAGATCGTCGACGCTGTCGGCGACCGGGTGCCGGTGGTCGCCGCAGGGGGGATCTTCGACGGGCGGGGATTGGCCGCCGCCCTCGCCCTCGGCGCCGACGGGGTATGGCTCGGCACCCGCTTCATCGCCACCTTCGAGGCGCGCGCCGTCCGCGGCTACAAGGAGGCGCTCCTCGCGGCGCGCGACGACAGCACGACGGTCAGCCGCGCCTACTCGGGCAAGACGATGCGGGTGCTGCGCAACGGCTACACCGACTACTGGGAGAGCCACCCAGACGAGCTGCAGAAGTTCCCCTTCCAGGCGGTGCGAGCGGCCAACGACGGCGTGTTCCACCTCGGAGGCGACGAGTCGACACCGGGCGTCGACCCGGAGCGGGAGTGCTTCCCCGCCGGCCAGGGTGCCGGGCGGATCGGCTCGGTGGTCCCCGCCGCCGACGTGGTGCGCACCGTCGTCGAGGAGGCCGAGGCCGTGCTCGCCCGCCTCGCCCCGGGATGACCGCCGCGGCCACCGCCCTGGTGCTCGAAGCGCCCCGCCGGCTGGTGGCCCGCAGCCTGCCGCTCCCCGACATCGGCGATGACGACGCCCTGCTCCGGGTGGAAGCGTGCGGTCTCTGCGGCACCGACCACGAGCAGTACAGCGGCGAGCTGCACCCCGGCTACCCTTTTGTCCCCGGGCACGAGACAGTCGGAACCATCGTCTCCGCCGGGAGGAACGCCGTCGCCCGCTGGGGTGTCGAAGTTGGACAAAGGGTCGCCGTCGAGGTCTTCCAGTCCTGCCGCTCCTGCGGGCACTGTCGGGCCGGGGCCTACCGCCGTTGCGAACGCCACGGGATAACCGACATGTACGGCTTCGTGCCGCTGGAGAAGGCCCCCGGCCTCTGGGGCGGTTACGCCACGTTCCAGTACCTCGGTCCCGACAGCATGATCCTGCCCGTCCCCGACGGGCTCGACCCGGTGCTAGCCACCCTCTTCAACCCAGTGGGAGCCGGGGTCCGCTGGGCAGTCACGGTGCCGGGCACGTCGGAGGGCGACGTGGTGGCAGTGCTCGGGTGCGGCGTGCGCGGCCTTGCCGCGCTCGTCGCCGCCAAGGAGGCGGGCGCAAGCTTCGTCATGGTCACCGGGCGCGGAGCGCGCGACGCCGAGCGGCTCGCCACCGCCCGGCGTTTCGGCGCCGACCTGGTCGTCGACGTCGAGAGCGCCGACCCGGTCGCCGAGCTCAAGCAGGCGGCCGGGGGCGGGGCGGACGTGGTGGTCGACGTGACCGCCAAGGCCCCCGCCGCCTTCGGCCAGGCGGTCGCCCTCGCCCGTGCCGGGGGAACCGTCGTCCTCGCCGGCACCCGCGGCAGCGACGCCACTCCGGGCCTGCACCCGGACCACATCGTCTACAAGGAGCTTCGGATCATGGGAGCCCTCGGCGTCGACGTCGACGCCTACCGCGCGGCGCTGGGGTTGATCGCCTCGGGACGCCACCCCTTCGTCGACATCCCCCGGCGCACCGTCGGCCTCGACGGCGTGGCCGGGCTGCTCGAGGACATGTCGGGCTCTACGGCCAACGTGCCTCCGATGCACGGGGTGGTCGTCCCTTGAAGTTCGACCTGCTGGTGCCGGCGATGCCCCTCGCCCGGGTGCAGGAGCTCGCGAGGGAGGCGGCGCGCGCCGGGTTCTCCGGCCTGGTGTTCACCGAGTCGGGGCGCACCGCCTACCTGTCGTGCGCCGCTGCCGCCCTCGCCGCCCCGATCGACGTCCTGACCGGCGTGGCCGTCGCCTTCCCGAGGAGCCCCATGGTGACCGCCCAGCTGGCGTGGGAGCTGGCGGAGGCGACCGGCGGCCGTTTCCGCCTCGGTCTCGGCTCGCAGGTGCGCGCCCACGTGGAGCGGCGCTTCGGCGCCGCTTTCGACCCGCCCGGGCCGCGCATGCGCGACTACGTGGCCGCCGTGCGAGCAGCGTTCGCCGCTTTCCGGGGGGCCGAGCTCCGCCACGACGGGGAGTTCTGGAAGCTGTCGCTGCTGCCGCCCGGCTGGTCGCCCGGACCGCTTCCCTTCCCGGACCCCCCCGTCGACCTCGCCGCGGTCAACCCGTGGATGCTGCGCCTCGCCGGCGAGGTCGCCGACGGCGTCCACGTGCACCCGCTCAACAACCCCACCTACATAGAGCGGACCGTGCTGCCCAACGTCTCCCGGGGTGCGGCGCGGGCGTGGAGAACTCCGGACGACGTGCAGCTGATCGTCCCCACCTTCGCCGCCCCCGGCTCGACGCCAGAAGCGGCGCGCCGCTGGAGGGAGGCCGCCCGGATGCAGGTGGCCTTCTACGGCTCGACACCGAACTACGCCTTCGTCTTCGACCAGCTGGGCGCCGAGGGCACCACCGAGAGGATCCGGTCGTTCCAGAAGCGGGGGGACCTGGCCGGCATGGCTTCGGTGGTCGACGACGCCCTGCTGCAGCACTTCTGTCCGAGCGGCGACTGGGCGCAGGTCGCCGACGAGCTGGTCGGGCGCTACCGGGGGAAGGCGGCACGCCTGGTCTCCTACTTCGCCGGCCAGGCCTGGCTGGAGGACCCGGCCTCGCTCGGGGCGTGGGGGGAGCTGGGCCGCGCCGTCACCGCCGCCGGCGGGTAAGGACTGGCCTCAAACGATCCGGTAGGTCTGCACGGCGTGGGCGACCACCTTGCCCTCGACGTCGAAAGCGGTGATCTCGGTGAAGATCAGCTCCCGGGCCCTCCTGACCGTGCGGGCCTCGCACACCAGGTCGGACTTCTTGGCCGAGCCGACGTACTGGACGCTCATCGACACCGTCGACGCCCGGGTCCCCTTGGTGAAGTCGTGGTTGGACCAGGCGGCGGCGGCCCCGGCCGTGTCGAGCGCGGCGGCGACGATCCCTCCGTGGTAGACGGTGCCGTCGTTGGTCAGCTCGTGGCGGAACGGGACGCGCATGGTCACCGCGTCCGGTTCGAAGCGGTCGAACACGACGCCGAGCCAGGCCAGGTAGGGCGTCTTCGGCATGATCTCGGCGATCGCCTTGCGCCGGGCGGTCTGCTCCTCTTCGTTCAAGGTGTCACCCATTGAAGCAGTCGAGCTGGGTGTGGGGCGTGCCCCACCCGTTCGGATCCTGGAGGTAGAAGTACCGCCCACCCTCGCAGTCCTCCCACGCGCCGGCCTTGCCGTCCTGGTAGCTGACGGCGTTCGGGTCGTACCAGCCGAGCTGCGTGGTGATGTCGTCGAGGCTGTAGGCGTCGGGCCCGCCAGACCAGATGCCCGCCTGGCCGAGAGGGCTGGTCGGGTAGGAGAACCACCCGTGCTGGAAGCTCGCCGGGGTCAGGTCGGGCCCGGCCATCTGCAGGGCGCTGTAGACCATGAGCAGCGTGTAGTAGGCCACCCAGAAGTACTGCTCCTCGGGGGGCTTGCCGCCTGACGCGGCCTCGAAGACCTTGTAGGCCTCGAGGCTCTGCGGCGGCGGTGACTGGCCCTCCTCGGATATGGCGTGGGACCACTCGCTCTGGTTGTAGCTCTGGGTGATGGGATCCTCCCACGCTATGGCGACCCACTCGGGGGTGTACTCCTGCTGGGAGGCGGCGTTGCTCAGCTGGATGGGGAATATCGGGTCGCAGCCGCACACGACGGTGGTCACCCCCTCGGATTTCATCTTGGCGACGATCGACACCGCCTGGCTCTGGTAGGTCTGCAGGCTGCCGAGGGTGTACTGCTCCCACACGACGAACTTCGCCCCGCAGTGCGACGCGGCGGCCATCAACGCCTCGGCCACCTGCTGGTACTGGGGGCTCTCGGGGGTGATCAGCCCGAACACCCGGGTGTGGCTGGAGAACTGGGGAGAGAAGACGGCGGGCATCCCTGCTAGGCGGGCGCACATGAGGTTCCCGAACCCAGAAGCCGCCGCCGTGCCGGTGGGGACCTCCGAGTAGGCGTAGGGCGCGTACTGGGCGAACCACTGCGTCGGCTCGCCGAGGCCGCCCGTGTTGATCACCTGCGCCTGGGAGAGGTCCTGCAGGTAGGGGGCGGCGGTGAGCAGCGGGAAGGTCACGTCGGCGAAGGCGGGTATCGAAGCCGCCGTCTGGGCGTCGGCCTCGGCACCGGAGAGGTCCTGGCCGCCGTCTTCGAGCAGGAAGTTCCCCTGGGCGGTGAAGGGCTTCAGCACCACCGAGCGCCCGTAGAGCTCGAACTGAGTGTTGAAGTACTTGATGTAGGTGTCCATGTCGGCGACGTACTGCGGCACGTTGACGTCGGCGTAGCCGGCGAAGGTGTTGACCAGCTGCATCGTCGACTGGCTGGGCTCGGCGAAGGTGAGGGTGATGGTCTTGGAGGTGACCCCCCGGCTGGTGGCACCCCCGTTGCTGCCGTGGAACGCCGGTGCGCACGGAGGGGCGTACGGCGACCAGGAGAACTGCTTCACCCCCGTCCGACAGGCAGCCCCGGTGAGCGTGGCGCCCTCCCCGCCGCCGGATGCGGCGCCAGCAGGCACGGAGCCCGTCGCCGCTGACGCCGGCGCGCCGGCCTGCCCCGAGCTCGACGACTGGCCGCCACCCGCCGGAGCGGCAGCCCCGCCGGCGGCCCCCGCGGCGCTTGGAGCGGTCGTGCCAGGCGCCGCTCCCGAGGCGACGGTCCCACCGCTGGAGGCGACCCGGGTGGAGGTCACCGGCGGGGCGAGCCACACGATCAGGCCGAGGGCGAGCGTCGCGGCCAGCAGGGGCGCCCAGCGGGCGGTGGAGGCGAGCAGGTAGCGGTGAACCTCGGCGCGGCGCTCCGGCTCCCACGCGGCCACCTGCTCCGCGGGGGTCCGGCGTCGGCCGGGAGGATCGGGATGGTCGTTGGGTGTTGTCGGCAACCCGGTTTCATCCTTTGTCGAGAAGGACGGCCGGCGGCCGCCGTCGAAAACCTGACGGGATGGGTGGCCCGGCCACCACGCTAGCATAGACTGATACATCAATCGATAAGGCTCGCCTCCCGCTTCTCGGCGACGCGGGGGCGACGCCCGGGGGACACGTGAGACCACTTCCGGCGCTAAAGGGCGAACCAGTCACCGGCGACGTGCTTCGCCGGGACGCCCGCGTTCTCCTGCGGGTGCTGGCAAGGAGATACGCGGCCCTGCCCGTCGCCGCGGGGTTCCTGGCCCTGGTTGCGACGGTCTTCCCGAGCACGGTGCGGCTCGCCGCCGCGGGTCCTCTGACGAGCGGCCCTTCCCGGCTCAGCGCGCCGTCGGCCGCAGCACCCTCGGTCCGCCTATCCTCCTCGCCTTCGGCGGCGCCCGTCGCGTCCAATGGTGCCCTCAGCGCCTCGTCCGCTGCCTCCCAGCAGGGCGGGACCGGTGTGCCGGCCGTCGCGGAGGGCGCCAGCTCGCCGCCGGGCGTCGCGGGGTTCTCCCCTTCCACCTCGTCGGGCACCTCACCGGGCCCGATCACCCAGGCTCCTCCGGGGCCTTCCGCCCCATCGTGCCCGCTCCCGGCGGTCGCCCCCCCGGGTCCGGTGGTCCCCCAGGTGTATGCGCTGCTGCAGGCCGTCACCGGCCTCTGCACGGTGGCGGCTTCGGTGCCAGGCCTGGCCGCCCAGCTGCCCGCGATCCTCGCCGCCCTGCCGTCTGACCTGGCGAGCGGGCAGCTTCCGCCTCAGGTCAACCAGCTGATACAGCAGATCGCCTTCCAGGTGCTGATACCTCTTGTGTCGGTCCTGCCGCTCCCGTCGAGCCCTGCGTCAGCCTCGGGCGCGCAAGGTCCGGACGCTCTCTACGAGCGCTTGCTCGCCGCCGCACAGGATGCGGCTCGGAGTCCTGCGGCGGCCCAGGGTGGGACCGGTCGATCCCCTGGCACGGCGGGGGGAGGGTCGGGAGGGACCGGCACGGCCGGGCTGCTCGTCCCGGTCCGGGAAACCGGCGGGTGACGCCCGCAGCAGGCCTGGCGGCACGGGTGGGCGCCGCGTCCAGGGGACGGCTCATCCGCTTCGCCCTCGCCGCGGTCGTGGTGGCGGGCGCCTGGTCCGCCGGTTCGGCGCTGCTACCCGCCGGGTTGCCGGCGGGGATCGTCCTCCTCGGCGTGGTCTTCGGGGCGCTCGACGCTCTGACCGCCATCGGCCTGGTCCTCGTCTACCGGGCCGCCAGGTTCGTGAACTTCGCGCAGGCCGACATCGGAGGGCTGGCCACCGCCGTGGCGGTGGTCATGGTGACGGGCGAGCACCTGCCCTACTTCGCCGCCCTGCCCGTCGGTCTGGCCACTGGCGTCGCCACCGGCGCGCTGATCGACGCCACGGTCGTCCGGCGGTTCTTCAAGGCGCCCCGGTTGATCCTCACCGTGGCATCGATCGGCGTCGCCCAGCTCCTCGGCGCCGGCGAGCTGGGGCTGCCGACGCTCTTCGGCAACCTCTCGCCTCTCAGCACCTTCACCACGCCGTTCCGCTTCCACTTCGACGTAGGACCGGTCCTCTTCGACGGCAATTCGGTCGCGGTCTTCGTCGTGGTCCCCGTCGTCCTGGCCGGTCTTTGGTGGTTCCTCGCGCGCACCGACACGGGCGTGGCGGTTCGGGCAGCCGCCGACTCGGACGAACGTGCCCGTCTGCTCGGCGTCCCGGTGCGGCGGCTGTCGCGGGCCACCTGGATGGTCGCCGGCGGGCTGTCGGCGGTCGCCGCCATGCTCTCGGCTCCCATCCTCGGCCCCAACCTGGGCTCTCTCGCCGGACCGCCGGCGCTTCTCGTGCCGCTGGCGGCGGCCGTGGTCGGCGGCCTCGACAGCCTGGCCGCCACCGCCGCTGCCGCGATCGGGATCGACGTCTTCCAGCAGGCGGTCCTTTGGTCCTACCCCCGCTCGAGCACGGTCGACGTCGCCGTTTTCGGGATCGTCCTGCTCGCCGTGCTCGCCCGGCGCAAGACGCTCGGGCGCGGCGAGACCCCGGGGCTCGGCACGCTGACCACCGCCCGCGACCGACCCCTTCCCTCAGCGCTGCGACGGCTCGCCCCCCTGACCGCGGCCCGGGTCGCCGGTATGGCGGCCCTCGTCGCCGTGGCCGCGCTGGTTCCGGTCTCCCTGTCGGCCGCACGCGACACCCTGCTCGCTGCCATAGCCGTCTACGCCATCGTCGCCGTGTCGATGGTGGTACTAACCGGCTGGGCCGGCCAGCTCAGCCTCGGGCAGTTCGCTTTCGTCGGGATAGGGGCCTCGGTGACCGGCGCCCTTTTGGTGCACGCCGGCGCCGACCTCTTCGTGGCGCTCGTGGCCGCCGCTGCGGCCGGCGGCGCCGGCGCCCTGCTGCTGGGCCTACCGTCCCTTCGGGTCCCTGGGCTCTTCCTCGGCGTGGTGACCCTGGCGTTCGCGGTGCCGGTGTCCACCTGGCTGCTCGACAACACGTACTTCCCCCTGCTCACCCCCCCGCTCGTCCCGAGCCCGGACCTGCTCGGCCGGATCCCCCTCTCCTCCCCCCTGGCGCTCTACGAGCTGTGCCTGGCGGTGCTCGCCGTGTCCCTGCTGGTGTGCCGGGCGTTCCGCTACAGCCGCGCCGGGCGCGCTCTACTCGCCGTCCGGGACAACGACCGGGCGGCTGCCTCCTTCGGCGTCTCCCCCGCGAGGACCAAGCTGGTCGCCTTCGTCCTCTCCGGGATGCTGGCCGGCGTCGCCGGCGGGCTCTACACCCTCGTCCTGCGCGGGGTGCCGTTCTCGGGCTTCAACCCCGAGGAGAGCGTCGTGGTGTTCACGATGGTGGTCGTGGGAGGTCTCGGCTCGCTGCCGGGCGCCCTGCTGGGGGCCGCGTACGTCGAAGGCGCCCAGTACTTCCTGGGCGGTGCGGCCCAGCTGTTGGCCACCGGCGCCGGCCTTTTGGTGCTGCTCATGGTGCTGCCCGGCGGCCTCGGCGAGCTGCTGGGGAGGGCCCGTGACCGCGTGCTGCTCCTGGTGGCGAGGCGCGCGGGTCTCGACGTCGAGGTCCTCGAGCGCAAAGCCGGGACCGCCGACGACTCGCCGCCGAGCTCGCATTTCACCGTTGCGGAGGTGGACGGCGAGCCGGCGACCGGGGGGACCCAGCTCGCTTGCAGCGGCATCGACGCCGCGTACGGGGACGTGCAGGTCCTCTTCGGGCTGGACCTGGCCGTCGGGTCCGGCCAGGTGCTCGCCCTGCTGGGCACCAACGGGTCGGGCAAGTCGACCTTGCTGAAGGTCATCTCCGGGATACTCCCCGCCCGCGCCGGGCGCGTGGTGCTGGGAGGGACAGACGTCACCGGCTGGACCGCCGAGGCGCGGGCGGCCGCCGGGCTGTCGATGGTGCCCGGCGGGCGGGGCGTGTTCCGCAGCCTGAGCGTCGAGGAGAACCTGAAGGTGGGGACCTGGCTGGTGCGCCGGGACAAGGCCGAGGTGGCCAGGCGCGTCGGCGAGGTGCTCGCCATGTTCCCCCCGCTGGTGAACCGGCGGGCCGTGGCAGCCGGCGACCTGTCCGGCGGCGAGCAGCAGATGCTGGCCCTCGGGCTGGCGCTTCTCACCCACCCGGCCGTGCTGCTGATCGACGAGCTTTCGCTTGGGCTCGCCCCCGCGGTGGTCGCCGAGCTGCTCCAAGCGGTCCGCACCCTCGCCGAGCAGGGCAAGACGGTGGTCATCGTCGAGCAGTCGATCAACGTGGCGGCCTCCCTCGCGCCTTCAGCGATGTTCCTCGAGCGAGGCCGCAACCGTTTCCGCGGCCCCACCGGGGAGCTCGCCAGTCGACCCGACCTGGCCCGGGCGGTCTTCCTCGGCGGCAATGACATGCAAAGCAACGGGCAGGCCGCTGGTGCCGGCACCCCCAAGGGCGACGCCCGAACCACCTCTGCCAACGGGTCCTCCCCCTCCCGGGCCCGGCGAAACCAGGGGCGACCTGCCGGCGCAGTAGACGACGAACGCTCGGCGTTGAGGCTCGACGACGTGTCGGTCCGCTTCGGGGGGATCGCCGCCTTGAGCCACGTCTCGTTGTCCGTCCACCCCGGGGAGATCCTCGGCGTCATCGGCGCCAACGGCGCTGGGAAGACCACCCTGTTCGACGTCTTCTCAGGCTTTGTGGCCCCATCCGGCGGCCGGGTGCACCTCGGTGAGGTGGACGTGACCGACGCCAGCCCGTTCGCCCGGGCCCGCCTCGGCCTGGGCCGGATGTTCCAAGACGCCCGGCTCTTCCCCGGTCTGACCGTAGCGGAGACGATCACCGCCGCCTACGAGCGGCACCTGTGGGTCCGCGAACCGGTGGCGGTCACGTTCCGCCTCGGCGACGCCCGACTCTCGGAGCAGGTGGCGGCCGAGGTCGCCGAACGGCTGATGGCCGAGCTGGGGCTCGACTCCTACCGGGATTTCTTCACCGCCGAGCTCTCGACGGGCACCCGGCGGGTGGTGGAGCTCGCCTGCGCGATGGCCCACTCCCCCGCCGTGCTCTTGGCCGACGAGCCGTCCTCGGGGCTCGCCCAGCGGGAGGTCGAGTCGTTGGGCGGCCGCCTACGGGACCTCCGCGACTCCACGGGGGCCGCTCTGGTCGTAATCGAGCACGACATCCCGATGCTCGCCTCGATCGCGGACCGGATCGTCTGCATGCACCTCGGGGAGGTGCTGGCCGAGGGTGATCCCGAGGAGGTCCTCTCCGACGACCGCGTCATCGCCTCCTACCTCGGCAACGACCCCGCCGCGTTGAAGCGCTCCGGGAGGGTCGCCTCGAAGCCCGCCCGGCGCCGCCGGACACCCGCCGCGCGGGGAACTTGAGCAAGCCCCAACACTCAGCTGAAGCTCCTCTTTCGGCCGAAGTGTCCACACCAATGAGATGAAGGCGCTCCGAGTGGACCATTGGGGTGAATATTCGAACCGAAGTGTCCAGAGGCCGCCCTCGAAGAGACGAGCTCTGGACACTTCGGTAGAAGGGGGCCGCCCTTCCCCCCCGCCAGCGCTCCTTGGACCCTGAGGACGGTCCCCGGGGGCACCGTCACCGCCCGCTGCGCCAACCCCACCTCACCCCACGCCGGCGACCGAGCACACCGCCTCCGCCGCGCTCAGCAGTCGGCCGGGCTCAGCCCCGGCGCCGCGACAAAACGAGGCTCAGGCTGCGCGTGGGGCCCGCTGGCGCCGGACCAGCCGGTTGAGCTCGTCGATCGGCGCCAGGGGACCTATGCCGATGGCGCGCAGACGCCGCAGGTAACCGCCGCTCAAGCTGGAAAGCAGGCCGAGCGGGTTCCCGATCTGCAGGAAGGCCACGAAGGACGGCCCCGAGCCCGGGCTGCTGGTGGCCATGCGGACCAGCATGCGCCGGGCGCCTGCCGCCGAGCGAGCCCTGCCGTTGGGCTCCGACTCGATCAACCGGCGCAGCTCCGCGATGGCCCTTCCCTCGTGGCCGACCTCGTCCTCTAGCACGGTGTCGATGAAGGCGGCCGTTTCGGGGTCCATCACCTGTCGCAACCAGGTGAGCAGGTCGGTGGCGATCCCCTCGCCGAGGAAGTCGCAAACGGCGCGCGCCACGGGGTCGCCCTCCTCGGGGAGCCCGTGAAAATGGTCGAGCGATGCCCGGTAGCGGGCCATTGCCCGCTCGGGCTCGCCGCCGGTGGCTTCCAGGCGCCGTACGAAACCCTTGTGGTGGCGAAGCTCCTCGGCCGCGATCGTCCTCCAGACTTTCCGCTCCGCCGGGTCGGATGTCTCCTCGGCCCTGCGCCTCGCCGCTTCGTAGGCTTTCCATTCGCCGTAGGCGATGGCGCCGAGGACCTGGATCGTCGCCGTTTGGGACATGCCTGACCTCCCTCGGCGGCCCCGGCCGGGTCGCCGTCGACCATTTTAATGACTGACTTGTCGATCAGCAAGGCCGGCGCAGGACCGGCGAGGACGGGCGCGTCCCACCAGGAGCCGCCCCGCTCAGCGGGGGCGCAGGCCGTCCATTACCAGACGGACCACGAAGTCAGCCACCACCGCTGCGTCGAGGCCGTCGTCGGTCGTCAAGCGACGGTGCGCCAGCTGGCCGATCAGAGCCGCGAGGCTGAAGGCGGCCATCCGGGGGGGCACCTCCACGATGAGGTCGCGCCGCTGGGCCTCGGCGATCAGAGCGGCTATGTCGTCGATGAAGCGCTCGTAGATGCCGAACAGGTGCGACTCGAACCGACCGCCGAGCGAGTAGGCGTCGCGGAAGAACAGCCGGGCCGCCGCTCGGTCCTCCTGGAAGAACTCGAAGGTCGCCCGCACGGCGAGGGTGAGACCGGCTATCAGGTCCCCGGGGGCAGCGCCGGCCAGCTCCTCGTAGATCCTCTCGCGGAGAGCCTCCTCCTCCAGAGCCATCACGGCGTGAAACAGCTCCTCTTTGGAGGGGAAATACCAGTACACCGCCCCGTAGGACAACTTGGCGGCCTTCGCCACGTCGGCCATCGTCGTGGAGTGGTAGCCCTGCTTGGCGAACACGGACTTGGCTGCCCGGAGGATCTCCCGCCTGCGAGCCTCCTTCTGCTCCTCGCCCACGGCGCGCGGCCGGCGCCCTCGCCTCCGTTGTGCCACCTGGCTCACGACTCGGGCTTTCCGATCTCCTCGTATGGGACACCCGGTACCGGCACCGGCCCCGGACAGGCGACCTTACCAACCGCCGCCGGGGAAAAGTGCGATGCGCCTTTGCGCCTTCACCCCCGGCGCGGCCACTATCGACCGATGGATCGGTCTATCGAAATGCTGGACCCGGACGCCGCCCTCGCCGCCGCCAAGGACGCGGGCGTGCCCGCTCCGCTCGCCGAACTGAACGTGTTCCGCGCGCTGCTGCGCCGGCCCCGCCTCGCCAAGGGTCTCTCGCAGACTCTCCTGGCGCTCCTCGGCGGGGACGCGCTCGACGCCCGCAGACGGGAGCTGGTGATAATGCGGATCGCCTGGGTCACCGGGTCGGGTTACGAGTGGGCCCAGCACTGGCGCATCGCCCGCGACCTGGGCGTCCCCGAAGAGGACCTCGTGGCGGTGCGCGACTGGATCTCAGCGAGCTTCGACGAAATCGACCGGGCGGTCCTCGGCGTCACTGACGTCGCTCTCGCCGGGGGCGTCCCCGACGCCCGTGACCTGGACGCGGTGCGGTCAGCCTTGGGCGACGACGCCCTCATCGACCTCCTTGCGGCCGTTGGAACCTGGTCGGCGGTGTCGTTGCTGCTGCGCGCCCTGGAGGTGCCTCTCGATCCCGATCTCCAGCCCTGGCCGCCCGACGGCCGCCCGTCACCCGCCGCATGACCCTCGCGATCCGCCGACCTGCCCCTGGCTCCGCAGACGGCTTCTCACCCGCCGCGTGAGCCCTCACCCGGCACGCATGCAGGCTTCAGCCGTCGGACAGCCCCGGGGCGAACCAGCGGGCTCGGTAGGGGAAGAGGTACCTCTCGGTTACCAGACCGAGGATCCTGCGGGCGTCGCCGAAACGCTCGGCGACCTCTCCCAGCACCGCGAGCGACTGGGGCACCGGCCGGGGCAGGGCGCCGCAAGCAGCCCGGTACCAGCGGCTTCCCAGGTGCTCGAGAAGCACGACGGCGTCCTCGTCCCCGCCGACGTGAGGACCGGCTGTCCCCCCCGCATGCAGTCCACCGGAGCGCGAGAGCCGCGCGAGCTCGACCGGCCCGAAACCCCGCCGGGCCACGTGGTCGGGGAACACTCCGGTGAGGAACAGTGCGATGTCGCCGAGCCGGCGGAGCACTCCCGGCCGTTCGGCCTCGCCGACAACGTCGAGCAGGGTCGCCATGCGCACCGGGTCCAGCTCGGAGAAGCGTTGGCGCCGCCATCCACGGCGGGTCGCCACGAACACCGAGCCGCTCGCGACGTGGCTGAACGAGGCCAGCAGCTCGGCGAGGAAGAGCCGCGACCAGGGTGACGCGACGAACTGGCGCAGGCGGGGGGCGTCGAACAGCACGGTCCGGCGGCTGACGCCGGCCCACTCGGGCACGTAGGAGGCCGAGGCCAATGCGCCGACCGTTCGCTCGACGGCCACCGCGAAGAGCAGGAACGGCGAAACCCGCATCAAAGGGTCGCCTTCGCGTCCTTGGCCGAAAACTGCAGCTACGAGCCTGTCGCTGACGAGCAGGTCGTCTATGCCGCCGCGGCGCGAGCGCAGGTACGCCCTCGCCTCGGCAGGGCTCGAACCTCCGTCGGGCCCGGCGAGCAGCAGCACGTCGCTGTCGCCGAGGTGCTCGAGGTAGGCAGCGGTCGCCGAAGAGCCGTCCGACCCCATGACCTTCCCATGGTACGTCCCGCTGAATCCACCGAGCGTCGTTGCGGCTAGGCGCCGAGCCGAGCGCCCGCCGCCCAGCCGTCGGTCAGGGCCGCGGGGCGCGGCGGCGGCGCCAGGGCTGCGATATCGACGGCGGCTCGTAGCCGGCGTCGGCGAAGGAGAAGTTGGTTCCAGGTTTGACGATCTCGTCTATACGGTCGAGCAGGTCGGCCGGCAGCGTCACCTCGGTAGCCCCCAACTGGCTCTCGAGGTGCTCTGCCGTGCGCGGCCCGATGATCGCCGAGGTCACCGCCGGGTGCTGCAGCACGAACGCCAGCGCCATGTGGATCAACGTCATCCCTGCCTCCGATGCCAGGTCGCCCAGCGCTGTGGCCGCCTCGAGCTTGGCCTGGTTCTCCGGTTTGGAGAGGTCGTAGCGCGCGGGGATGCGCGAAGCGCGGCGGCTGGTCAGGTCGTCGGCCCCTTTGCGCCACCTGCCCGAAAGCCACCCCCCGGCGAGGGGGCTCCAGGGGATGACGCCCATCCCGTACTTCTGGCAGACGGGGAGGACCTCCGCCTCGACGCCGCGGACCAGCAGTGAGTAGGGCGGCTGTTCGCAGACGAAGCGTTCCCTCCCCCGCTTCTCCGCTACCCATTGCGCTTCGACGATCTGCGACGGCGGGAAGGTGGAGGACCCGAGGTAGCGGACCTTGCCCTGGCGGACCAGGTCGCTCAGAGCGCCGAGCGTCTCGTCGATGGCGATGTGCGGGTCGGGACGGTGGATCTGGTAGAGGTCGATGTAGTCGGTCCCCAGCCGACGGAGGCTGTTCTCGCACTCCTGGATGATCCAGCGGCGGGAGTTGCCCTCCATGTTCGGGTCCTCTCCCATCCTGCCGTGGACCTTGGTCGCGATCACCAGCCGATCGCGTCGTCCCGCGACGGCCTTGCCGACGATCGTCTCGGACTCGCCCGCGGAGTACACGTCGGCGGTGTCGATGAAGTTGATGCCCGCGTCGAGGGCGGTGTGGATGATCCGTATGGAGTCGTCGTGGTCGGGGTTCCCCCACGCGCCGAACATCATGGCTCCCAAACAGAGGGTGCTGACCTTGACTCCCGTGTCTCCGAGGTGGCGGTATCTCACGACACCGAACCTACCGGGTGGGCGGCGTCGAGAGGACCTGGGTTGCCGGCCGGCTAGGACTCGCCGCTGCCTGCGACGGAGGCGATGGCGGCGCGCAGTGCTTCCGCCGCCTCGGCCGCGAGCGCCTCGAAACGGGGGTCTGCCAGCAGGTCCCTGGGGTCGGCGGCGGCCACGCGGGTGCGGTCGTCGAGCCCTTCGATCACCACGTTGCACGGCAGTTGGAGGCTGACGTTCGGGTCGATCTCGAGAGCGCGGTGGGCGAAGCCGGGGTTGCAGGCCCCGAGGATCTTGAGCGGTTTCCGCTCCACGCCTAGCTTCGCCTTCAGGGTTGCCGACACGTCGATCTCGGTGAGGACACCGAAACCCTGTTCGCCGAGAGCCTGGCGGACGGCGGCTTCTGCCTCCCCCGGGCCCATCGCAACCGTTGTCTCGAAAGCGTTCATCTCCGATCCTCCTTGTCGTTCGTGGGTGGGTTCGTCGTCATGGCTGACGGCTCAGGTTCTGGGCGACCCAGTTGCGCAGTGCCGGCCCGGGCAGGGCGCCGACCTGGCGCGCGGCGACCTGGCCGTCTTGGAGTATCAGCATCGTCGGCACTCCCTGGACACCCAGGCGCTGCGCGGTCCGCGGCGCGCGGTCGACGTCGACCTTCACCACCTTGAGCCGACCGGCGAGGGAACGGCTGAGCTCCTCGACGATGGGTGCGACGGCCCGGCACGGCCCGCACCACGGAGCCCAGAGGTCCAAGAGCACGGGCAGCGGACCCGATATTGCCAAGTCGAAGTCCTCGTCGTCGGCCTCGACCAGCCAGGGCAGCGGCTCGTGGCAGGCGGCGCAGCGGGGTGAGCCTTTGGCAGCCGCCGCGATCCGGTTCCGCTTCCCGCAAGCAGGGCAGGCGACCACGGTGGCGGTGGTAGGCGGAGACGGTGTGGGCACTTGCGTGACCTCCAAGATCTAGTGGGCGAAGTGGACGCGGGGCAGGACACGGTCGAGCCACGCCGGGCGGTACCACGCGTGGTGACGCGCGAGGCGCAGAACCACTGGCAGCAGCACCAGGCGGGCGACGAACGCGTCGAGAAAGACGGCGACGGCCAGGATGACGCCCATCTCCTTCGGTGCGAGCGGCCCGGAGAGAGCGAAGGTCAGAAAGACGGCGATCATCACCGCCGCGGCGGAGAGCACGACGCGCCCCGAGGTCCCGACCGATCCGGTCATCGCGTGCTCGGGGTCGGGGTGCGTCTCGTAGCGCTCCTTGGCCGCCGACAGGAGGAACAGGGTGTAGTCCATGGCGACTCCGAAGACCATGGCCCCGAAGAAGAGCGGCCCCCAGGCGTCGACGAAGCCCTGGGGGGTGAACCCGAGCAAGCCCGACAGGTGACCGTCCTGGAAGATCAGCCGGGCGACACCGAAGGCTCCGGCGACCGAAAGCGCCGTCACCACTACACCGGCCAGCGCGACCAGCGGCGCTCCCAGCGCGACGAGGAGCACGACGAAGCCCATCCCGGCCAGCACGCCGAACACCAGCGGGGTGCGGCTAACCAGGGCCTGCTGCAGGTCGTAGTTCTCAGCGGCCGCCCCCCCGACGAGGCTGCCGGGCGGCAGTTGGCGGCGGAGCCGGTCGATGGTGGCGCCGGTGGCCGGCGTGGAGGGCCCGGTCGTGGGCACCACCTGGTCCAGGGTCCAGCCCTGGGATGTGGGTCCAGGAATCGTGGCGGCGACACCCTTGTCCCGCCCGATGGCGCCGAGCGCGCGTTGCTGCTCGGCCGCCGGGACGAGGACCTGCAGCGTCCCGGGCGCACCCGGACCGAAGGCCCCGACCACCTGGTCGTAGCCGATCCTGGCGTTGGCGCTCGGCGGGACGATGGTGATGGACGGCATCGAAGTGCGCAGCCCGAGCACAGGGTACGCGGCGAGCCCTAGGACAGCCAGAGCGGCCAGCGAGGCCACCGCAGGGTGCCGCCAGAGCAGTCGGCCCCAGCCGTGGAGCCGCTGCTCGAGGCGGTGGCCGTGAGGCTTTTGGCGGTGCTCTGCTGAACGCCTGACCCTTATACGGCCCGAGTCGATGCGAGTCCCGAGCCGGCCGAGGACAGCGGGCAGCAGGGTCAACGTGGCAGCCAGCACGGCGATCACCGCCAGCATGATGCCGAGGGCCATCGACCGGAAGGCCGGGCTGGGGACGAGCAGGATCGCAGCCAGGGACGCCAGGACGGTGACGGCCGAGAAAGCCACCGCCTTGCCCGCGGTGGCCATGGTCTCGGCCACTGCTTCCACAGCCGCCGTCCGGTCTCCCGGTCTCGCTCCCCGCCGGTGGAGGGCCGCCCGGAAGCGGACCACGAGGAACAGGGCGTAGTCGATCCCGAGCGCCAACGCGAACATCAAAGCGAAGTTGAGCGCCCATATCGAGACCGGGGCGATCTCGTTCGCAAGGACGAGCGCTCCCGCGGCGACGAGGAGACCGGCCATGGTCAACATGAGCGGCAGCCCCGCCGCCACCAGGCTGCCGAACGCCACGGCCAAGATGGCGAGCGTCACCGGCCACGAGAGCATCTCCGAGCGCATCATCGCCGAGTGGTTGGCGCTGTTGAAGTTGGCCCACAAAGCGCTGTCGCCGGTGAGGGTGGCGGTCACGGTCGGCGTTCCCGAGCGGCTGATAGGACCGGCCAGGTGCTCCGCCGCCTGGACCATGCCGTTGGGGCCTGCCGCGGACCCCGCGGTGATGATGCCGGTCCTGCCGTCAGGAGAGAGCGATGCTCCCGGTTGGGGACCCTCGACGACGGAGACTCGCCGGTCGGATCGCAAGAGAGAGGTGACCTTGGCGATCACCGCTCGAGCGGCCGGGTCGGACGGGATCGGTCCCCGCCGGTCGACGACGACCACCTGCAAGGCGCTCGCTCCGAGACCCTTGAAGTCTCGCTGTATGACGTTTCGCGCCGCCACCGATTGGCTGGTGGAGTCCTGCCAGCCGGCTCCGGCTAGCGCGGACTGCACCCTGGGGGCGAAGAACCCGAAGGCCACGACCACCGCGGCCCAGGCGAGGAGCACGGCTCGCAGGTGGGTGGCCGTCCAGGCGCCTAGGCGGGCCATCGATCCGGGGTGCCGGCGCGGGGTGGTGTCCTGGCCGGAGCCGTGGGCGACGTCATGTCCGGCGGCCGCAAGAGACCGCCCGAGGCTGGGCGCCGAACCGCTCATGCCCTGTCTCCCTGGAGCTGCAGCAGGTTCTCCAGCTGGGTCAGCTGTCGGCGAATGCTGCCGCACACCTGTTCGCACATCTCGAAGAGGCTCTCGTCGGTGATCGAGAAGTAGGCCCTGTTCCCATCCTTGACCCGTCGCACCATGCCCGAGTCGACGAGCATCGCCAGATGTTTGGAGACGTTCTGCTGGGACGCACCGACGGCGGTCTGCAGCTGGCCTGCGGTGACTGGGCCGTCCCGCATCGCGTCCAGCAGCTTGATCCGGGTCGGTTCGCCGAGCAGGCGGAACCTCTGGGCGATCAACTCGATCAGCGGATCCGGCAGGGGGGAGGGCAGAGCACTCATGGGCCAGCAGTGTAACACCTTCACAACTGTTGAGTGGTGATCAAGGTATTGCTTGTGTGGGTTGACGTGACGGGCAGGCGGGCGGGTCCGTGAACGTAAAGTGGGAGACAGGTGATCGACAGCAAGGATTTGGACGCGCGCTGGCCGTGTGCCGTCGGCGATCGCGGGCGGCCAGGATGAACCGCCTCGCGGCCGCCCTTTACGACCGCGCCCTAGCCGGGGTGGAGGAGGCAGGCCTTCGCCGCTGGCGTCGTGAGCTGCTGTCGGGGCTGTCGGGCCGGGTCATCGAGATCGGCGCCGGCACCGGGGCGAACCTCGACCTGTACCCGCCAGCGGTCAGCGGCCTCGTGCTCGTCGAGCCCGACCGCAACATGCGCCGACGCCTGAGCGCCCGCGCCGCCCGCCATCGGCTGACGGTCGAGGTCGTCCCCGACGCCGCCGAGCACCTTCCCTTCCCCGACGGGTGCTTCGACGCCGCCGTTTCGACCCTGGTGCTCTGCTCCGCCGGCGACCCGGCCGCCGTGTTGCGGGAGCTTCGGCGAGTCCTGCGACCCGGCGGGACCCTCGTGGTCATAGAGCACGTCGGCGCCGGGTCCGGCGGCACCCGAGCACGCTGGCAGCGCCGCATCGAGCCCGCTTGGAAGCGTCTCGCGGGCAACTGCCATCTCACCCGCGACACCGCCGCAGCTCTGGCCGACGCCGGCTTCGACACCTCGACGCTCGTCGCCGAGGACATGCCCAGGGCTCCGGGGATCGTCCGGCCTACGATACGCGGCGTCCTCGCCGCCAGCACCCAGTAGGACAGCGGGCGAGCCCTACACAGCGGCCCGCGAGGAAAGGCTCGCAACTGGCTGTGTTACCGTCGCCGCCAGGGGGGCACCGAGAGTTCGACGGCCCCGGTGAAGTCCGCGACCGACCATGAGCTCGACTCTTCCACGAACTGCACGGCCCGACCTGCGCCCCACGGGCGCGCGCCGGGCCAGCCAGGCGGTGGCAATTGTGGCGGTCCTCTACCTGGTGGGCATCGTTACCGCCGACTTCCTCCTGCCGACGAGGTACGTGCTGATCGACCTCTACGAGGTGGCGCCGCTGATCGGGGCGACGATGCTCGGATGGCGGCTGACCGGCGTCCTCGGCCTCATGGCCGTCGTCGCGGGGGTGGTCGCAGCCGGGTTCGACGACCACGACCTGACGGAGGCGCCGA
>DATGKR010000006.1:0-9453 GCA_035294565.1 Acidimicrobiales bacterium | reverse complement strand
GCGGACCGACGCCCATCTCGGCGTGGTGCTAGAAGCTGTGGACACCTCGAGACAGGGGCGTGTTCGGGAGGACGTCGCCCGCATCACCCAGGTTCTCGCGAGACGCTTCGAGGAACTGATCCGAAGGGCGCCGACGCAGTGGCACCTGATGCAGGCGAACTGGCCGAGCGACGCGGACCCGGCATCGGCGGGCGCCGGATCCGTGGGGAGCCGCGGTCGGCGCTGACGCTGGGCCTGGGGGGCGGCCGGTGGTGGGGCGCCCACGCCGGCCCTGGGGGCGGCCGGTGGTGGGGCGCTGTCTTCGCGTCGCTAGGGCCGCCAACCGCCGCCCGTCCCGTCCTCCCCTCGACTTATATGACGCGTCACGCGTCCCGATTTGTGAACGAATCTGGATTTATGCGCGCTATACGTCATCAACTCGGGTTTCGTACACAAATCGGGATTCGTCGAACCTCCGTGGGCGGCCACCCGGCACCCGGCGCCCCTCCTGGCGGCACCCGGCGCCCGCGGCGGACCCGGCACCCGGCGCCCCGCTTGGCCTCCTGGCAGCACTCCAGGGTCGCGCTACGGTCGAGAGGTGAGGGTCGGATTGGTCTGCCCCTACAGCCTGACCTTGCCCGGAGGCGTGCAGGGACAGGTGCTCGGCTTGGGCCGTGCCCTGCAGCGGGCCGGGGTCGAGGCGCGCATCCTCGGTCCCTGCGACGGTCCCCCGCCCGACCCTTCGGTCACCCCCCTCGGCAACTCGATCCCAACCGCCGACAACGGGTCGGTCGCCGCCATAGCCCCGGACCCCTCCGCCGCCCTGCGGACGGTGCGTGCCCTACGCGACGAGAACTTCGACGTGGTGCACCTCCACGAGCCGATAGCGCCGGGCCCCACGCTGACCGCCCTGATCCTCGAGCGCGGGCCGATGGTCGGCACGTTCCACAGGGCCGGGGACAGCACCTGGGTGAGGGCTACACGGCCATTGAGCGCGTGGTGCGTGAACCATCTCGACCTCCGGGCGGCCGTCTCCGAGGAGGCCCGCGACAACGCTGCCCGCTACTGGGGAGGGACTTACGAGCTGGTCTGGAACGGTATCGAGGTCGAGCGCTACCAGGCGGCGGAGCCCTGGCCCACTGAGGGACCGACCATACTCTTCGTGGGGCGGCACGAACCCCGCAAGGGCCTCGCGGTGCTGATCGAGGCGATGGACCTCCTGGGCAGCGACGTGAGGCTGTGGGTCGCCTCGAACGGGCCCGACACGGAACGCCTCCGCCGGGCGACTGCTTCGGACAGCCGGATCGAATGGCTCGGCCAGCTGGGCGAGACGGAGAAGATCCGCCGCATCCGCGGGTGCCACGTCCTCGCCGCGCCGTCTCTATATGGGGAGAGCTTCGGCGTCGTGCTCCTCGAAGGCCTGGCAGCGGGGGTCCCGGTCGTCGCGTCTGACCTGCCTGGATACCGCAATGTCGTACGGCCGGGCCGCGACGGCCGCCTCGTTCCGCCCGGCGACCGTCCGGCACTCGCCAAGGCGCTGGCAGAGGCGCTGGCGGGAGGTGCGGAGACTGCAGCGATGGTGAGGGAGGGGTTGGAAAGAGCGAGGCGCTTCTCGATGGAGAGGCTCGCCGACCGCTACATAGAGATGTACGAGAGGGTGGTCGCCTACCATCGGCGCTGATGCAGGCACTGAGTGAACGGTCGGTGTGGGGAGTTACCGCGACCTTCGCTCTTCCGCCGGCGGCTGTGCTGGGGATCGTCTTGGGGTTCACCGCCGGGTGGCCATCTGCCCTGGCGGTGTCGGTTGTATTGGCGGCAGCTCTCTGCGCGTGGGCTCTCTTCGCCGGGGATGCCGTCGTCGCCGCCTCCATCGGTGGCCGGGAGGCTGATCCGCGCACCGATGCCCGGCTCTGGAACCTGGTCGAGGGCCTGAGCATCGGCGCCGGGGTGCGCCAGCCACGCCTGCTGGTCGTCGACAGCCCCGGTTTGAACGCCCTTGCTGCTGGGACCAGCCCCAACCGGGCGGTCCTTGCCGTGACGACGGGCTTGCTCGACGAGCTCAAGCGGATAGAGCTCGAAGGCGTTCTCGCCGAGGAGATCTTCCTCATCCGCCACGGCCACACCCGACCGGCGACGGTGGTGGCGGCGACGTGGGGGGTGGGCCGCCGGTTCGCCGTGCCGGCCGACCGAGACGCTGTCGCCGACCTCGGCGCCGTGTCGCTCACCCGCTACCCGCCTGCGCTCGCGTCGGCTCTGGAGAAGGTGGAGGCCAAGGGAGCGGTGGTCGCCGGCCAGACCAGCCGTTTGGCGCATCTTTGGCTGGCCGATCCGCGTCCAGACGCGGTGGTAGCGAGAGGACGGCTGCCGCTTTCGGAGCGGGTGGAAGCGCTGCGGGAGTTGTGAGCGCCGGCCGTACAATGGTGCCCATGTCCAGCACAGGCTCCACCCGTCGCACCGGAACAGACCTCGTCAAGCGGGGCATGGCGGAGATGCTGCGCGGCGGTGTGATCATGGACGTGGTGACCGCCGAGCAGGCCCGGATAGCGGAGGAAGCCGGCGCCGTGGCGGTCATGGCCCTCGAGAGGGTGCCGGCGGACATCCGCAGGGACGGTGGTGTCGCCCGGATGAGCGACCCGGCGCTGATCGAGGCGATCAAGGACGCGGTGACCATCCCGGTCATGGCCAAGGCGCGTATCGGCCATTTCGCCGAGGCCCAGGTGCTCGAAGCGCTCGGCGTGGACTACGTCGACGAGAGCGAGGTGTTGACGCCCGCCGACGAGGCGTACCACATCGACAAGTGGCGCTTCACGGTTCCCTTCGTGTGCGGCGCCACGAACCTCGGCGAAGCGCTGCGACGCATCTCCGAGGGGGCGGCGATGATCCGGTCGAAGGGGGAGGCCGGCACGGGGGATGTCAAGGAGGCCGTGCGCCACCTTCGCGCGATCCTGGGCGACATCCGCCAGATCACCCAGGCCGACTCGGCGGAGATCTACGGCTGGGCCAAGCGGCTGCAAGCCCCGGTGAGCCTCGTGGCGGAGCTGGCCGAGACCGGACGGCTGCCGGTGCCCCTGTTCTGCGCAGGGGGCATTGCCACCCCGGCAGACGCAGCCCTCGTGATGCAGCTGGGGGCTGAGGCTTGTTTCGTGGGCAGCGGCATCTTCAAGAGCGCCGATCCGCCGCGCTTCGCCAGGGCGATCGTCGAGGCGACCACCCACTATCGGGACCCGCAGATAGTCGCCAAGGTGAGCCGGGGGCTCGGCGAGGCGATGCGGGGGCAGGAGTCCGGTCAGGTCGAGACGCGCCTGTCCGAGAGGGGTTGGTAGTGGGGATGCCCCCAGGTGACCCCGGCCGTCGGAATACTCGCCCTGCAGGGCGACGTCCGCGAGCACTCCGAGGCGCTCGCCGGCCTGGGCGCTGAGCCCGTAGCGGTCCGCACACCGGCGGACCTGGATCGTGTCGACATGCTGGTGCTGCCAGGCGGGGAGTCCACCACCATGTCGCTGCTTCTCGACTCGTCGGGTTTACTCGAGCCCCTCCGCGAGCGCTTGGCCGGCGGGATGCCGGCCTTCGGCACCTGCGCGGGGATGATCCTCCTCGCCGAGGAGATCATCGACGGGCGTCCCGACCAGCACCGCCTGGGTGCCATCGACATCTCTGTCCGCAGGAACGCTTTCGGGCGCCAGGTCGACTCGTTCGAGACCGACATCGACGTGGAGGGCCTCGACCGGCCGTTCCACGCCGTTTTCATCCGGGCGCCGGTCGTCGAGCGAGCCGGCCCCGACGTGGAGGTGCTCGCCGAGGTCCCGGGACCGGGGGGCACCAGCAGGGCGGTGCTGTGCCGTCGCGGCCCGGTGCTCGTCGCGGCATTCCACCCCGAATTGTCCGGCGACGACCGGCTGCACAGGTTGTTCCTGGAGACGGCAGACCAAACGGAAGGAGGCAGCGTCAATGTCCGGCCATAGCAAATGGGCGACGATCAAGCACAAGAAGGGCGCCGCTGACAAGGCCCGCGGCAAGCTGTTCGCCAAGCTCATACGCCAGGTGGAGGTTGCCGCGCGCGAGGGGGGCGGTGATCCCGAGGCCAACCCGACCCTCAGGACCATGTTCCAGAAGGCTCGCGAGGCCTCGGTGCCGCTGGACACGATCGAGCGGGCGATCAAGCGCGGCACCGGAGAACTGGAGGGCGTGCGCTACGAGCAGGTCACCTACGAGGGGTACGCCCCGGGCGGCGTGGCGGTCATAGTCGAGTGCCTGACCGACAACCGCAACCGGACGGGCGCGGACATCCGCTCCATCTTCTCCAAGAACGGCGGCTCCATGGCCGAACCGGGAGCTGTTTCGTGGCAGTTCGAACGCAAAGGGGTGATCCTCGTCCCGAAGGGCGCTGTTTCGGAGGACGATCTCATGCTCGCGGCCCTCGAGGCGGGGGCGGAAGACATAGCCGAGAGCGGGGAGCACTGGCAGGTCACCACCCCGCCGTCGTCGCTCGCCGGCGTGCGAGCGGCTCTTGACGAAGCTGGCATCGCCTTCGACTCAGCCGAGCTGACGATGTTGCCGACGACGGCCGTGCCGCTCGAGGGCGAACCGGAGGCCAAACGGGTGCTGCACCTCATGGATCTGCTCGAAGAGCACGACGACGTGCAGAACGTCTATGCCAACTTCGACATCCCCGATGCCCTCATGGAGCTCGTAGGAACCTAGCGAGCGGACGCCCGCCCACGATTCCCCAGCCGTCCCACAACGGCCTGGAAATCCACCACCGCAGGTGCAGAGCCTGCTAGGTTCCGAACACGTGTTCGCCCTAGGGATAGATCCGGGTCTGTCGCGCTGTGGCTACGGGGCTGTCCGTTCGGACCGGGGCCGCCTCGAACCTGTCGTCTACGGCCACCTGGCGACGTCTCCAGGCGAAGCGGTAGCGACGAGGCTGGCGACGTTGTGGGACGATCTCGAATCGCTGCTGGAGGACGTGCGACCCGACGTGGTGGTGGTCGAGAGAGTGCTCTTCCAGGCGAACGCCCGCACCGCCATGTCGGTCGGCCAGGCGTCGGGGTTGGCGCTGGCAGCCGCGGCCCGCCGTGGCCTCCCGGTCGTGCAGTACAGCCCGAACGAGGTGAAGCTGGCCGTCACCGGCTACGGGTCGGCGACCAAGGAGCAGGTTCAGGCGATGGTGGCCGCCCTGCTGGGGCTGGCCGAACGCCCCGCGCCGGCGGACCGGGCCGACGCTCTGGCCCTCGCCGTGACGCACCTCTCGAGCGCTGCGGTCACCGCGTTGGCGGGGGTTGGAAAGGCCCCCGGGGCTGGAAAGGCGGGGGTTGGAAAGGCGGGGGTTGGAAAGGCCCCCGGGGCTGCAAAGGCGGGGGTTGGAAGGGCGGCCGGAGAGCCGGGGCCGGCTACGGCGAGGGCCTCGAGAGCGTGATCGGCTCGCTGCGCGGCGTTCTCCTCGACTGGCAGCCCCGCTCCACCGGCGGTGCCGAAGTCCTCGTCGAGGTGGGAGGTGTCGGCTACCGGGTGGTCGTGCCGGCTGGCGCGCTCGCCGGGTCGGTCGGGGAGGCCGTGTTCCTGCACGTGCACACGCACGTGAGGGAGGACGCCATCGTCCTGTACGGGTTCGCCGGGCGCGACGAACGCGCCTGCTTCGAGGCGCTGATCGGCGCCCACGGTGTCGGGCCCGCCGTCGCCCTCGGGCTGCTGTCGGTCCACAGCCCGGCGTCTCTGCGCCGAGCGGTGGCCACCGACGACGTCGACGCGCTCACGCTGGTCCCCGGGATCGGAAGGAAGACGGCGACCAGGCTGCTCGTGGAGCTCAAGTCCCGCCTCGACGCCGGCGTCGACGGTGAGGGCCCGCAGCCGTTCGTGCCGGGCGGATCGCCCTCCCTCCTCGCGGAGGTGCGCAGCGCTCTGGCGGCTCTGGGCTACGGTGCCGACGAGATCCGCCAGGCGGTCGCCGGCCTGCCCGAGGAGGGGACGGTCGAGGACCATCTGCGCACGGCGCTTCGCGAGCTGGCGGCCGCCAGGTGAGAGCCCCCGCACACCGCCCCTTGCTGCGCCGCCCATCAAGCGGACCCTCCGCGCAAGGCCGAGCCCCAGGCGGGTGGCGGCCGGCGGTCGGGCGATGAGCAGGGAGGAGGCACGGGCGGTGACCGCCCGGCCTGCCGATCCCGTCGAGGCCGCCGAGGAGACGACGCTGAGGCCCCGGCGCCTGTCCGAGTTCGTCGGCCAGGCGCAGCTGAAGGAGCACCTGCAGATCATGCTCGAGGCGGCCCGCAGGCGCGAGCAGGCGGTGGACCACCTGCTCTTCGCCGGGCCGCCCGGTTTGGGCAAGACCTCCCTGGCGGGGATCGTGGCCAACGAGGTCGGGGCAGGCCTGCGGGTCACGTCCGGGCCGGCGCTGGTGCGAGCCGGCGATCTGGCCGCCATCCTGACCAACCTCGTCGAAGGCGACGTGCTCTTCGTGGACGAGATCCACCGGCTGGGCCGGGCGGTGGAGGAGATCCTCTACCCGGCGATGGAGGACTTCCAGCTCGACATCGTGATCGGGAAAGGCCCCAGCGCCCGGTCCATACGGCTCGACCTTCCCCGCTTCACGCTGGTGGGGGCGACGACCAGGACCGGGCTCATGACCGGCCCGCTGCGCGACCGCTTCGGGTTCGTCGCCCGCCTCGACTACTACGCCCCGGGGGACCTGGAAACGATCGTCAACCGCTCCGCGGGGATCCTCGGAGTCCGGGTCGAACCCGACGGGGCGGCGGAGATCGCCCGGCGCTCGCGGGGCACGCCGCGCATCGCCAACCGGCTGCTGAAGCGGGTGCGCGACTTCGCCGAGGTGCGCGGCGACGGCAGGGTGGACCTAGGCACGGCCAAGCGCGGGCTGGACCTCTTCGGCATCGACGATCTGGGCCTCGACAAAGTCGACCGGGCGATACTCCACGCCGTCTGCGCCCGCTTCGGCGGCGGCCCGGTAGGGCTCTCCACGCTGGCGGTCAGCGTGGGCGAGGAGACCGACACGGTCGAGGACGTCTATGAGCCGTTCCTGCTGCAGCTCGGTCTGCTCATGCGAACCCCCCGGGGTCGGGTGGCGACGCCCGCCGCGTGGCAGCACGTCGGCCTCGACGCCCCGAGCTCGGGCGCCGGCTCCCCGGACGAGAAGCTCTTCTAGTAGACCGGCGGCCGTGGAGGTCCCCGACTACCACCTGCCCTCCGAGGCGATCGCCCAGGTGCCGGCCGAGCCGCGCGACTCGGCGCGCCTTCTCGACGCCCTCGACCCCGCCGGCCGCCTGGTGCACCGCCACGTGCGGGACCTTCCCGACCTCACCGGCCCCGGCGACGTGGTCGTCGTCAACGACACCCGCGTGCTGCCCGCCCGCCTCCTCCTCTCCAAGCCCACCGGGGGCGCCGCCGAGGTGCTCCTGCTGGAGGGGTCCGGCGAGGATTGGGCGGCACTGGTCCGGCCCGGCCGGCGTCTCCCGCCGGGGACCCGGCTCGAACCGCGAGCAGGCGGGCCGGCTGTCGTGGAGGTGGGGGAGCGTCTCGACGGGGGCCGCCGGCGGGTCCGGCTGCTGGCACCCGCCGAGGAGGTCTTCACCGCTCATGGCCAGGTGGCCCTGCCGCCGTATGTGACCACCCCGCTGGCTGACGCCGGGCGCTACCAGACGGTCTACGCGCGTCGGCCCGGTTCGGTGGCCGCGCCGACAGCCGGCCTGCACCTCACCGAGGACCTCCTCGGCCGCCTGCGCGAGCAGGGGACAAAGGTGTGCACCCTCGATCTGGCCGTCGGCCTCGCCACGTTCAAGCCGATCGTGTCCGAGCGGGCGGAGGACCACGCCATGCACCGGGAGCACTACTCTGTGCCCGCCGCGACCTGGGAGGCGTGCAAAGGCGCGACGAGGGTGATAGCCGTCGGTACCACCACCGTCCGCGCCCTGGAGACAGTTGGCATCACCGGAAGGCTCGAAGGGGACAGCGACCTTTACATCCGCCCGGGATTCACTTTTTCCGTGGTGGACGTGATGCTGACCAACTTTCACATGCCGCGCTCGACGCTCCTCTTGATGATCGAGGCGTTCATGGGCCGGCGCTGGCGGGACGTGTACGCGGCGGCCCTGGGGGCCGGGTACCGCTTCTTGTCCTTCGGCGACGCCATGATCGCGAGCCGCCGTTGAGCCCCGCCCATCTGCGGGTGTTGGCCTCCGACGGGCGGGCGCGGACCGCGACGGTGAGCACGCCGAGGGGCCAGTTCCGCACCCCGTGCTTCATGCCGGTCGGGACCCGGGGCGCTCTGAGGCTCCTCGACTCCGGCGACCTCGACGCGCTCGGGCCGCAGGTGGTCCTGGCCAACACGTACCACCTGATGCTGCGGCCCGGTGCCGAGGTGGTCGCCGCTCTCGGCGGGCTGCACCGCTTCACCGGATGGGACGGCCACATGTTGACCGATTCCGGTGGGTTCCAGGTGTTCTCGTTGTCACCGGATGTCGACGACGACGGGGTCACGTTCCGGTCCACCTACGACGGGTCGCGCCACCGGCTCACCCCAGAACGGGCGGTGGCCCTCCAGGAGGCCCTCGGAGCAGACGTGCAGATGGCCCTCGACGTGTGCGTCGGCCTGCCGGCCCCCGAAACGGTGGTCGAGGTAGCGGCCAAGCGCACCGTCGAGTGGGCGGCGCGGGCCCAAGCTGCCAGGCGCCGCGAGGACCAGTGCCTCTTCGGGATCGTCCAGGGGGGAACGTCGCCCGGGCTGCGGTCGTGGTGCGCCGAGCGGGTGGTGCAGATCGGCTTCGACGGCTACGCGGTGGGCGGCTTGGCGGTGGGCGAACCGCTGGCGGAGACGCTGGCGGCGCTCGACGCGGCGCTGGCGCACCTGCCCGAGGACCGGCCGAGGTACCTGATGGGGGTGGGAGACCCGTTGTCGATGGTGGAGGCGGTCGCGCGCGGGGTCGACATGTTCGACTGCGTGCTGCCCACCCGCTTGGGGCGGCACGGGACGGCGCTGACCGACGGCGGTCGGGCGCAGGTGAAGGCCAGCCGGTTCGCCGTGGAGTCTGCGCCCGTGGACCCGGCGTGCGGGTGCCCGGTGTGCGCCCGCTACAGCGCCGGCTACCTGCGTCACCTGCTCCTCGCCGGCGAGCCCACCGGGGGTCGCCTGCTCAGCCTGCACAACCTGCACTGGACGCTGCGCCTTGTGGCTAGGATCGGGGAGGCCATAGAGAACCGGCGCCTGGACCGGATGCGGGCGGAGCTGGCTGCAACCTGGACCGCCCCGCCCCGCGCTAGTGTCATCCGGTCCTAGACGCGGGATGGACCCGCCACTCACATGCATCTTCTCCCACTACTAGTCGCCGCATCGGCCACGTCGACCACCACATCGACCTCGAAGACCTCCGGTTCGAGCGTGGCCCCGCTGCTCGTCATCGTGGCCATCTTCGCGGTGGTCTACTTCCTGTTCATCCGGCCGCGCTCGCAGCGCCTCCGCCAGCAGCA
>DATGKR010000005.1:0-3921 GCA_035294565.1 Acidimicrobiales bacterium | reverse complement strand
GTGTCCTCGCTCGGCCTACGGCCGACCCTTGACCGCCCTCCCTTACTTCAACGCGCCCCGAAGCCCTCAGCAGAAAGTCCCGCGACCCACTTGACAAGCCGTTCCACATCAGTGCCCTGACCACAAAGGTTCGCGCGCCTTGGTGCTGGTAGAAGCGCCGGTGGCGAGCTCAAAGGCCCGGTGACCGCGGTCAAGATGGTGCCTGCGCCCGGCTCGAGGGCCCTTTGGGCGCGTCAGTCGAGCAGTGCAGGGACTGCGGGGGCCGGGAGCGTTCAGGCGGCCCGGGCGGCAGGACGTCCCCAGCGGCGCTGGCGCTCGCTCCGGATGCGCGCCCGCTCCTTTCGTTGGGCGGCGAGGACATCGGGATGCTTGGCATTGGCGTTGCGCCACCGTAGGTAGGCGTGGATCTTCTTCGCCGCGACGAGATGGCTCGGGTGGTCAGAGTTGTTGAGCACGAACTCACGCAAGGGACCGAACTGGCACTCGATTAACCGGCCCTCGGGGTCAGGTCAAGAGGAAGTTCCGGTTGAGGGCATGTTCTTGAGGCGCCGGAGGTGGCTGTCGATGCGGTCGATGACCCGTTGGTGGCGAGCGGTCTCGGAGTCCCATCCGCGGGCGCTGGCGTCGTCTCGGAGGGCGTTGATGTCGTCACGCTGTGCTTGGAGGGCGGGACCGAACTCGGGGGTGGTGACGAAGTTGTCGCACTGCTCGCAGATGTTGGCGTAAGGGCAGGCTTCGGCGACAAGGTCCCTTGAGCAGTAGCCGTGAGCGACGCGGGTTTTGAGCATCTCCGAGCGGAGCCAGTCGACCCGGTCTGGCACGGCGGTCTTGCCGAGTGGCGCGACGACCAGCGCGCTGCGGGTTCGGATCTTGCTCATGGCGGCCTCGTAGGCGGCGCGCACGGTGGGCGATGCAATCGAAGCGTAACGCAAGGTCATCTCGGCGGAGACATGGCCGAGGACGGCCATCAACGCCTGCAACGACATGCCGGCGTTCACGAGGGTGGTGGCGTAGGTGTGTCGTAGCTGGTGGGGGGTGACGTGCAGTGGTCTGTCGCCTCGGCCGGTCAGGCGGGCGGCGGTCACTGCGGTGTCGAGGCCGTGGCGGAGCTTGTAGGCGCTGAGCCGGCGGCCTCGGTCCATGAACAGGAACTCGGCGGGGTGGCCGTCGCGGGGATGGGTGATGGGTCGTTGCCGGCCCCGGTGCGCCATCCAGGCGTCGAACGCGGCGAGAGTCGCGGTGTCGAGGGGGACGGTGCGCTCGGTTCCGAGCTTGCCGAGTGGGACCTTGACCCAGGTGCCATGGGTGGGCGTGTCCCACAGGCAGTCGAGTTCGAGGTCGAGCAGCTCGCCCAGGCGCATCCCGGTGCCGCGCAGGATGGTGAGGCCGGCTCGGGCGAAGGGATCGGCGAGTCCGGCGACAGCGGCCATGAGATCGCGATCGGCGTCGGGGGCGAGTGCCCGGGGCAGTGGCCGATCGAGGCGGGGGATGTCGGAAGCGAAGACCAGCGGGCCGCTCGGCCGCTCGGCCCATCCCCAGATGGCGAGATCCTCGAAGAACGCTCGCAGATCGACGACGGCCCGCTTGGACACCGAGGCGGCCACCGGCTTGTCGCGGGCCAGCCATCCTCGCCACGGCCGGCCGTGGTTCCAGATCAAGAACCCGTCGACATGCGCCCGTTCCAGCTGCTCGAGGCGGACGACGTCGGGATGGTTGGCGGCCAGGTACTCGCCGAAGACGATCAGGCTGTCCGCTTTCATGAGGACCGTCGATGAGCGCAGGGTGGTGGCGACGATTTCCAAGTAGCGCAGCACCACCCGGCGAATCTCGGGTTGAGGCAGAGCCCTGAGGGTCTCGATCAACGTCGCAGCCCGAGGCCGGTTCTTGCGGGGCGTGCGCGCACAGATGCCGAGCTCGTAGCAGGCCTGGTGGAGGCTGAACGCCCTGGCATGGTTGTGGCTTCGGGTGTCGCGCCGGGCCGAGGGGGCGGTGTCGACGGCGACGGTGAACGCGTCGAAGTCGTCGTCGGTCAGCTCGTCGAGGGTCTTGTTCGCCCACAAGCACAGGACGGCCACGCCGGCGCGACTCACGTCCCGGGTCCAGTTGTCGGACCAGTCGAAGCGTCGGGCCACCTCGACGACGCGGTCGACGTCGCCCTGGTGGCGGCTGCCCCACTCGGCGTAGAGGTCGCCGGGTGTCTTGGCCAACATCAGGTCCAGGTCGGGGGCGATGACGCCTTCAAGGAAGCACCAGGTGAGGAACGACCACGCACCGCTGCGGCGAAGATCGCTGAGGCGGGCTGGGGTCGGCCGGCCCATCCACGTGTGGAGGTCGGGGTGGACGTCGAGGAGACGGCCGGCGGCGTTGCGGCGCAGGCGTTTGGCGTCCGGCCCAATGGACAGGGTCGCAACGAACCGGGCATAGTCGACCAGCACGTCCGGTGCTCCGCTGCGCTCCAAGGTGACGAGGGCGGCGGCGCTCATCGGATCGCCGCCCGGGCCTGGGCGAACTCGACCGCCAGCGTGTCCGGCGAGAGGTGCACGTAGGCCGCCGTAGTTTCCGGCGAGGCGTGGCCCATCAGCTCGCGTAGGACCAGCAGGTCAATGCCGGCGGTCGCCAGTTCGGTGCCGTAGGTGTGCCGCAACCGGTGGGGCCGGACTCGGGTGGCGCCCGAGTTCGCCCGGTGGGTGCGGAAAATGCGGCGCATCCCTGCCTCGGTCATCGCCGCGCCGGTGGTCGGGCCGCGAAGCACCACGAAACACTCCGCCGTCCGGCACCCAGGGGGTCGTTCGGTGCGCAGATAGGAGCCCACCTCGGCGAAGAACGCCGAATCGACGGGGACGGTGCGCTCGCGGTTGCCCTTGCCGACCACGCGCACCCGGCGCAGGCCCATGTCCACATCGGCCAAGCGCAGGCCCCGCACCTCCGCGGCGCGCAGACCGCCGAGCACCATGGCCAACGCCATGGCCCGGTCCCGGTGTGTGCCCAGATCGGAGATGAAAGCGGAAACCTCGGCCGGCTCAACGCTCTCTGGCAGTCGTCTGGGCTGGCGGACCAGGCGGCCACCCGTCGGCGCCTTGCGGGGACCGATGTGGCCGAGCAGTCCTCGGGCCTGGGGTCGCAGCCCCGTCGCCCGCCGCCCGGCCGGCACCGGGTTGTCGTCGCGAACGCCGGTGATCACCGCGTACTCGAACATGCCCCGCACCGCGGCGATCCGCCTGTTCATCGTTGCCGGGGCCGCCCCGTGCCCGGCAGAGATCTTCACCACCTTCGCCGCCGCCGGCGCGTTCGGCTTGGCCTGCCAGTCGAGGTAGTCGAACAGATCCGTCGCCACGACCTCGAGCGCTGGCGTCCGCCGCTCGACCAGGAACCGGCCGAAGTTCAACAGGTCGAACGCGTAACCCCGCACCGTGCCCGGCGAGAAGCCCCGCGACACCAGATGGGCCAAGTAGCCATTAGCCAGCTCGTCGATCGGACCGCCGCTGAGGCGATGGGAACCATCCTTGCGAACCACCCTCAGATCCATAGGGCTCTCCTTGGAGTCGATTATCCGACTCCGCCGGACGCCCCTGGTGGATGCTCAGGCCGCCAAGCGGAGACCGACCACCGAAGGCCGGTAAACCCATATCGGGTTGGCCCACGAGGAGTAGGTAGGCGTGAAGCACAACTCGACGGCGTGGTTCGCGCACCAGGTGCGGATCTTGTCGCCCTTGTGGGCCGAGAGGTTGTCCAAGATCACGTAGATCATCTTGCCGTCAGGGCGCCGAGCACGGATCTGCTTCAGCGCGGCGAGGGTGTTGGCGGCCCCCTTCTTCTGCCGGACCACACCAAAGAGCTGGTCGTCGCCGACCGAGTAGCAGCGCCGTGGAACTGGCGCACGCCGGCGGTCTTGTGGAAGTTGGCCCGGAGGCGCTGGGGCTT
>DATGKR010000004.1:0-14171 GCA_035294565.1 Acidimicrobiales bacterium | reverse complement strand
CAACCGCCTCGACGACCCAGAGGTGGGCTGCCTGGTCCTGACCGTGCGCGACCTCACCGAGCGCCGCCGCTGGGAGGTCGGGCGCAGCGACGACGCCGTGTTCAGGACGGTGGTGCACAACGCGGCGAGCCTGCTGGTGCTGCTCGCCCCGGACGGGACGATCAAAGCGGCGTCGGCGGCGGTCACCCGCGCCCTGCAGCGCGACCAGGAGGCGCTGGAGGGCGCTGCGCTGCTCGACCTGGTGGCGCCCGAGCACCGGTCGAAGCTCGAGGACTCCCTCGAAGTCTGCGGCCGTTTCGGCGCCGCACCCTCGGAGCCGGTGACCGTCGAGGTGGCCCTGACGGCCGCCGACGGGTCGGCTGTCCCTTACGAGCTCAGCCTCGTGGACCTGAGCGACGACCCGACGGTCAACGGGGTGGTCGTGTCGGGCCACAACATCACCAAGTTGCGCCTAGCCCAGGACGCCCTAATGGACCTGGCCCGCAAGGACCCGCTGACGATGCTCCCCAACCGCGCCGCCGCCGACCAGCGCCTCGAGGAGCTTCTCGACCGCCACGCCGCCCTGGTGGTGGCGTTTGTCGATCTCGACGGGTTCAAGGCGCTCAACGACCGCTACGGGCATGTGGTCGGCGACCAGGTGCTGCGGGCGGTCGCCGGGTGGCTCGCCGAAACGGTGCGCCCAGCCGACCTGGTGGCCAGGTTCGGGGGCGACGAGTTCCTCGTGGTGGCCGAAGCGACCCGCGCCGAGCCGGCCGGCCTGGCGCGACGCCTCGCCAGCGCGGCCCGCGGGCGGGTCGACACAGGCGAGCACCTGCTGGAGATAACGGCGAGCGTCGGCGTCGCCTGCTCGCAGCCCGGCGACACTCCCACGGAGGTGATCCGCAGGGCCGACGCCGCCATGTACCGCGCCAAAGCAGCCGGGCGGCGAGGCACCGAGTAGCACCCGGGCGCGCCGCGGCCGGCGGGGGCTACCGGAGCCCACCGCCGGCCGAGGCTGGAACCGCTATGTGCTGGCCGTCAGGTCGTCGCGGCCCGGCGGCGGCTGCGCCACAAGACTGCCGAGCCGGCGATGATCAGCGCCAGAGCGAAGCCGGCCAGAGCCTCCGCGTCCGTGCCGGTGAAGGCCAGGGACTGGTTGCTCGCCGAGGCCGCGGCGCTCGGGCCGGCCGCCGAGGGGCCTGTCTTGGCGCCGGTCGACGGAGCCTGCGACGAGACCTGGCTCGGGGCGGTCTGGCTCGAAGCTGCGGTGGACGGGGCCTGGGTCGCCGAGCCGCTCTTCGAGCTGGTCAGGATCGCCCCGCCCGTGCCGAGCACCGAGCTCAGCGGGCCGCCGCCGGCGTTGTAGCTGAGCACGCTCGCCAGGGTGCTGCCCAGGCCGCCGGTGGCGGTCAGGCAGTTGATGGCGAGGAGGCCGGGGATGCTGATCGAGCACGCCCCGTTGGCCTGGGAGCTCGAGCCGATCTGGTTCCCGTTGACCGACAGCAGGTAGCTGCTGCCAGTGCCGCTGGAGCTCGTCTGGGCGTGGAGCAGGTCGACGGTCAGGCCGCTGGCGCCGCCGACGTTCAGGATCGCCCCGTCCGAGGACGAGTTGCCGGTGCTCTGGCCCGCGTTCCAAGTGGCGTGCGACTGGGACTGCAGCACCCGCAGGCACACCGAGGGAGCCGTCTGGGTCCCGCAGGTGTCGGTCGGGGAGGCCCCGGTCGACGGCGTGCCCAGATCGAGGAACACGATGTCCGAGTAGGCGTCGGCGCTGCTGCTCGTCGCAGTCTGGTTGTTGGCCGTGGACCAGGGCAGCAGGGCGAGGCGGAACTGGCTGCTCGGGCCGGTGTCCAGCAGGTCACCGTGGCTGCCCGGAGGGCTGGTCGTCGTCCCGCCGAACTGGCTGGCCGGCGGGGAGCCGCCCAGCTCCAGCGGGTCGGCGGTCGCCGACGTGCCGCTTCCCGAAGCCTCGGCCTTGGTGTGGCTGATGGCCGCGATGTTGTCGACCTTGACCGCGTACGCCTCGGAGGAACCGGCCGGCGCCGGGGTCGTCTGGGTCTGGGTGGTGGTCTGCGACGAGTGGACCGTGCTGCTGCTCGTGCTGGTGCCAGACGACGGGCTCGAGGTGGGCGCGGTGCTCACCGACTTGTTGGGGGTGGACGTGTAGGTCGGCGCGGTCGGCGCCGAGGGGACCGACGACGAGGACGGCGCTGTGGGCGTCGCCGTCGAGACAGGGGTCGGCGTCGGGCTCGTCGTCGTGGCTTCGGCCGCGGCGGGGACGCCCAGCGCCAGCGCCATGACTACGGCTGCGCCCAAGCTGGTTCTCTTGTTCATGTAGTCTCCCAATGCCTTTCGAGGAGTTCGTTGTGCGTTTCCCAGCTACCGGTCGAGCACCCGCGGGTGGCGAGGCGTCACCGGCCGATAACTAGTCTAAACGAACTAGTACCCATAGACAAGGGAAAGATGCAGCCGGCCGCGAAAAAAGTCTCAGCCGGAAGGCTTCTCACCCTCCTTGCGGGAAGCGCGGTCGATCAGGAGGCGCTGTCCGCCTACGAGCACCAGCCACAGGCCGAAGACGAGCAGGAGCGCACCGACGACGTCGAAGGCCACCTCCGCCGCGCCGCCGGCCGCCCAGCCGACGACACCCAGCACGACCGCTGCCAGGCAGCACCCCAGGCCGTAAAGAGGTGCGCGGGTGAGGGAGGCGCCCATCTCCGAACAAAGCTACTGCCATGGCCTGGTCGTACACGACCCACTACTGGCTGAACCGCCTGGTCTTCGAGCGCGGGGTCGCGCTGCTCTACGTCGTCGCCTTCATATCGGCAGCCCTGCAGGGAAGGGGGCTCATCGGCACCCGGGGGATCCTTCCGGTCCCCTCCTACACCGCCCGCGTCCCGTTCAGGCGTTCGCCGAGCCTCTTCTACGCCCACTTCTCCGACCCCGCCCTGCTGGCCGTGGCCTGGGGTGGCGCGGCGCTCGCCGCGCTGCTGGCAGCAGGACTGCCCGAGTTAGGTCCCGAGGGCGGACTGGTCGCCGCCTGGCTCGTCGTGTGGGTCCTCTACCTGTCGATCGTGAACGTGGGCCAGGTTTGGTACAGCTTCGGCTGGGAGTCCCTGCTCCTCGAAGCCGGTTTCCTCGCCGCCTTTCTCGGCCCCGACCGCCAGGCCCCGCCGACCATAGGAATGTGGCTGCTGCGATGGCTGCTGTTCCGTCTCGAGCTCGGGGCGGGCCTGATCAAGATCCGGGGCGACCGGTGCTGGCGCGACCTCACCTGCCTCGATTACCACCACGAGACGCAGCCCCTGCCAGGACCGCTGTCGTGGTTCTTCCACCATCTCCCCCGCTGGGCCCACCGCGCCGAGGTCGCCGCCAACCACGTGACCCAGCTCGGCCTGCCGTGGTTGTTGTTCGCCCCCCAGCCCGTCTCCGGGGCCGCTGCGGCGGCGATGGTGGTCACCCAGTGCTGGCTGGTGGCGAGCGGGAACTTCTCCTGGTTGAACTTCCTCACCATCGACCTGGCCCTCTCGGCTCTCGACGGCTCGTGGCTTCACGACGTCGTGCCTGTCCATCCCGGCCACCTTTTTCCTCCTTCGACAGCGCTGGAGGCCGCGACGATCGCCCTGGCGGCCGGGGTCGGCGCTCTCAGCTGGTGGCCCGTCCGCAACATGGCGTCGCCGAACCAGAAG
The DNA here is from genome assembly GCA_035294565.1 of Acidimicrobiales bacterium. GTDB lineage: Bacteria > Actinomycetota > Acidimicrobiia > Acidimicrobiales > Palsa-688 > DATGKR01. The sequence goes on along the minus strand of DATGKR010000004.1, from coordinate 10,506 downwards.
ATGAACGCCCCGTTCAACCCCCTCCACCTGGTCAACACCTACGGCGCCTTCGGGTCGGTGACCCGGGTCCGCGCCGAGGTGGTCGTCGAGGGCACCTCCGACGCCGAGCCGGGGCCCGGCTCGAGGTGGGGCGAGTACCGCTTCAAGGCCAAGCCCGGTGACCCGCGCCGGAGACCCCGCCAGGTCGCCCCCTACCACCTGCGCATCGACTGGCTGATGTGGTTCGCCGGCATCTCCCCCGCCTACGCGCGCGGCTGGTTCGAGCCTTTCGTCGCCAAGCTGCTCGAAGGCGACCGGCGCGTGCTGGGGCTGATCGCCGGACCGCCCGCCCTCGACGGCCCGGTGCGCTGCGTGCGCGCCCGGCTGTACCGCTACAACTTCAGCACGTGGCAGCAGCTCTGCGCCGACGGCGTGTGGTGGCAGCGGACGCTGCTCGGCGAGTACCTGCCCGCCGTGAGGCTCGAAGGCGGCCGGCTGGTGCGCGCCGGGCGGTAGCTTGCCTGCGATGCCCGAAAAGCCGGTCCTCGTCTACGACGGCGACTGCGGTTTTTGCACCAGCAGTGTCAGATGGTTGCGGAGGTGGGTGCACGGCGCGTACGGCGTCGCAGCCTGGCAGGACGCCGACCTCGCCCAGCTCGGCCTCGACGAGGAGCGCTGCAGGAAGGCGGTGCAATGGGTCGACCCCGGCGGCCGGCGGGCGCAGGGCGCGGCCGCCTTCGCCGCGGCCCTCGGGACCGACAGGAGGTGGCGGGCCTTCGCCCGCCTGCTCGAAGTCCCCCCCGTGTCGCGCCTGGCCGAAGCGGTCTACGAGGTCGTGGCCCGCAACCGCCACCGCCTGCCCGGAGGGACGCCCGCCTGCCGAATGCCGGCATCCGAGAGGCCGGCGTAGGCACCGAAGGCGGTGGTCTGGGGGAGGTGGCGGAGGTGGACGGGAATCGAACCCGCCGCTGCGGGGTCGCCGCAGCCAGCCGCTTTGAAGGCGGTGGAGCCCACCAGGCGCTCGGACACCTCCGCGGGGAGCCTACCTTGGAGGCGATGGACCGCCGGCCCCCTTCGGTGGACAGCGTCGCGCGCGAGCTGTCCGACTCGGGGCTCCCCCACGCCCTTCTGGTCGAAATAGCGCGCCGTGCGGTGGCCGCCGTCGAGCCCGCCGAGGTCGCCGCCGCAGCGGCCCGCGACGCGCGGCGCGCCGCCCGCGCTCTCATCCAGCCGGTCGTCAACGCCACCGGAGTGCTGCTGCACACCAACCTCGGTCGGGCACCGCTCGGCGCGCATCGGGACGCGGGCTACACCAACGTCGAGCTCGACCTCGAATCGGGCGGCAGGGGTGACAGGTCCGCTCACGCGGCGCGACTGGCCGCGCTGGCGTGCGGCGCCGAGGCGGCCCTGGTCGTCAACAACGGCGCCGCCGCGGTGCTGCTCGCCCTCGCCGCCACCGCCGCGGGGCGCGAGGTGCTGGTGAGCCGCGGCGAGCTGGTCGAGATCGGCGGCGGCTTCCGGGTGCCCGAGGTCCTCGCCGCCTCGGGAGCCCGGCTCGTCGAGGTGGGCACCACCAACCGGACCCGCCTCGCCGACTACTCGGCGCGCCTCGGAGCCGACACGGCCCTCGCCCTGAAGGTGCACACGTCGAACTACAAGATCACCGGGTTCACCGAGGCGGTGCCCGTCGCCGACCTCGCCGGCCTGGGAGTGCCCGTCGTCGCCGACCTCGGCTCGGGCCTGCTCGACGCCCGCTGTCCCTGGATCCCCGGAGGTCCGCCCCCCTGGCTGGTCGGCGAGCCCGCCGCCCGTCAGACGCTCGAGGCGGGGGCGGCGTTGGTCACCTTCAGCGGCGACAAGCTCCTCGGCGGCCCGCAGGCGGGGATAGTCGCCGGATGCGCCGAGATGGTGGAGCGCTGCCGGCGCCACCCCCTGGCCCGGGCGGTACGGCCGGGCGGCCTGGTCCTCGAGGCCCTGCAGGGCGTGCTGCTCTCCTACCTGCGGAAGGACGCGGACAAAGAGGTGCCCTTGTGGCGGATGGCTCTCACGCCGGTGGAGGCGCTCCTCCGGCGGGCCGAGGCGCTCGGCGCCGGCGAGGTCGTCAAGTGCGATTCGGTCATGGGCGGCGGCACCCTGCCCGGCGTGGCGATCCCCTCGGCCGGCGTCGCCGTCGACGGCGACGTCACCGCCCGGCTGAGGCTTTCGACGCCGCCTGTCGTCGCCCGCGTGCAGGCGGGCAGGACGGTGTGCGATCTGCGCACCGTCTCAGAAGAGCAGGACCCGCTGGTGGCGAAGGCCCTGTCGCGATGAGGGTTCTGGCCACCGCGGGGCACGTGGACCACGGCAAGTCGACGCTGGTGTGGGCGTTGACGGGGGTGGACCCCGACCGCTGGCCGGAGGAGAAGGCGCGCGGCATGACGATAGACCTGGGGTTCGCCGCGGCGTCCCTGCCGTCGGGCGAGGAGGTCGGCTTCGTCGACGTGCCGGGCCACGGCCGCCTGGTCAGGAACATGCTGGCGGGGGTCGGCGGCGCCGACGCCTGCCTCTTCGTCGTCGCGGCCACCGAAGGCTGGAAGGAGCAGTCGGAGGAGCACCTGCGGATCCTCGAGCTGATGGGCGTGCACGACGGGCTGGTCGCCTTGACCAAGGTGGGACTCGTCGACGACGAGTGGGCCCAGATAGCGGCGTTGGAGGTGAGGGACCACTTGGCGGGGACGTTCCTGGAAGGGGCCGAGACGGTGGAGGTGGACGTCCCCGCCGGACGCGGCGTCGACGAGCTGCGAGCCGCGCTGGACCGTCTGGTGGCCAGGGTGCCGCCGGCCGCTGACGCCGGGCGGCCGCGGCTCTGGGTGGACCGGTCGTTCTCGGTTCGCGGGTCTGGCACCGTGGTGACCGGGACCTTGACCGGGGGGAGCCTGGCGGTCGGCGACGAGGTGATCGTCGAGCCCGGCGGGCACCGTTGCCGGGTCCGCGCCCTGCAGTCGCACCACCACACGCTCGAGCGGGCCTCCCCGGGGAGGCGTCTCGCCGTCAACCTGATCGGCGTGCAGCGCGCGGAGGTTCGCAGGGGCATGGCGGTCGTGGCCGCCGGGCAGTGGCACCTTTCCTCCTGCTTCGACGCGTCCTTGTCGGTGCTCGCCGCGGTCGGACACGCCGTGGACAGGCGCGGCGCATACAGCGTCCACGTCGGCAGCCGGGAGGTGCCGGCCAGGCTGAGCGTCATCGGCGGGGGGAGGATCGAGCCCGGCGAGACCGGGTGGATCCGCGTGTGGAGCCGCGACCGCGCCGGGCTGCCCCTCGTCCCCGGCGACCGCTACGTGCTGCGCGAGGCGGGCAGGTTCGAGACCGTCGGCGGAGGCGAGGTCCTCGACGTGGATCCGGTGCTGGCCGTGTCGCGGGCCCGCCCTGACCGCTCGGTGAAGCGGCTGGTCAAGGAGCGGGGCTGGGTCGACGCCGGCCACCTGTCCAGGATCACCGGCGAGACGGCGGTGCCCGACGTGGGCAGGTGGGTCGTCGACCCCGAAGCTTTGGAGAAGGTGCGCTCCTCGCTGCTGGCCCGCTGCCGGGAGGCCGGCCCGACGGGCCTCGACGTGGCGGCTCTCGACGCCAAGGAGAGGGCGGTGGTGGCGGCCGGCCTCGACGGTGCCGAGGTGCGCACCGGCCGGCTCGTCGACTCGTCGGTTCCGTCGGAGCGGCTGAGCGGCGACGCAGAGAGGCTGCTCGGCGCCCTGGAGTCGGCCAAGTGGTCGCCGCCTGCCGTCTCCCCCGCCGACCGGGCCGCCCTGAGAGAGCTCTCCCTGCGCGGCCTGGCCGTCGACGCCGGCGGGGAGTGGTTCGCCGCTTCTGCTATTCAGTCGGCGGTGCAGCTGGTCGCCCAGCTGCTCGAGTCGAGACCGGAGGGTTTCACCGTGAGCGAAGCGCGCGACCTTCTCTCCAGCAGCCGCAAGCACGTTCTGCCCCTGCTGGCCCACCTGGACTCCATGGGGGTCACCCGCCGGCGCGGCGACGTGCGCGTCGCCGGCCCGAGGCTCGGGGGGCGGCGGTGAAGCTCACCGAGTGGACCAGCTGCGGCGGCTGCGCCGCCAAGTGGGGCGGCGCGCCCCTGCGGCGCCTGGTGGGCGACCTGGCCCGTTGCGCCGACCCTTCCCTGCTTCTCGGCCTCGCCCCCTTCGACGACGCGGCCGTGTACCAGCTCGGCCCCGACCTGGCGCTCGTGTCGACCACCGACTTCTTCCCCCCGCTCGTCGACGACCCAGCGGACTTCGGGGCGGTCGCCGCTGCCAACGCGTGCAGCGACGTTTTCGCGATGGGCGGCCGGGTCGTGCTCGCCTTGAACGTCGCCGCCTTCCCCGAGAACTTCCCGCTCGAGGTGGTGGAGCAGATACTCGCTGCCGCGGCCGACACCGTGGCCGAGGCCGGCGGCACCGTGGCGGGTGGCCACACGATCCGTTCGGCGGAGCCGATCTTCGGCCTGGCCGTGCAAGGCCTCGTCGACCCCCGCCGGGTGTGGACCAAAGGCGGCGCCCGGGCCGGCGACACCCTCGTGTTGTCCAAGCCCCTCGGCACGGGAATCGCCCTCGCCGGCGGAGACGGGGAGGTCCGGCGGTCGGCGGTCGAGGGCATGCGCACGCTCAACCTCGGCGCCTGCAGGGACCTATCCGGGCTTCCGGAGGGGTCCGTGCACGCGGTGACCGACGTGACCGGCTTCGGCCTCGCCGGCCACGGGTGGGAGATCGCCGAGCGGTCCGGCGTGGAGGTCGAGTTCGACACCGGGGCGCTGCCCCTCTACCCGGGCGTCGCCGCCCTCGCCGAGGCGGGCGTGAAAACGGGCGGCGAGGAACGCAACCGGGCGTACCTCGCCGACCGGCTCGTCTCGGCCGGCGGCCCGCTCGAAGCGGTCGCCCTCGACCCGCAGACCTCCGGCGGCCTGCTCGCCGCGGTCGAGCCCGCCGCGGCGGCGACCCTCGCCGGCGCCGGATGGTGGAGCGTCGGCACCATCAGCTCCGCCGGCTCGGGCGGCCGGGGCAAGCCCGCCGTGCGGCTCAGCTGAGCGCAGGCAGCGGCATGAGGCCGAGCGCCCTGCGAGCCGGTACGCTGGCCTCGAGGTCGGCAGTCGCCCGCCGATAGGCGGGCCGGTTCCAGGGTAGGTGGGAGCCGATGAGGATACTCCTGGTACACCCGAGCGCCCTCATGCACTCGGAGCTCTTCCTGCGGCTCGAACCGCTCGGCCTCGAGCGGGTGGCCACCTCCCTGCGCCGGGCGGGCCACCAGGTGCGCATGGTGGACCTGCAGGTCTACACCCACGCCGAGATGTGGGCGGAGATGGAATCGTTCCACCCCGATTCCCTCGGCTTCAGCCTCAACTACCTGGCGAACGTCCCCGAGGTGATCGACCTCGCCAAGAGCGCCAAGGCGCGCCGACCCGACTGCGCCGTCTTCGTCGGCGGCCACAGCGTCTCGTTCATCGCCCGCCAGGTGCTCGACCAGGCGGGCGGGGCGATCGACGCGGTCGTCCGCGGCGAGGGGGAGGACGTCGCCCCGCTGCTCGTCGAGGCCCTCGCCGGCGGGGACGCCTCGGAGGTGCCCGGCGTGGTGACGGCGTCGGGGGAAGGCCCGGCGCCGCAGAAAACCCACAGCCTGGACGAGAACCTGCCCGCCCGGGACATCGGGGGGCGCCGGCGCCGCTACTTCATAGGGGTCCTCGACCCCGCCGCGTCGGTGGAGTTCTCCCGCGGCTGCCCGTGGGACTGCTCCTTCTGCAGCGCCTGGACGTTCTACGGGCGCAGCTACCGCAAGGTCTCCCCGGAGGTGGCGGCCGACGACGTGGCGCGGATAGAGGAGCCGGGGGTGTTCCTCGTCGACGACGTGGCGTTCATCCAGGCGGAGCACGGCTTCGAGATCGGCAGGCAGCTCGAGCGGCGGCGAATCCGCAAGGAGTACTACCTCGAGACGCGCTGCGACGTGCTGGTGCGCAACGAGGAGGTCTTCGCCTACTGGAAGCGCCTGGGGCTCAACTACATGTTCCTCGGCATCGAGTCCCTCACCGACGAGGGCCTCGGCGCCTTCCGCAAGCGCAGCACCACCGACGTCAACGCCAAGGCACTGGAAGTGGCCCGCAGGCTGGGCGTCACCGTAGCCATCAACATCATCGCCGACCCCGACTGGGACGAAGCCCAGTTCGAGAGGGTCCGCCGCTGGGCGACGGAAGTCCCGGAGATAGTCCACCTGACCGTGCAGACCCCCTACCCGGGCACGGAGATCTGGAACACCGAGTCGCGCCGGCTCACCACCCTCGACTACCGCCTGTTCGACGTGCAACACGCCGTCCTGCCGACCCGCCTGCCACTCGACCGGTTCTACGCCGAGCTGGTGAAGACCCAGTCGGTCCTCGCCCGCAAGCATCTCGGCGTCGCGGCGCTCGCCCAGACCTTCGCCATCGCCGCCCGCCACCTGTTGCACGGGCAGACGAACTTCGTGCGGATGCTGTGGAAGTTCAACCAGGTCTACAACGCCCGGCGCCAGCTCGAGGACCACTGGGCGCCCGTCCACTACTCCCTCCCGGCGAGGGAGGACACGTCCGCCGCGACGCTTGAGCGGCGCGACCTGTACGTGCACGTGCCGGTCCGCCTCACCAGAGCGCCCCAGAAGGCGGGCTAGAACCGGGGTGCCGGCCCGCCAGCAGTTAGCCTGCTCGCATGCGGACCAGGGTCTCCGAGCTGCTCGGCGTCGAGTTCCCCATCGTCGCCTTCTCCCACTGCCGTGACGTGGTGGCGGCGGTCTCGGCCGCCGGCGGCTTCGGCGTGCTCGGCGCCGTCGCCCACACCCCTGAGCTGCTCGACACCGAGCTCGCCTGGATAGCCGAGCACTCCGGGGGGCGCCCCTTCGGGGTGGACCTGCTGCTGCCCCCCAAGTACGTCGGAGCCGAGACCGGCGGCCTCGACGGCGAGCAGATCGGCAGGCTGCTCCCCGAGGAGCACAGGGCGTTCCTCGACGAGATGCTCTCCCGCTACGGGGTGCCGGCCGCCTCCGGGGAGGGTCGCCGGCCCGGGCGGGGACTCAACATCAGCCCCCGGGGCTACGAGCCGTTGCTCGACGTCGCCTTCTCCCACCCCATACGCCTGGTTGCCAGCGCCCTCGGGCCACCCCCGGCGGACCTGGTCGAGCGCGCCCACCGCAGCGATGTCGTGGTCGCCGCGCTCGCCGGTACCAAGGACCACGCCCTTCGACACGCCGCCGCCGGCGTCGATCTGATCGTCGCCCAGGGGACGGAGGCGGGGGGCCACACCGGCGAGGTGGCGACCATGGTGCTGGTGCCCGAAGTGGTGGACGCCGTGGCCCCGGTGCCGGTCCTCGCCGCCGGGGGGATCGCCAGGGGGCGCCAGATAGCCGCCGCTATGGCGCTCGGCGCCGAAGGGGTGTGGTGCGGCTCGGTGTGGCTCACCACCGAGGAGGCGGAGACGCCGCCGGTTGTCAAGGAGAAGTTCCTGGCGGCGCGCTCGTCGGACACGGTCCGCTCCCGGTCGCTCACCGGCAAGCCGGCGCGGATGCTCCGCACCGCCTGGACCGACGAGTGGGAGCGGCCGGACACGCCCGAGCCGCTCGGCATGCCGCTGCAGACCGCGCTGGTGGCGGGGGCCCAAGCGCGCATACACCAGGCGGCCGCCCAACCCGGCTCGGGCGCGCGCGACCTCGCCACCTACTTCGTGGGCCAGGTGGTGGGATCCCTCGACCGGGTCCGCCCCGCCCGGGCGGTCGTGCTCGAGATGGTCGAGGAGTTCATAGACGCCGCCGGCCGTCTCGGCCGCCTCGTCGACGGCGACTGACCGCACCCCGTTTCCACGAAGGAGCTCACTTTTTGTCTGGTCAACTGACAGAGGAAGCCGTCCCCGAGGCGTTCAAGGTGGAGCAGCGGGGGATCGAGCACATCCCCGGCTCGGAACGCTACCTGCGCCCGACCGGGCTGTTCTGGCTGTGGGCGGGGGGCATATGGAACGTCGAGTTCCTCGTCTACGGTGCCCTGGTCGTGTCGTTCGGGCTGTCGTTCTGGCAGGCCGTCGCGGCGATCCTCGTCGGCAACGCCTTCTACTGCCTGCTGGGCCTGCTCAGCCTGCAGGGCCCCGAGACGGGGACGACGGCGTTCATGGTGAGCCGGGCTCCTTTCGGGCGCAACGGCAACCGGGTCGTGTCGCTGTTCAACTGGGCGACCCAGGTCGGCTTCGAGATCGAGGGCATCGCCCTGGTCGTCCTCGTCGCGTTGGCGCTGTTCGCCCGCGGGGGCGTCCACCCCACCACGACGCTCAAAGCGGTCCTGATCGTCGCCGCCGTCGGCGTGCAGTTCGTGGTCCCCTTCCTCGGCCACGCGACGATCACCAAGGTGCTGCGCTGGCTGAGCTTCCCCTTCATCATCCTGTTCGCCATCATGGCCGCCCTGGTCGCCCCCCACGTCGACCTGGCGAAGCTCCACCAGCACGGCTCCTGGGAGACGTGGACCACCGGTCTGGTGCTCATCGTGTCCGCCGGCGGGCTCGGCTGGACAGAGAACGGCAACGACTACTCCCGCTACCTGCCCCGCTCCACCCCCAAGCTGCGCACCTTCGCCGCCGCCACGCTCGGGGGAGCCATACCCTCCATCGCCCTCGAGCTGCTCGGCGCCGCCGCCTTCGTCGTCAGCCCGAAGGTGACCGCCGTGACCGGCATCCCGTCGTCTTTCGCCTCGTGGTTCTTCTGGCCGTTCCTCATCCTCGCCCTCCCCCAGCTGTTCGCCATCAACAGCCTCGACCTCTACTCGTCGGGCGTGACCCTCCAGGCGCTCGGGGTGCCCATCAGGCGCTGGGGCGCGGTGGTGGTGGACACGGTCGTGGCGGGCGCGGTCACCGCGCTGGTCGTCTTCAAAGGCAACTTCTACGCCGACCTGTCGGGCTTCCTCGACTACATCGTCGTCTGGCTCGGGCCCTGGTTCGGCATCGTCCTCACCGACTGGCTCCTGCGCCGCCGCACCTACACAGCCGAGGACCTCGAAGGGAGGAGGTGGTCCGGCTTCGGCTGGCCGGCGCTCGCCGCACAGGCGCTGGGAATGGTCGCGGCCCTCATGTGGACCGACGCCCTCTACTACGTGCCCTCCTACGTCGGGCCGGTGTCGCACCGCCTGGGCGGCTCTGACTTCAGCTGGGCCGCGGGGATCGTCGTCGGCGGCGCCGCCTACGCGCTGCTCTCCGTCGCGTCGAGCTCGTCGGACCTGCGGGCGGCGACCACGTCGCGCAGGTAGGACGACCGGCTCGCCCACAGGACAGCCCCCGACACGAGCAGCGGGGCGGTCATCACGATGAACGCCATCTCCAGCCCGTGGCCGCCCGCCGCGCTGGCCGGCGAGTGAGCCGCGTCGACGCCGGCCCCGAAGCCCGCCGCCGGCGCCCCGAAAGCGACGGACATCAGTCCGAACAGCACCGGCGCGAACCCCTGCAGGGCCTGCTGGAAGACGGTGCGAACCGCCTCGGCCCGCCCCCACAGATGGGAGGGCATGATGTCGAGGCGGGCGGCGTTGGCCGGCGGGTTGGTGGCGCCGAGCGCCGCGGCAGCGACCATCAGGATCGGGACGGCCGCCGCCAGCGTGGGACTGAGCGCCCCCGGCAGGAAAACCAGCGCCGTGACACCGTAGGCGACGGCGGCGACCGCGACGCGCGCCGAGGGACGGCCCCGGGTGATGAGCGAGTCGGCCGCGTGCCCGCTGGCCAGCACCCCGGCGAGGGCCCCCGCCGCTACGAAGATGAACAGTGCGCTCGCCAACGCCTGGCTGATCCCGTAGCGCTCCCGCAGGTACAGCTCGGCGAAGGTCTCCATGCCGGCGAGGAAGAAGTAGCCGAACCCCGACGCCACGATGAGCGCCACGTTGGTCCGCACCCTGAGCACGTAGCGGGCGGCGTCCCACAGGCCGAGCTCGCTCGCCCGGGCGATCACGGTGCCCGGGTCAGGACGGGCACCCGCCTTCTCGACCATCCGTTCGACGTTCGACGGCTCATCCAGCCCAGCTTCGAGGCGCCAGCCGAGGTGGGCCTGCGCGCCGCGGGCCGGTTCGGGGAGGTAGCGCCTTATCGCCCACGCCAGCATGGCGGCGGGCACGGCGAGCACTCCCAGGGCGACCCTCCAGCTGGTGAGCGCCGAAAGCCCGCCGGCGACGAGGATGCCCACCCCGGCCCCGACGAGCTCCCCGCTGAGCACGAAGCCGTACAGCCGGCCCCTCTCGTCACCCGGGAAGAGGTCGCCCATCAGCGAGGCGATGGCCGGCCCCGCCGCGGCGATCACCCCCCCAAGGGCGAGCCGGGTGACGAGGAGCATGGGGAACGACACCGAGAAGGCGCTGACCGCCGTGGCCACCGCCCACAAGGCGACGACGATCTGCAGCTGGCGGGTGCGGCTGTAGCGGTCGCTCAGGCTGCCGAACGGCAGCGTCGCGACGCAGCCGACGAGGGTGGTCACCGTGACCAGCAGGCCGATCTGGGGGTTTCCGATGCGGAACGCACGCTCGAGCGG
>DATGKR010000003.1:0-13986 GCA_035294565.1 Acidimicrobiales bacterium | reverse complement strand
TCGCCTGGGGGAGGAAGGAGAAGATGCCGCCGCCGTCGTTGTCGACGACGACGACGGAGAGGCGAACCGACCGCCGCGCCGCCCACAGGAGCCCCCCCGCACCGTAGAGGAAAGCCAGGTCGCCGAGGAGGACCACGGTGGGCGCGTCGCCGCCGAGCGCAACGCCGACTGCGGTGGACAGCACCCCGTCTATCCCGTTGGCGCCCCGGTTGGACAGGACCGTGAGACCCCCACGGGGAGCCCCGTACCACTCGACGTCGCGCACCGGCATTGACGACGAGGCGAACAGGACGCCCCCCGCCGGCGTCCCCGCCGCGCAGGCCCGGGCGACGGCGGGCTCGGACAGCTCGAGGGGCCGCCCTTTGTCCAAGAGAGACCCCATGGCCGCCTGGGCCGCCTCCTCGGCGCGCTGCCAGCGGTGCAGCCAGCCCCCCGGTCGACGCTCGACCACCGTGGCCGCCAGCGCGCCGGCGCCGGCGCGCGTCACGTGCGACGCCCTGCGCTCCGGGTCGGCCCAGCGCCCGTCGGGGTCCGACAGGACCTGGGGGCAGGCGAGGCCGGCCAGCCACCCCGACACCGCCTTCGACGCCCACGGAGCCCCGAGGCGCAGCACCACGTCGGGGCGCCAGGCGGCCACGCCAGGCACCCGCAGCAGGGCGTCGGCGGCGGCGACCACCTGCGCGTCAGGCAGGCGGCACCCCGACCGCGGGTCGGCGAGCACTGGCCAGCCGAGGCGGCGGGCGAGGCCCAGGACCTCCCCGGGGTCCCCGGCGCCGGCGCCCGCCACGATCAGTCCTCTGTCGGCTTGGAGAATCTCGGCGGTCACGGGGTCGCCGCCGGGGGGGGCGGGGGGCGCCGCGGCGTGCCAGGGCCCGGGGCGTCCCTCGGGCAGCGCCCCGGCCGTGCCGGTGAGCGGCTCGCGAAACGGCAGGTTGAGGTGGACCGGTCCGGGGCCGGCCAACGCCTCGGCCACGCAGCGGGCGGCGACCGAGCGCCACGCGCCCTTCGAGCCTTCCTCCGCGACGCCAGGGTCGAACGACCAGCGGGCGGCGGCGGCGAACAGCCCGTGCTGCTCTACCGTCTGGGGGGCGCCGACGTGGTGCAACTCGGGGGGACGGTCGGCGGTGACGGCCAGCAGCGGGACCCCCGCCTGGGCCGCCTCGACCACCGAGGGGTGGAGCTCTACGGCCGCGGTGCCGCTGGTTGTCGCGACCACGGCGGGTCGGCCGGTGGCGAGGCCGATGCCCAGCGCGGCGAAGCCGGCCTCCCGTTCGTCGAGGAAGACGTGGACGCGCATGACCCGGTCCAGAGCGTCGACCAGCGGCGTCGAGCGGGACCCGGGGGCGACGACGGCGTCGGTCACCCCGGCCTTGGCCCACTCGTCGGCGAGGCAGGCGCAGAACGAGGCCTGGACGTCCGAGGGGTTCACAGTGCCCTCCGGTGCGTTGCCGGGGGGAGCGGGGAGCCGGCGGGGACGAGCGTCACCGGCGGGAGCGGGGCGCCGGCGGGGACGAGCGTCACCGGGGGGAGCGGGGCGCCGGCGGGCGTCGGCACGCCGTTTTGCGGCAGGCTCGGCAGGTGCTGCACCGTTCGATCTCTGGCGCCGGACCGCGGCTCGTGCTCGTGCATGGCTTCACCCAGTCGGGGAGGTCGTGGGAGCCGGTGTCCTCGGCTCTCGCCCGCTCGTACGAGGTGCTCAGCGTCGACGCCCCCGGCCACGGCCGGTCCGCCGCGGTGCTCGCCGGCCTGTGTGACGGTGCCGACCTCCTGGCCGATGCCGGCGGCCCGGCGATCTGGGTCGGTTACTCGATGGGCGGCCGCTACGCGCTCCACGTCGCCCTGCGCCACCCTGGCATCGTGCGGGGCCTCGTGCTGGTCAGCGCCACCCCGGGGATCGCCGACCCCGCGCTGCGGTCCGCCCGACGCGAGGAGGACCTGAAGCTCGCCTCGCGTGTGGAGGAGATGGGGCTCGAAGGATTCCTGGGGTGGTGGTTGTCCCAACCGCTCTTCGCCACCCTTCCCTCCTCCGCGGCAGGGCTCGAGACGCGACTCGACGGGACAGCCGCCGGCCTGGCGGCGAGTCTCCGCTACGCAGGCACGGGCAGCCAGGAGCCCCTGTGGCCGCGTCTTGCTTCTTTGCGGATGCCGGTCCTCGTGGTCGCCGGCTCCCTCGACACCAAGTACTGCGAGATAGGCGCCCAGATGACCACCGCCATAGGGGACAACGCGACGATGCGGGTCATCGCCGGCGCCGGGCACGCCTGTCACCTCGAGAAGCCCGAAGAGTTCGTCGACATCCTGCTCGGGTGGCTCGGCGACCATGGAGCGGCTGGTCCAATTCCCTGAGAACGTGTCGCGAAAGGCGCGTGGAGGGGCGCCGATGCCGTGAGAGCTTCGGGCTTGAAATGGGGCGCCGGCAGCTCGGACGGGGGGGCCGGCAGCTCGGAAGGCGGCACCGGCAGCTCGGACGGGGGCGCCGGCAGCTCGGACGGGGGCGCCGGCAGCTCGGAAGGCGGCACCGGCAGCTCGGACGGCGGCACCGGCAACTCGGACGGCGGCGCCGGCAGCTCGGAACCGGGCGCCGCTTCGGCCGAAGTGTCCACACCTCCCAACCGAGAGGGCCCGGAGTGGACACTTAGGGTAAATATTTTGACCAAACTGTCCAGAGGTCCCCCGAAACAGCGAGCGCTGTGGACACTTAGGGAAATCCACACCGCAAAATGCCCCACAAGAACTCCCCGCAACAGGAGGCGACCACCCAATCCAGCCACAAGAGCGCCCCGCAACAACACCTCGGCACTTGCAACCCGGCACCCGCCCGCCTAGACCCCAGGCACCCACCCCTATCTTGCAGCCCGGCACCCGCCCGCCTAGATCCCAGGCACCCACCCCTAGCAGCAACCCTGAACCCGCCCGCCTAGATCCACACGCCCACCGCTAGCAGCACCCCGAAAGCCAGCTGGGCACGCCCCGTGGCACCGAGAACGGGCAGCAGCTGCGGCCCCCGGGCCCCGGCAAGAACCCGCCTGACCGGCGCTGCCGCCAGCGGCAGGGCGAGCAGGGCCAGCGGCGCCCACGGGCGGATCGCGGCGGCACCGGCCGCCAACCCGAACGCCCCGACAACGCAGGCCGCGTACAGCTTCCGGGTCGCCTCCGCCCCCACCCGCACCGCCAGCGTGCGCTTGCCGGCGAGCTCGTCTGTGGGGATGTCCCGCAGGTTGTTGACCACGAGCAGGGCGACGGCGAACAGCCCGACGGGTACGGCGGCCACAACGGCGAGCGCCGGCAGGCGTCCCAGCTGCACGTAGGCGGTCCCCGCCGTGGCCACCAGCCCGAAGAACACGAAGACGAACAGCTCGCCGAGCCCGCTGTAGCCGTAGGGCCGCGGGCCGCCCGTGTAGAGCCATCCGGCGGCGATGCAGGCCGCGCCGACGGCCAGCAGCCACCACCCGGCGGCCGCGGCGAGAGCCAGGCCGCCGGCTCCAGCGACGCCGAAGGAGAGCAGCGCCGCCCGCTTCACCGCCTTCGGGCTCTTCAGACCTGACGCCACGAGGCGGATCGGCCCCACCCGCCTCTCGTCCGTGCCGCGCACGCCGTCGCTGTAGTCGTTGGCGTAGTTGGTGCCGACCTGGAGAGCAACCGACACCACGAGGGCGGCGACCGCCCGCCACCAGACGACCTGGCCGCCGGCGCGGGCGACGGCGGTTCCCACCAGCACGGGCACGGCTGACGCCGGCAGCGTGCGGGGCCTGGCGCCGGCGAGCCAGGGGCTGCGGGTGATGGTCACTGCTGCGGCAAACTAGCCAGCGTGGCGAAGCTCGTCGCAATCGACCTGCCCGGGGGACCGGATTTCGTCGACGCCCTCCGGCGGATCTGGGACGACGGCGACGCGGCGCTGCCCGTCGACCAGCGGCTGCCAGAAGGACAACGCCGACGGGTGATGGCAGCCATGGCCCCCTCCGAAGTAGAGGGGCGCGGCGGCCGGACTTCCCTCGAGGGTGGCCGACCGGTCGAGGACGGCGATGCCCTGGTGATGCCGACCAGCGGGACGACCGGAACACCGAAGGGGGTGGTCCTGACCCGCCGAGCAGTCGAGGCATCGGCGCTGGCGACGACCGGGCGGCTCGGCGTGGACCCCCTTCGCCACCGTTGGCTCGCCTGCCTCCCCCTCTGTCACGTGGGGGGCCTGTCGGTCGTCACCCGGGCGCTTTTGACCGGCACACCCCTCACCGCTCTGCCCGGCTTCGACGCCGGGGCGGTCACCGCGGCGAGCGGGCCCGAGGTCTTCGTGTCGCTGGTCCCGACGGCGCTGCGCCGGGTGGACGCCCGCCGGTTCCACACGGTGGTGCTGGGCGGCTCGGCCCCCCCGGCCGGGCTGGCGGACAACGTTGTCACCACCTACGGCATGACCGAGACCGGCAGCGGCGTGGTCTACGACGGCGTCCCCCTGCCCGGGGTAGAGGTCGACGTGCGAGACCGCCAGGAGATCTTCCTGCGCGGCCCGATGCTGCTTCGCTGCTACCGGGACGGGAGCGTCCCCCTCGACGACGGCGGGTGGCTCGCCACTGGGGACGCCGGCCGGGTCGACCCCGCCGGACGGCTGCAGGTATATGGCAGATTAGATGACATGATTGTGACGGGCGGGGAGAACGTCTGGCCCGGCCAGGTGGAGGACGCCCTCAGGTCGCACCCGGCGGTCGCCGAGGTGGCGGTCGCCGGCCTGCCCGACGTCGAGTGGGGCCAGCGGGTGGCCGCTTGGGTGGTACCGGCGGACCCCTCGGAACCGCCCTCGCTGGAGCAGCTGCGCGACGTCGTCGGCGCCGAGCTGCCCCGCTTCGCTGCCCCCCGACAGCTGGTCCTGGTCGACTCCCTCCCCCGCACGTCGATCGGCAAGGTGCGCAGATCGGAGCTGCGCGCCGGGTGAGGACGAGCACGGCACTGGAACGCGTTCTAGTGTGGGCGCCATGCAAACCGAAGCAGCCATCTGCTGGGAGCCGAGGACCGAGTGGACCGTCGAGCCGATCGAGCTCGACCCGCCGAAAGAGGGCGAGGTGCTGGTGCGCATGGCCGCCACCGGCCTCTGCCACTCCGACGAGCACATCCTCACCGGGGACCTCGGCGGCTTCTACCCCATAATCGCCGGCCACGAGGGCGCCGGGGTCGTCGAGGAGGTGGGGCCGGGGGTCACCGGCCTGCAGCCGGGGGACCACGTGGTCTTCGGGTTCATCCCCGCTTGCGGCAAGTGCCCCTCGTGCTCGCAGGGGCGCTCGAACCTCTGCGACAACGGGGCGATCCTCCTCATGGGCTACCAGATGGACGGGACGAGCCGCCACCACGCCAGGGGGCAGGACCTGAACGTGATGGTGTGCCTGGGCACGTTCGGAAAGCACACGGTCGTCAACCAGATGTCCTGCGTGAAGATCTCCAAGGACATCCCGCTCGACCTCGCCTGCCTCGTCGGCTGCGGGGTCACCACCGGCTGGGGCTCCTCGGTGTACGCCGCAGGGGTGCGCCCCGGCGACAACGTCGCCATCCTCGGCATAGGCGGCATCGGCACGGCGGCCGTCCAGGGCGCCCGCCTGGCGGGGGCGGAGAGGATCTTCGCCGTCGACCCGGTGCCGTTCAAGCGGGAGATGGCTCCCCGCTTCGGCGCGACCCACACCTACGCGTCGATCGAGGAGGCGACCGAGGGGATCCGCGAGGAGACCCTGGGACGCATGGCCGACAAGGTCATCTGCGCCATCGGCGTCGGGCGCGGGTCGATGATGGCCCAGATCATGGCGCTCGCCGCCAAGAACGGCCGGGTCGTGGTGACCAACATGCACCCGATGCACGAGACGGACGTGACGATGAGCCTGTGCGACCTGGCGATCATGCAGAAACAGCTGGTCGGCACGATATTCGGCTCGGCCAACATCCACTACGACATCCCCCACCTGCTGCACCTGTACCGCCTCGGCCAGCTCGACCTGGAGAACATGGTCACCACGCGCTACAAGCTGGGCGACATCAACCAGGGCTACCAGGACATGCGCGACGGCAAGAACATCAGGGGCGTGATCGTCTACGACGATTGACCGCTACAGCCACGACGGCCTCGCCTTCGACGTCACCGACACGGGGCCGCCCGACGGCCGAGTCGTCATCGCCCTGCACGGGTTCCCCGAGGACCGCCGCTGCTGGGACGGGATCTCCGCCGATCTAGCCGCCGGCGGGTTCCGGGTCCTGGCCCCCGACCAGCGGGGATACTCCCCCCGCGCCCGCCCGGCGGGCCGCAGGTCCTACACCCTCGACCGCCTGGGCGCCGACGTGCTGGCCCTCGCCGACGCGGCCGGCGCCGACCGCTTCGACCTGCTCGGCCACGACTGGGGGGCGGCCGTGGCGTGGGATCTCGCCGCCCGCCGCCCGGACCGGGTGCGGTCGCTCACCGCCCTTTCCACCCCCCATCCCGCCGCCTTCCGCGAGGCGCTCCTCCGCGGGCAGCTGCTGCGGTCCTGGTACATGCTGCTGTTCCAGCTGCCGGCGCTCCCGGAGCTTCTGATCGTCGCCGGCGGGGCTTCCGCTCTGGAAAAAGACGGCCTGGACGCGTCGAGCGCCCGCCGCTACGCCGAACGCTTCTCGCAGCGCGGGGCCCTGACCGGCCCCCTCAACTGGTACCGGGCAATGCCGTTCGGCCTGCGCGACCCCACCCCCGACGTCGGCGTCCCGGTCCTCTACGTGTGGGGCACCCGGGACCGCTATCTGGGCCGGGCGGCTGCGGAGGCGACCGCCGGCCACGTGCGGGGCCCGTACCGCTTCGAGGTGCTCGGCGGGGCCTCCCACTGGCTGCCCGAGACCCGCGCGGACCGGGTGGCGCCTCTGGTTCTCGAACACCTGGGCGCCGCCCCGGCCTGAGAAGCTGTCTGGTCGCTACCGTGGAGGGGTGACGACCACCAACCGCCTGGCCGGGGAGACGAGCCCCTACCTGCGCCAGCACGCCGGCAACCCGGTGGATTGGTACCCCTGGGGAGAGGAGGCGTTCGCCGCGGCCAGGCAGCGCGACGTCCCGATCCTGTTGAGCGTCGGCTACTCGGCATGCCACTGGTGCCACGTTATGGCGCACGAGTCCTTCGAGGACGACGAGGTGGCAGCAACGATGAACTCGTCCTTTGTCAACGTGAAGGTCGACCGGGAGGAGCGCCCCGACGTCGACGCCGTGTACATGGAAGCGGTTCAGGCGGTCACCGGAGGCGGCGGATGGCCGATGACGGTCTTCCTGACGCCGGACGGCAGGCCGTTCCACGGCGGCACCTACTACCCGAAGGGCCAGTTCCTCGAGCTGCTCGGGCGGGTGGCGGAGCTCTGGCGTGACCGCCGCGCCGAGCTGGAGGACGCCGCCGGGCACCTGGCCGAGATGGTGCGGGCCGGCACCGCTCTGCCCCGGCCCCCCGGGACGCCGCCTGCCGGACCCGCAGAGGGGCTGCTGGGGTCGGCCGCCAGCGCCCTGCTCGCCCGCCACGACCCAGAATGGGGAGGTTTCGGAAGGGC
This sequence comes from Acidimicrobiales bacterium, assembly GCA_035294565.1. GTDB lineage: Bacteria > Actinomycetota > Acidimicrobiia > Acidimicrobiales > Palsa-688 > DATGKR01. The sequence continues at coordinate 6,459 of DATGKR010000003.1, read as the reverse complement.
CCCGAAGTTCCCCCAGCCGCCGCTTTTGGAATGCCTCCTGCTGGCCGCCGCGCACAGCGGGCGGGAGGACCTCATGGGCGCCTTCACGACCACGCTCGACGCCATGGCCTCCGGGGGCATCTACGACCACCTCGGCGGTGGTTTCGCCCGGTATTCGACCGACCGGCGGTGGCTCGTCCCGCACTTCGAGAAGATGCTCTACGACAACGCCCTGCTGGCGCGCGCCTACCTCCACGGCTGGCAGGCCACGGGCGCCCCCCGCTGGAAGCAGGTGGTGGAGGAGACCCTCGGCTACCTGCTGCGGCCGCCGATGCGCCTGCCCGGCGGCGGGTTCGCCTCCGCCGAGGACGCCGACAGCGAGGGGGTGGAGGGAAAGTTCTACGTGTGGGACCTCTCGGAGGTGCTCGAGGTGGGGGGTGCCGAGACGGCCGAGTGGTACGGGGTGACCGGCTCGGGCAACTGGGAGGGCCGGAACATCCTGTTCCGCCCGGTGCGGGGAGAGCTGATCCGGCCGCCCGAGGTCGAGGAGGGCCGCGCCGCCCTGTTCGCCCGGAGGGAGTCGAGGGTGCGCCCCGGCCTCGACGACAAGGTGCTGACCGAGTGGAACGCGATGGCTGTCGCCGCTCTCGCCGAGGCCGGAGCCGCGATGGGGATCCCGACGTGGGTGTCGGCGGCCGAGGAGACGGCGTCTTTCCTGTTGTCGTCGCTTCGCCGCCCCGACGGGCGGTGGTTGAGGAGCTGGCAGTCCGGCTCGGCGCGCCACCTCGCCTACGGGGCGGATCACGCCTGGCTCGTCGAGGCGTTCACCCGGCTCTACGAGGCGACCGGCCGGCGGCGCTGGCTGGACGAGGCGCTCGACGCGGCCGAGGCGCTGATCGGCTCGTTCTGGACCGGCGAGGCGTTCAACACGACCGCCGGCGACGCCGAGGCGCTGATCGCCTCGCCGGTCGACACCCAGGACGGGGCGCTGCCCTCGACCAACTCGGTGGCCGCCGCCGCCCTCCTCAGGCTGGGGGCGCTCACCGGGGACACGGGCTACACCGAGCGGGCGACGAGGGTCGTCGAGTCGCTGACCCCGGCAATGACCGCAGCGCCGCTCGCGTTCACCGGGCTCGTCGCAGCCGCCCACCTGGCGGCGACGGGCCTGGCCGAGGTGGTGGTTGCCGGTGACCGCCCCGACCTGGTCGCCGTCGCCGCCCGGCACTACCTGCCGCGGGCCGTCCTCGCTTGGGGGGAACCGTTCCCCTCGCCGCTTTGGGAGGGGAGGGGCGAGGCGCCGCCGGGTGGCGTGGCCCACGTCTGCGAGAACTATGCTTGCCGCTCGCCCGTGTCGGACGCCTCCGGCCTGGCGGCTCAACTGGGCAGCATCCACCCTTAGCCACCCGCCCATCGGCAATCATGAGGTTCCGTGGCCGTGCTCGTAAAGGACCAACCCCGGGTAACGATCGACGCGGGGACCACCCTCCAGCTTCTCGTCGTAGCCGCCGCCGACACCCACTGCGCCGGCGTGGACCTGGCGTCCGGCGGGCTGCTGCGCACCTGGTCTCCCCGACCCGCCGAGGAGCGGATTCGCCCCTACGACGTGGTGGAGGCCACCGTCGGCGACGACGTCGAAACGGTGCCCGACCCCGCGCAGCCGGAGGCGGTGGCATTGTCGGGTCCCCCGACCCCCGTGGACCGTCTGGGCGGCCGGCGCTGCGAGCGGCTGCTTCGGCCCCTGGTGCACCCGCGGGGCCAGCCGTTGTTGGGCATCACCGCGACCGCCATACCGTTCTGGCAGCGAACCCCCGACCACCCCTCGATCGCCCTCGTCGAGCCGGCCGGCGACATTGTGCTGCGCCGGCAGGGCGCCTACCTCGCCTGCCAGTTCGAATGGCAGGGTCACCGCCGTGAGCTTCCCTGCCTGGACCGGGCGCTGGCCGGGTGGATGGACCGCACGGGCCGCCAGCGCACGTCCGCCGGCGGCGGGGCGAGGCTGGTCGTGTCGCTGACCCCGCCGATCGACGGGCGCTGCCACAAGGTGGTGGAGTCGGTGCTGCGCCGCCCCTGACCTGTGGGGCGCCGCCTTTACGGGGCGTACTTGGCTGCGAGCTCCTCGGCCATCGCCCAGCCGAAGGCTATGAGCACGTCGTGGCGCTCGGAGTCGAGAGGCTCGAAGAAGGCGGCCACATCGGGGTCCCCGGAATCGGTCTTGGCGGGCGAGAAGTCGAACACGCCGGGCACGTTGCCGTCGCCGGTCACGACGAAGGACCGGTCGTCTATGCGCCCCTCAGCCCCGAAGCGCTTGGCGAGCCGGCGGGCCCAGGCGCGCTCCTCTCCTGTCGGCTTGTGGCCTGGGCGGGGGCAGACCTCCTCGAGCCCCTTGAGGGCGGCGAAGGCGCCCGGCTCGGCGACCCTGGTCCCGATCAGCACGTCCTCGTCGGGGAAGGCGAGAACAGCCCGGCGGAACTGCGCCGCGATCAGCGCCTTGAGCACCTGGTCGCGCTTGGAGGTGCGCTTCACCGACGCCAGCCCCCAAAGCAGGCACGGGGTCCCGCCGATGCGCTCCAAGGTGCTGAAGGAGAACCCGGCGAGCTTCCCGGCGTCGCGTACCTGGGTGGTCAACACCCACGCCTCGGGCTGCTTGGACAGCAGGCCAATGTCGAAGCCGGCCGGCCCGTCGGTGACCATGTCGGCCATCTCGGCCACCTCGGCGTCGGAAAGGGCGGTGCAGTCCTTGGTTTCGACTTCCAGCGTCATGACGCGCTAACTCTCCTCTACATGGTTCTGACCAGGCAGTTTACGCCGTTCAGGCTGGCTTGCTCCAACCCGCCGGGGCGCCGGGCCGCTCTGCCCGGGGAGGCCGCCGCCGTCGGGGTCCGCCCCGGGGGGACGCCGGGGGCTCATGCCGGACGCAGGCAGGACGGCCCGAGCAGCGCCCTCAGCTCCCCGAGGAGGCCGCGGGTCGTGTCGACGGCGAACTCGGGGGCGAGGCGGATGCACTTGGCCCCTACGTGAAGCAGGACGGGCACCGGTCCCGGGTGCTCGCTGAGCACCCTCTTCAAGGCGGCGACCCGGTCGTCGGTCAAGGCGTGGAGCGGCAGGTGCACCCTGAGCGGCTCCGAGCCGCCGGCGGACAGCTCTGGGCGCCTGACCTCGAGGCAGATCAGCTTCGCCTGCTCCTCCTTGAGGTCCAGCCGGCCCCGCACGCACACGACGGCGTCGTCCTCGAGCAGGTGGCCCACCTCGGACATGGTCTTCGGGAAGACCCACACCTCCACCGCCGACTCGAGGTCCTCCAGGGTGAAGGTAGCCATGAGGTCCCCGCGTTTTGTGTACTTGCGGACCAGAGCGGTGACCACTCCCCCGACCCAGCGCGCCTCGCCGTCGCGGCCGGAGTCGCGCAGCTCGGCGATGGTCCCCTCGGTGTGGCGTGACAACGCCGGCTCCAGCCCCTTCAAAGGGTGGTCGGACAGGTAGAGGCCCAGCATCTCCTTCTCGAAGCGAAGACGGGCCGTCTTGTCGAACTCCTGGTCGGGGATCGCCACCCGCGTGTCGTCGAACACGGCCGGCCCCCCTGCCAGGTCACCGAAGAGGGACATGACCCCCTGATCGGCTTCCCGGCGGCGCGCGAGGGTACGGTCGACGATCTGCTCGAACACCAGGCAGAGCCCCTGGCGGGGATGGCCGAGGCGGTCGAAGGCGCCTGCTTTGATCAGCGACTCGACGGTCCGCTTGTTCAGCACCATCGGGTCGACCCGTGCGCAGAACTCGGCGAAGTCGGCGAAGGGGCCGTTGGCGTTCCGCTCGGCTATCACCTTCTCGACGAGCCCCTCCCCGACGTTGCGGATGGCGGACAGGCCGAAGGGGATCACCCACCGGCCGTCCTCGGAGCGGACGGCGGTGAAGTCGGAAGCCGAAACGTTGATGTCGGGGACGAGAACCTCGATGCCTCGCGCCCGGCACTCGGCCAGGTAGACGGCGGTCTTGTCCTTGTCGTCCTTGACGCTGGTGAGCAGGGCGGCGAGGTACTGGGCGGGGTGGCGGGCCTTGAGCCAGGCGGTCTGGTAACCGACGAGCGCGTAACCGTAGGCGTGCGACTTGTTGAAGGCGTAGTCGGCGAAGGGCTCGATGATGTCGAAGAGCTTCTCGCCGAGCTCCGCCCCGTACCCGGTCCGCTCGCAGCCGGCCACGAACTTGCGCCTCTCCTTCGCCATCACCTCGCGGATCTTCTTGCCCGCAGCCTTGCGGAGGTTGTCGGCCTCCTCGAGGGTGTAGCCGGCGACCTTCTGCGCCACCCTCATCATCGACTCCTGGAAGATCATGAGGCCGTAGGTGTCGCGAAGCACCTCCTCCAGGTCGGGGTGGGGGTAGCTGACCGCCTGGCGGCCGTTCTTGCGGTCGGCGTAGTCGTAGTGCATGTTCGCCGCCATCGGCCCTGGTCGGTACAAAGCGTTGAGGGCTGCGATGTCGTCGAAGCAGTCGGGGGCGAGGGCCCTCATCAGGGCGCGCATCGGGCCGCCCTCCAGCTGGAAGACGCCTATCGAGTCGCCCTTCTGCAGCATCTCGTACACGGCGGGGTCGTCGAGGGGGATCCGGTCGATGTCAGGGCGGTCGCCGGTGGCCTCCTCGACGAGATCCAAGGTCCGTTCGATGACCGACAGGTTCCGCAACCCGAGGAAGTCCATCTTGAGCAGCCCCAGCTCCTCGACGCCGTGCATCTCGTACTGGGTGACTATCGGCGCGTCCTCGGGCCTGCCGCCAGGCTCGGGTTTGCGCTGGATGGGCAGGTGGTCGGTGAGCGGATCGCCGGAGATCACCACCGCTGCGGCGTGGATGCCATCCTGGCGGCGCATTCCTTCCAGCCCCAAGGCGACGTCGATCACTTTCTTGGCGTCGGGGTCGGTCTCGGCGAGCAGGCGAAGCTCCGCCGCCTGCTTGTAGCCGTCCTCGTACCTGGGGTGCTTCTCGAAGCAGGCCCAAAGAGGCGTGTCGCGACCCATGACCAGGGGAGGCATGAGCTTGGCGATGCGGTCGCCCAGGCCGTAGGGGTATCCGAGCACCCTCGCCGCGTCGCGCACTGCGGCCCGGGCCTTGATCGTGGAAAAAGTCACGATCTGCGCCACCCGGTCCCATCCGTAGCGTTCGGCCGCGTAGCGGATCATCTCCGAGCGGTACCGCTCGTCGAAGTCCATGTCGATGTCGGGCATCTGCTTGCGGCCGGGGTTCAGGAACCTCTCGAAGAGCAGGTCGTAGCGGATGGGGTCCAAGTCGACGATCTGCAGGCAGTAGGCGACGCAGCAACCGGCCGCGCTGCCCCTGCCCGGCCCGACCCGGATGCCGCTCTGGCGCGCATGTCGGATGAGGTCCCACACGACGAGGAAGTAGTCGGAGAAGCCCATGCTGGATATGACGCCGAGCTCGTAGTCGAGCCGCTCGGCGACCTCGGCGGGAAGCGGCGCCCCGTAGCGCTCGGCGGCGCCTTCCAGCGCCAGGTGGCGCAGGTAGGAGTCGGCGTCGGGGAAACCGTCGGGGCGGGGGAAGGAGGGCAGCTTCGGCTTGCCGAACTCGATGGTCACATCGGCCCTCTCAGCCACCCAGAGGGTGTTGTCGCACGCCTCCGGCCAGTCGCTGAAGAGCTGGCGCATCTCGGCGGCGGTCTTCAGGTAGTGCTCGTCGCCGTGGAAGCGGAACCGCTTGGGGTCGTCCTTGACCGAACCGGTCTGCACGCACAGCAGGGCGTCGTGCGCTTCGGCGTCTTCGCGCCTCACGTAGTGGCTGTCGTTGGTCGCCAAAAGCGGGGCGCCGATGCGCCGGGCGAGGCGGAGCAGCTCGGGGTTGGTCTTGTGCTGCTCCGCGAGCCCGTGGTCCTGGAGCTCGACGAACAGCGAGTCGCGCCCGAAGATGTCCTGCAGCCGCCCGGCGAGCGCCGTCGCCCGCTCGAAGTCGCCGCGCAGGAGAGCCTGGAGGACCACCCCGCCCAGGCAGCCGGTCGTGGCGATGATCCCTTCGTGGTGGCGCTCGAGGAGCTCCCAGTCGCAGCGAGGCTTGTAGAAGTAGCCCTCCAGGTAGGCGGCGGAGGACAACTTCATCAGGTTCTTGTAACCCCGGTCGTTCTCGGCCAGCAGGGTCAGGTGGTAGTAGAGCTTCTCCCCGCCTTCGACGTCCCCTCCGGTGTCGTCCACCCGGCCCCTGCGAACCGGGCGCTCGAAGCGCGACTCGCCGGCCATGTAGGCCTCGGTTCCGATGATCGGCTTTATGCCCGCCTCGCGCGCCGCCTTGTAGAAGTCGAGAACCCCGTACATGTTCCCGTGGTCGGTGATCCCGATCGCAGGCTGGCCGTCGGAGACGGCCCGGGCGATCACGTCGGGCACCCGGGCCGCCCCGTCGAGCATCGAGAACTCGGTGTGCTGATGAAGATGGGTGAACGACGCTGCCAAGGCTGGCTCGATCGCCTTCCTCCACAGGGCCCTGTGCACG
>DATGKR010000002.1:0-4079 GCA_035294565.1 Acidimicrobiales bacterium | reverse complement strand
CCCCGCGCCCTGGCCGCCCCGCACCGCATCCGAGCCACCCCCATCCGAGCCACCCGCACCCGAGCGGCCGTAGCATGACCTCCCGATGGCTCCGAGCTACGAGGACATCCGCGTCGAGGTCGCCGGCGATGTCGCGACGATCACCCTCGACCGGCCCGAGGTCCGCAACGCGCTGCGCCACCAGACCTTCGCCGAGCTGGAGAGAGCCGTGCTGGAAACAAAGGCGCGGGTCCTCATCGTCACCGGCGCCGACCCTGCGTTCTGTTCCGGCGACGACGTGCGGGCGATCATGGGGTCGGGCGAGCAGAGGGAACGCCCCCCGCAGACGCCGCGCCTCACGCCGGCGGCGGACGCCCTGCTCTACACGAACGTCCCGGTGATCGCCGCCGTCAACGGTGCCGCCGTCGGCTGGGGCATGGAGCTCGCTCTCATGGCCGATTTCCGTGTGGCGTCGAAGAAAGCCCGTTTCGGTGAGCTGTTCGTCCGGCGCGGGCTGGTGAGCGACCCCGCCGGCCTGGCCCGCCTCGCCCAGCTCGTCGGCCGGGAGAAGGCGGCGGAGCTGCTGATGACCGGCGATCTGATCGACGCCGACGAGGCTCTGCGCATCGGCCTGGTGGGGCGCGTCGTCGACCACGAATCCCTCCTCGCCGAGGCCCGCGCCCTCGCCGAGCGGATCGCGGCGAACCCTCCGCTGGCGGTTCAGGCGATCAAGCAGGGGATGAGGATCGCCCTCGACCCCGACTGGGCGTCCCTCGGCCGCTGGGTGAGCGAAACCCTCGCCCGCCTCTTCGCGACCGAGGACCACCGCGAAGGGGTGCGCTCCTTCCTGGAGAAGCGCCAGCCGAAGTTCGTCGGCCGCTGAACGGTAGTGTCGGGGACGTGAGGATAGGCATAAGCGCCGGCGCCCAGAGCGTCGAACGGGCCATCGAGCAGGCCAAAGAAGCGGAGGACGCAGGGTTTACCAGCCTGTGGTACCCCGGGGCTGTCGCCGGCGACCCGCTGGTGCAGATGGCCTTCGCGGGACGGGCCACCACCCGGATCGAGCTGGGCACCTCGGTGCTGCAGATCTACACGTGCCATCCCAGCTTGCAGGTCGCCAGGATCCGGGCGGTCGCCTCTGCTGTCGGCCGACCGGTGACGCTCGGCATCGGCCCCTCCCACCAGGTCGTCGTGGAGAGCCAGGGCTTCTCCTACGAGGGGGTCGGCAGCTTCACCGAGGATTATTTGTCAAAGGTGGCCGGGTTGCTCGGCGGGGAGCTCCCGGTGCTTCTCGCCGCTCTCGGACCACGTCTTTTGCGCGTCGCGGGGGAGCTCGCCAACGGGACGATCCTCTGGATGGCCAACGCGCGGGCGGTCGAGACGCACGTGGCGCCCCGGATACGCGCCGCGGCGGAGCGCGCCGGAAGGCCGGCGCCGCGCGTCGTCGCCGGTCTTCCAGTCGCCGTCCACGACGACGTCGACGAGGCCCGCTCGGCGGCGGCCGAGGAGTTCGCCATCTACGGGACCCTCCCCAACTACCAGCGGATCCTCGCCCACGGGGGCATCTCCAGCCCCGCCGAGGCGGTGATCGTCGGCGACGAGAAGGCCGTTACCAGGCAGGTGGAGCAGCTTTTCGAGGCGGGGGCGACAGACGTGTGGGCGGCCCCGTTCCCGGTCGGCGCCGACCGCTCGGGCTCGAGGCGCAGGACGCGCGGGCTCCTCGCCTCCCTCGCCAAGGGGTAGCTCAGGTCCTGGCGCCCTCGGAGAGCCGACGGCGCTGCGGCACCACCGTGTAGCGGGGATCCTCGGCCGAGGCGATCCCCGCTTCGAAGACGGCGAAGCGGGTGAGGGCCGAACCGGCGAGCAGGCACGCGCCGGAGAGCGCCGCGCCGAACCTGCCCCGGCGGCCCAGCGTGACGGCCGCGACAACACCGGCCGCCGTGCCCACCCGCGCCCCCCACTCGTAGCGGCGCGCCCTGCCCGCCTCGAAAGCACCCTTCACGTCGGGCATCCCCCGCTTCATCGCCTCGATGAGGCCCAGCTCCGCCGCGCCGGCCGCCGCGCCGAGGACTCTCAGCGGGGCGGTCTCGCTGTGGGGCGCGGCGGCGAGCCCCATGCCCGCGGCCGAGGCGAGGGCGGAGGCGGCGAAGACGAAAGGCATCTCCCGGTGGCCTTCGTGCCAGGCCGGTACCGCCGTGTCGGAGACCAGCGCCGCCGTGTAGGTGGCGACCAGCGGCCCCAGCGCGGCAGCCCCAACGGTCCCCGCCGCGCCGGCCAGGCGGAACCGCCCGGTCAGCGCAGCCACGCTCGCCGCCGCCGACATGGGGGCGAAGCCGGCGAGAAGCCACGAGCCGACGCTCATCGGCGAGGTCGGCTTGAACACACGCAGCATGTTGTAGAAGCGGGCCGGGCGCCCCAGGTCGTGGACGAGCGCCGCGCCGGACAGGCCGATCGCAGCGGTGCTCGACAGCTTCGAAGCGCGGGCCAGCGACCGCCGCCCGCTCGCCGCGGCGGCCGCGGCGACCACCGAGCTGGCCCCGGCCAGCCCGCCGAGGAACAGGTAGCCGGGGATGTCCGGCGCAGCCCAGACCGGTCTGTTGAGGATCGGCTGGCCGTAGTAGGAGCGGAACGTGGCTTCGCCGACGACCGGCTGCTCCCCGCCGCGCGGTCTCACCGGCGCACCCCGGCGAAGACCACAGCCACCGCAGACGCCAGTATCCCCGCAGCCGCAGCGGCGCGGCGGTACATGGACGGCAGGTCCCGGGTGGTGACGACGGGGTCGGGTGGAAGGCCGTAGACCTCCGGCTCGTCGAGCAGCAAGAAGAACGCCCCGTCGCCGCCCACCCCGTCGCCGGGGTCCTCCCCGTAGAGCCGCGCCCCGGCCACCCCCGCCTCTTGGAGCTGGGCGAGACGCCCCCGGGCCCGCTCACGCAGCTCGTCGAGGGGACCGAACTGGATCGACTCGGTGGGGCACGCCTTGGCGCACGCCGGCTCCGCGCCCGCCCCCAGCCGGTCGTAGCAGAGGGTGCACTTCCACGCCCGGCCGTCGCCCCTGCGCTGGTCGATAACCCCGTAGGGGCACGCTGAAATGCAGTAGCCGCAGCCGTTGCAGATGTCCTCCTGGACGACGACCGTGCCGAACTCGGTGCGGAACAACGACCCCGTCGGGCACACGTCCAGGCACGCCGCGTGGGTGCAGTGCTTGCACACGTCGGAGGCCATCAGCCAGCGAACTCCGCCGGTTCCCCCCGCGGAGCCGGTAGTCCCCGCCGTCCGCTGCTCGATGAAGGCGACGTGGCGCCAGGTGTCGGCGCCCAATCCACCGCTGTTGTCATAGGACATGCCAGTGAACTGGAGACCGTCCTCGGGGACGTGGTTCCACTCCTTGCAGGCCACCTCGCAGGCCTTGCAGCCGATGCAGACAGACGTGTCGGTGAAGAACCCCATTCGCGGCTGGGTGCCCCGGTGCCCGCTCGCCGTCGCCGGGTCTCCCTCCTCGAGCAGCCGGCCCAGGATGTCAACGGCCACCGCGCACCTCCCAACCAGTGTTCCCGTCTATGCCGGCCCTTCTGATGTACTCGTCCACCAGGGCGGCCCGGTCGGCCCCCCTCGGCCGGCGGCCGGGACGGATGTCGCCGGTGAACGCCTTCACCTCCTGGATGTGCACGTTCGGGTCGAGCGACAGCGAAGCCAGCTCGTTCGCCGCGTCCCCGGTCGAGTATCCGTTGGGCCCCCAGTGGTAGGGGAGCCCGATCTGGTGGATCACCTGGCCGTTGACGGTCAAAGGCGGGATCCGCTCGGTCACCAGGACCCTCGCCTCGATCACGTTGCGCGCGGTGACGATCGTGGCCCAGCCCATGTGCTCCAGCCCCCTCTCGGCTGCCAGCTGAGGGGACACCTCGCAGAACATCTCCGGCTGCAGCTCCGAGAGGTACGGCACCCAGCGGCTCATCCCGCCGGCCGTGTGGTGCTCGGTGAGGCGGTAGGTGGTGAGCGCGTAGGGGAACACCCGAGACCCCGGGTCGGACGGGTTGGGGTGGTAGCGGTTGTGCTTGCGGTTGAACACCTCGCGGACCGGGTTGCGCTGCTGGGAGTAGAGA
>DATGKR010000001.1:0-15754 GCA_035294565.1 Acidimicrobiales bacterium | reverse complement strand
AGCGGCGCCGCCGGCCCGACCCCGACGGCTGAGAACCCGGCGAGGGGCCTGTCTCGAGCCGAAAAACGCGCAAACACTCCACCTCTGGGGAGGGCCGGCATATGTTGGGCTCTGGACCGGGTCGCGCCCGCCCGGCGTCGTCGCTCGCCGGCCGGGCCAGGGCACCGCGAGGTGATGGATGCCGGAACGAGAACCGTTGGTGCTCCTCGTGGACGACGACCCGGCGCTCCGGTCGGCGCTGGCGGGTGTCCTCGCCGGCTCGGGGCTCGCCACCGCCGAGGCTTCCGGAGGCTCGGAGGCGCTCGAGGTCCTGCAGAGGCAGTCGGTCGATGCGATAGTCGTGGACCAGTCGATGCCGGGCATGACCGGCCTGGAGCTGACCCGCCGGCTGAGGGACATGCCGGCGCACAGGCTGGTGCCGGTGCTGTTCTTCTCGGCCGACGACGAGCTGGCGACCCGCCTGGAGGCGCTGCGGACGGGGGCCACCGACTTCATGCTCAAGCCGCTCCCCTTCGACGAGGTCGTCGCGCGGGTCCACGCGCAGCTGCGGATCGCCCGGGGGTGGGCGGCGGCCGCCTCCCGCCTGGCGCGCCGGGCGTCGACGGTCGCCGAGCTGGCGGCGGTCGCCAGCGACGAGATGCCCGAGCTCACCGCGCAGGTGATCTGCGAGAGGATCTCCGGGTCGCACGCCGGCGCCGCCGCCGCCGTGTACGCCTGGGACGGCTCGAGCCTGTCGCTGTTGGCCGGGACCGGAGCGGACTGGCCCCTGGAGGCCGAGCCGGCAGTGGCGCTGCGCCTGCGGGGGGAGGGCGGCCCGTGGGTCCACCGAGGCGCCGTTTGCGCCCCGCTGCACCACGCCGGGGCGACCCTCGGCGTGCTCGCCGTAGAGCTCGACGGGGCGGACGTCGACGAGATGCTCGCCGCGGTGATGGACTACGCGTCGGCGGCCGCCAGCCGTCTCGGCCCCGCCTTGGAGGAGAACCGCCGCAGCGGCGAGAACCGAGGGGCGGTCAGGCAGCTGCTCGAGTCCGGAGGCTTCCGGTCGGTCTTCCAGCCGATCGTGGACCTCACTGCCGGGGAGGTCGTCGGCTACGAGGCGCTCACCCGGCTGGCCGACGGCCGGCCGATCCTCGAATTCCTGGCCGAAGCGGAGAGGGCGAGCCTACGCCCCGAATGCGAGCTCGCTCTCCTGTCATCAGCGTTGACCGAAAGTGCGGGAGGTGTGTTCGGACGCTGGTTGAGCGTCAACCTGTCCCCGTCTGTGCTGGTCGGCAACGCTGAGCGGGTCGCCGAGCTCGTCGGCGGCGCTGCGGTCGAGGTGGTCATCGAGCTGACGGAGAACGAGCGGGTCGACGACAACTCCGCCATCCTGAGCGCCGTCGGCGTCTTGGGGGAGAGGGTGAAGTTGTCGGTGGACGACACCGGCTCGGGGTACTCCTCGCTGCGCAGGGTCGTGGACCTGCGGCCACACTTCCTCAAGCTGGACCGCAGCTGGATAGCGGAGCTCGACACCGACGACACCCGCCAGGCGATGGTCGCCGGCCTGGTGGCGTTCTGCCGCCACACCGGGACCGAGCTGATAGCCGAGGGGATAGAAAGGGAGCCCGAACGGGCCGTCCTCGAGGACCTGGGCGTCTCCTTCGGGCAGGGCTACCTCCTCGGCCGCCCAGCCCCCCTTCCCCGGCGACCGTAGCGCCTCGCCGCGAGCCGCCCCGCCCCGCCTCGGCGAGGCGCTTGCGGACAGGGCGTCAGTACTGCTCGACCGACCACACGACGGCGCCGGCTCGGCGGTCGGGCGTGAGGCGCACGTCGACGACGTCGCCCGGCCTGAAGCCGCGCACCGCCGTCCGGGGAAGCGACTGGACCACCTCCAGCTCGAAAGGCTCCGGATCCGACGTCACCCGCAGGACGAAGCGGACCATGGGGCGGGCGTCGAGCAGGTTCCCGACGTTGCGCACGGACACCACCTCGGCCCGCCCCGGGTCGCCCCGGGCGAGGATTTCCGATGTTCGCAGCGGTGGGGGCCCGCCCGAGTGGCGCCACGCGACCAGCGGCACGACAACGGCGGCCACCGCGAACGGGGCGATGACGAACAGGACGACCAGCGCCTGGGTCTGGGAGAGGCCGAAGAGGGACGCGTCCATCACAGAGTCCTCACATCTTCGCGGCCAGCTCCTGACAACGTCGTCCCATCATGGGCACATGGCACTACCCCACATGCTTGCAGCCCTCGGCCTGGCGGCCGCCGTCGGAGCCGGCGGCACCGCCTACGCCGCCACCTCGACCGGCTCCACCCCTCCACCGAAGCCCGCCGCGCCGGCAGCCCACGCCAGAGCAGCCCACCCCAAGGCTCGCCGGACCCTCCTCGGGCGCGCCGACTACGCCACCTTCGAGGTCAAGATGCGCGGCCGGTGGGTAACCCTCGAGCTGGACCGGGGCAAGGTGACCGCCGTCAGCCCGTCGTCGATCACCCTCTTGCGGCCCGACGGCCACAGCGTCACCGAGGCCATCACCGCCCACACCAGGTTCGCCGGCGTGTCCGGCGAGAGCCAGGTGCAGCTCCACAAGCCGGCCGGCGTGCTCTCCGAGGACGGCTCGGCGCTCTGGATCCGCCAGAAGCCGGCCAGCGCCTGAGTTTCCCGGCTGTGCCCGGCACGAGCGGGCGCCGGCGAGGCGACCGCCTCACATCCCCAGCAGTCGGCGTATCCGCTCGGGCCTCATGGCGAAGGCCCCCTCGGGGGCGTCGCCCAACGTGAGCAGCAGGCGTTCGAGGGTCTCGCGCCGCGACGGGTCCGCCGCCGCCTGGCGGGGCGTCAAGCCCCCGAGGGCGGGCACCTGCTCGTCGCACCAGCGCGCCTCCATCTGATCCTGGATCTGCCGGATCACGGCGGCGAGCTCGTCCGGGTCCGCCGGCTGCGGCAGGTGCGCCGGCGGCCGGGGCGTCTCGCCTGGGGCCAGCGGCCGCCGCTCGTCGGAAAGCACCCGCGCCGCGGGCAGGCGTGAGAGCACGCGGTCCATCCGCTCGGCGCTGTGCGTCTCCACGCTGAGCCGGTCGCCTTCGAGGTGCAGCACGGCCCGCAAGATCCTCTCGCCGCCGCCCATGTCGTGCATCTCGGTCCAGGTGGAGTCCCCTTCGGCCTCGTAGGCGTCGTCGAGGAAGGCCCGGGCGGCGTCCGGATCGTCGAAGGCCAGCTCCGCCCGGCATTCCACCAGGTCCTCTCCCTCCCTGGTCTGCACGCGGGGCGGGGCCTCGGCCGCGGCCACCCACTCCACTATCGCCTCGGGGTCCCCGCTGTCGAGGACTTCGAGCAGGTCCTTCTCCCGGCCGGCCGCCACGGGGAACACGGCGCCCACCAGCTGGTGGCCGTCACCGCCGTCGGGCACAGGGCGCGCGCAGATCACCGAGCCGGGCACGACCTGGCGGGAAACGGATCTCTCCGCGACGTCGAGCCGCTCGGCGCTGCGCAGGTCGACCAGCGTCAGGCCGGCCCCCGGGCGCACTTCGGCCACCTCGTAGAGGCTGCGGTCCACCAGCACCCACGACTGGGCGAGGATCGCCTCGTCGTCTGGGAGCAGCGGTCCCCGCCTTTCGAGGAACTGCTCGAACCAGCCGCCCTCGGTGAGCACGACGTCGACGAGCAGGGGGTCGCTCAGGGCTCGCCGCAGGGAGTCCCGGTCGGATCCGCCGGCGCGCACCGCGGCGAGGTCCCAGAGCTCCTCGGCGGCGTCTTCGTCGCGCTCCACGAAGCCGGCGGCCTTGCGGGCCAGCCAGCCGACCCTTTCGGCCAGCGGCGCCGTCTCGGCGGCGCCGAGGTGGCACGCCTTGTACTTGCGGCCCGAGCCGCACCAGCAGGGGTCGTTTCGTCCCAGCTTCGACTTGCCGGTCCGGGCGAAGCTCTCGGCGGTGGCCAGATCCTGGCTGTCTCCCGCGGTGAGACCGAGGCTGCGCCACAGCGCCGCCGCCTCGGCGGCCCGGCCCCGGTCGAACAGGTACCAGGCGAGGCGGTCGACCGCCGGTGCCCAGCCCGGGTCGGCTTCGACGGCGAGGTGCAGGTGGGCTTCGGCGACCAGCGTCTGGCCCTCCTCCTCGCTGGTGAGCGCCGCCAGCCAGCGGGCGCCGGCCTGCAGCTCGGGCCGGCAGCGGGTGGCGCCGACCCTCTCGGCGAACCGCTCGGCTTTGCCGGCGCCGTCGCTGTCGTGGGCGACCAGCTCGTGGGCGACCACATCGCAGAGCTCGTACTCGGTGATCGCCCGCCCGCAGCGCGCCAGGCGAGCCGGGTCGAAGCCGTCCCCGTCGATCATCGCCAGGAGGTCGAGGACCGCGTCGCGGTCTTTTTTGTCCTCCAGCTCGTCGAAGACGCGGAAGGTCCGTTGTAGGCGCCGGCGGTTCTCCCACATGGCGGGGTCGTGGGCGGCGTAGCCGCCTTGGATCTCCAAGCCGGCGGCCTCGAGGGCGTCGCCGAGCGGCGCCTGCGGCGTGGCGAAGGCGTCGGGGTCTTCGAGGAGCGCGTTGGCGAGGATGTCCTCGACGAGCACGGGGAGGTCGTCGTCGGCGGCCTCGCGCTCGTAGGACGCGCGCAGCAGGTCGACGACCCGCCGCTCGAGGGGCGGCTTCGACTCGAGCCTCTCCAGGCTGAGCTGTCCGCCGGCTACCCTCACCGCCAGGACGTCGCCGGCGGAGAAGGCGCCGAGCCAGCCTTCTGGCCCGTGCCACCCGGGGTAGCCCGGCTCGATCGAGAACAGCTCCAGAGGTTCGTCGAGCCCCGGGGGGGTCGGCTCCAGCCGCTCGAAGCCGGCCAGGTCCACGCCGAGGTCGAGGGAGTCGGTGCCGATCTCGGCGTCGTCGACCTCGTGGGTGAGCACGACGCCGGCGGCGAGCGCCTCGGCGTCGGCCACCCGGTCGCCGGCGAGGAGCATGAGCGGCCCGTCCGGGTCGGTCAGGTGGTCGGCCACCATGTCCACCAGAGCGGTCACCAGGCGGTCGCCGGGATCGCGCCCGAGGCGCAGGGCGGCCCGGGCCCGCAGCTCGTCGACGGCGATGCCCGGCGATGCCTGGGCTTCCCCGCGCAGCGCCGCTTCGACCTCGTGGCTCTCGGGCAGCGGGAGGCCGGCGAGCAGATCCTCGTAGCGGGGTGGGTCGGGGGAGCTGGCGTCGCCCCCCCACTTGCTCTGCATGTAGGAGAGCAGGGCCATCCGCAGCTGGGACATGACCCGCACCGCTTCGAAGCCGGCGTCGAGGAGCCGGCGGGCGGCGTCCCACACCTCGGGCGGGTCGTTCGAGACGATCTGGCCGGCTACCACCTCGGTGATCGCTCGGGCCAGAGGCTCACCGGGAAAGCGTTCTGCCAGCAGGGGCGCGCGTTCGTCGGGGTCGGTCGGGTCGATGCCCGGCTCTGCCGTTCCGAAGAGGAGCTCCAACCTGTCCGGGTCCATGCCCGCGACGGTACCGGGTCCACCATCCGGTCACATCCACCCTGCCATGACATGGATCACATCGAAAGACCGTCCCGCGACACGCCTGCTCGGCCGAAAAGGGCTGGAAAAGGTCGGGCAGGCCGAAAAACCGCGTCGAGGTGTAACGGAGCGTCGCTTAACGGCGATATCCCTCCTCGACGATGCATCGGCGAGTCCTGTAGCTGGCGTGTTCAACAACCCGAAGGAGCGGGAGGGCCCGGCGTCGCGCCGGCCGGCCGGCGCCTCGTCGGAGCGCGTGCGCGTGGACGGCAAGTTCTTCGGGCTCGGCGACCGGCGGTTCCGTTTCACCGGCGTCACCTACGGAACCTTCCGCCCCCGCGACAACGACGGGGCCCGCTTCCCCGACCGCAGCGGTGTCAAGCTGGACTTCGAGTCCATACGGGAGCAGGGCGTCACGGTGGTGCGCACCTACACGGCGCCACCCGACGACGTGGTGGAGACCGCCGCCGACTTCGGGTTGCGGCTCCTCGCCGGCGTCTTCTACCCCGACTGGCGCTACCTGCTCGGCGGCGGGAGGCGCGAGATGCGCCGGGTCGGGCGCGAGGCGGAGGCGGAGGTGCGCCGCCACGCGCAGCGTCTGGCGGGCGAGCCGACGGTGCTCGGCCTCTGCCTCGGCAACGAGGTTCCCGCCGACGTCCTGCGCTGGTACGGCTCTTCGAAGGTCGCCGCAGCCCTGGGACGCCTGGTCGAGGCGGTCCGCGAGGTCGACCCCGACATGCTGGTCACCTACGCCAACTACCCGACCGCCGAGTACCTCACCGTGCCCGGCCTGGACTTCCTCACCTACAACGTTTTCCTCGAGCGGAAGAACGACTTCCGGCGCTACCTGACCCGCCTTCACCACCTGGCCGGGGACCGTCCGCTCGTGCTCGGCGAGGTCGGTCTCGACGCCGGCAGCGGCTCGGGCGTCGCCGGCGAAGTGCGCCAGGCGGAGGTGCTCGACTGGCTGCTCTCCACCGCCCTCGAGCGAGGCGTGGCGGGCACTTGCGTGTTCTCCTGGACCGACGAATGGCATGTGGGTGACGCCGAGGTGGAGGGGTGGAGCTTCGGCCTGACCAGGCGCGACCGGTCCCCGCGGCCCGCCCTCGAGGTACTGCGCCGCTGGAGCCAGGCATCGCCTCGCGACCTCAGGGAGGCGTGGCCCTCCCTGTCGGTCGTCATCTGCGCCTACAACGCCGCCGCGACCCTCGACGAGTGCCTGAGCCACACCTGCGCGCTCGACTACCCGGACCTGGAGGTGATCGTGGTCGACGACGGCTCCACCGACGCGACCGCGGACACAGCGGCCCGCCACCCCCGGGCGCGGCTGGTCTCGGTGCCCCACGCCGGCTTGTCGGCGGCCCGCAACGCCGGCCTGGCGGTGGCGCGCGGCCGGATCGTCGCCTACCTCGACGCCGACGCCTACCCGCCGCCGGAATGGCCCTACTACCTGGTCTTCGGATTCGACGCGGCCGACGTCGCAGCCGCCGGGGGACCGAACTTCCCTCCGTCCTCCGACGGTCTCGGGGCGGAGATGGTCGCCCGGGCCCCGGGGGGACCGGTCCACGTGCTCTACGCCGACGACCGGGCCGAGCACGTTCCAGGCTGCAACATGGCCTTCTGGCGCCACGCCCTGGAGGAGGTGGGCGGCTTCGACCCCGTCTACACCGCCGCCGGCGACGACGTCGACGTGTGCTGGAAGGTGCTCGACCGGGGGTACAGCATCGGCTTCCACCCGGCCGCCTTCGTGTGGCACCACCGGCGCCCCGGGATCGGCGCCTACCTGCGCCAGCAGCGGGGTTACGGCCGCTCCGAGGCGCTCGTCGAGCAGCGCCACCCGGATCGTTTCACCTCGCTCGGCACCGCCCGCTGGAGGGGTCGGATATACAACTCGCTGGTGCCCGGCCTCTTCAGGCCGCGGGTGTACCGGGGCCTCTACGGCGCCGCTGCCTACCAGTCCGTGTACGGGGCGGGAGGCCACGCCCTCGACGTGGCCCACCAGGTCGGCGTCCCGGCAGCCATCGCCGCCATCGTCGTGTCCCTGCTCGCCGTCTGGCAGCCGTGGATGGCCGTGGCCGGCGCCGTCGGGCTGGCGTTCCTCCTGGGCCTCGGCGGCCTCGACGCCGCCCGGGTGCAGCCGCCGCTCCGGCTGGCAGCCCCGGCTTTGAGGTTCCGCCTGGGTGTCGCGGCCTGCCACCTCCTCCAGCCGGTCGCCCGCACCTTCGCCCGCACCCGCGAGCAGGTTCTCCTCAGCAGGTCGCCCGCCGGCGCCTCGACGTCGGTGCCCGAGGCGAGACGCCTGGCGGGAGGCGTGCTGCTCTACCCAGACGAGGAGGGCCGCCCGGCGCTGCTCGCCCGGCTGGTCGGCGCCCTGCGCTCGGCGCGGGTGAAGGTGGTCGTCCCGTCCGGCTGGGAGGACTACGACGCCCGCCTGCTCGGCAGCCTCGTCGTCGCCGGAGACCTGGTCTCGAGCGCCCACCCCCAAGGATGCGTCCAGGTGCGCGTCCGGACCCGGCTGCGCGCCCGGCCGGCCGTGCTGTGGCTCGTCGTGGCGGCTCTCGCCTGGGTCGCCGCCCCGCCGATCGGCGGGTTGGCCGTCGCCGCCTTCGCCGCAGAGGCGGCGCGCGGCGTCGCCGCCGTCCGTTTCAAGGTGCCGCGGGTGCTGGAGGGTCGGCGGTGACGAGACGGGCTCTGGTGCTCGGGGCCGGCGGCTTCATCGGGTCCCACCTGTCGCGGCGCCTGCTCCGCCGCGGATGGCGGGTCACCGGCGTCGTGCGCGACGCCTCCGACCCGGTTGTCGCCAGGCGCCTCGGGGACCTAGCCGCCGACTTGGAGCTGGTCGAGGGCGACGCCGCCGACCCGGACCTGCTCGACCGCCTGGTCGCTGGGCGCGACGCGGTGTTCCCCTTCGCCGGGCGCTCCGGGGCGGCGGCCAGCATGCAGGCGCCCGTCGCCGACCTCGACGCCAACGGCCGGGGACAGCTGGCGGTGCTCGAAGCGTTGAGGCGGCGCAACCCCGAGGCGCGGGCGGTTTTCCCCGGGTCGCGTCTTCAGTACGGGCGCTGCGAGCGGCTGCCGGTGCCCGAGACGCACCCTCAGCGGCCGGTGAGCGTCTACGGCGTGCACAAGGTGCTCGGTGAGCAGTACCACCGTCTCTACTGGTCGACCCACGGCATCCCGACCACCGTGCTGCGCATCTCCAACCCCTACGGCCCGATGCAGGACCGGCCCGACGGGAGCTTCGGCGTCGTCGGCAACTTCCTGGCCCGGGCCTCCCGGGGCGCCGAGATCCGCCTCTACGGTGGCGGGACGCAGGTCCGCGACTACCTGTACATCGACGACCTGACCTCGCTCTGCGAGCTAGCCGTCACCCACCCGGCCGCCCCGGGGGAGGTTTTCAACGCCAGCGGCCCCGAGCCGGTTACCCTTCGCCGCATGGCCGAAGCCGTCGTGGAGACCGTCGGGGCGGGGACGATCGTCTGCGCCGACTGGCCTGCCGAAGCGGCCAGCGTCGAGACGGGGGACTACTTCGGCGAGACCCGGCGCGCCTCGTCCGTCCTCGGCTGGAAGCCGCGTGTCGGGCTGCGCGAGGGTCTCGCCGCGACGTGGGCGGCCCGCACCCCGAGCCTCGCCGCCGCCGGGTAGCAGCGTGTCCGCCGGCACCGAAGCCTTCCCCCGTTTGTCTGCTGCCGCCGGGCGGATCTCCTCGCTGCTCGCCTCGGCCAGGCCGGTCCTCGTAGTGGAGCGCCGCCTGCTCGGGCTGTTGCGCCCCTACCGCGCTCTCGTCGCCGCCGGGCTGGGTGCCACGGTCGCCATGACCCTGGTGGGGCTGGCCATGCCGTGGCCGACCAAGGTCCTCATCGACAGTGCGCTCGGCGACCATCGTTTCCTGGGCATGGGCCACCAGGGCAGCCTGGCTTTCGCGGTGCTCGGCACCCTGGTCCTCTTCGCTCTGTCGGGGTCGCTCGGCCTCGCCCAGACCGCCATCCTCTACGGGTTGTCACAGCGGCTGATCGCCGAGCTGAGGGAGCGGACGTTCGAGGCGCTGACGCGCCTTTCGCTTCGCTACCACGACGAGATGGGCTCCGGGGACAGCCTCTTCCGTGTCACCAACGACACCTACGCGGTGCAGAGCGTGCTCCTGAGCGGCGTGGTGCCCATGGCGTCGGCGACCCTCGCGCTCGTCGGCGCGGTGGCGGTCCTCGCTTTCCTCGACCCTCTCCTCGCCGCCCTCGCCGTGCTCAGCGTGCCCCTCGCCGCCCTCGCCGCCCGCCGCTTCTCGGCGCGGATCAACCGGGCGTCTCTCGAACTGCAGCAGCGCGAGAGCGACGTGTACAGCCACGCCGAGCAGGCGCTGATAGCCATCCGCACCGTTCAGGCGTTCGGCCGGGAGCGCCACGAGACCGACCGTTTCCGCCAGCGGACGACGGCCAGCCAGAAGGCGATGATGCGGCTGGTGACCGAGCAGACGGTGTTCGGCCTGGTCGTCGACTTCGTGCTGGCGGCCGGCCTGGCGCTCGTCACGTGGGTCGCCGCCGAGCGTGCCATCTCGGGGAGCATCACCCCCGGCGAGGTGCTGGTCGCCATCGCCTACGCCGGCTCGCTGTACCAGCCGGTTTCCTCCGTGGCGTCGACCTTCGGGGAGCTCAAGGCGGCGGCGGCCGCAGCCCAGCGGGTCTTCGAGGTGCTGGACCAGCCGAGGATCGACCCCGGCCGCCACACCAAAGCGCCCCGGGTCGTCCGCGGGGTGCTGACCGTCGAGGGGGCGGAGTTCTCCTACCAGCCGGGGCGCCCGGCGCTTTGCGGGGTCGACCTTCGCGCCGAGCCGGGCAAGACGGTCGCCCTGGTGGGGCCGACCGGGGCGGGGAAGTCGACGGTCGCCAGCCTCATCCTGCGTCTCTACGACCCCGACGCGGGCTGCGTCCGCCTGGACGGCACCGACATCCGCCGGCTCCCCCTGGACTGGCTGCGCGCCCACATCGCCTTGGTGCCCCAGGAGCCGCTGCTGTTCCCCGACACGCTCCGCGAGAACATCCGCTATGGACGGCTCGACGCGACCGACGCCGAGGTTCTCGCCGCGGCGCGCGCCGCCAACCTGGACGAGCTGCTCGACGGGCCCGACGGCCTGGACCTGCGGATCGGCGACCGGGGGGCGACGTTGTCGGGCGGTCAGCGCCAGCGGGTCGCCATCGCCCGGGCCATGCTCAAGGACGCGCCGGTGCTGGTGCTCGACGAGCCCACCTCGGCGCTCGACGCGGCGACCGAGGCGGCGGTGATGGAAGCCCTCGACCGGCTCGTGTCCGAGCGCACCTGCATCGTGATCGCCCACCGCCTGGCGACCGTCCGCCGGGCCGAGGAGGTCGTCGTGCTCGACCGCGGCCGGGTGGTCCAAAGGGGCCGCCACAGCGACCTGGTTCGCCGGGCGGGGCTCTACCGCCAGCTGCACCGGGCGCGTTTCGCCGCCCCGACCGCGGTGGGGGCCGGGCGGTGACGCGCGTCGTGGTCTGCGGATGCGCCGGCACCCTCCCCCTCGCCGGCGTCGGGCTCCACTACCTCCAGTACTGCCTGGGCCTGCGCGACCTGGGCTGCGAGGTCACCTACCTGGAGGAGACCGGGGTCTGGGCCTACCACCCGGACGAGGACCGACCCGACGACGAGGGGTCCTACACCGTCCCGTGGCTAGCGGCGATGTTCGACCACTTCGAGATCAACTGGGCGTACCGCGACGCCCGGGGCCGCTACCACAACGCCGACGAGGCCGAAGTCCACGCCCTGTGCGCCTCCGCCGACGTGCTGCTAAACGTCAGCGGGGCTCACGAGCCAACCGCCCATCACCGCCAGGCCCGTGCCCTCGTTTACGTCGACACCGATCCAGGTTTCGTCCAGGTCAAAGCGGCGACCGACGCGGCCACGAGATCGTGGCTGCAGGAGCACGATCTGCTCTTCACGTTCGCCGAGGCGATGGGGTCGCCGAGCTGCCGAATACCGGGTGCGGGCCTCCGGTGGCGGACCACCAGGCAGCCGGTGTGGCTCCCGTTCTGGGCGGAGGTCGATGGCCCACCGGGCCGGACTTACACCACCGTCATGAACTGGAGGGCCTACGAGCCGGTGCGCTGGGCGGGGGAGGAGTGGGGCCAGAAGGACGCCGAGTTCCCGCTCGTCCGCAGGCTCCCCGCCCTAACCGGCCTGCCCCTCGAGGTCGCCCTCGGTGGTCCCGGCGCCCCCGGCTCGGAGCTGGCGCGGGAGGGGTGGCGGCTCGCCGACCCGCTGGAGGCCACCAGGACCATCTGGGCGTTCCGCGACTACATCGCCTCCTCGCGCGGGGAGCTGACGGTCGCCAAGCAGTGCTACGTGCGCTCCCGCTCGGGATGGTTCTCGGAGCGCAGCGCCAACTACCTGGCCGCCGGCAGGCCGGTCGTGGCTCAGGACACGGGGTGGTCGGCTCTCCTGCCGTCAGGGAAAGGCGCGCTGGCGTTCTCCACCACCGAAGAGGCGGCGGCCGCGCTGGCCGCGGTCGAGGCCGACCCCGAAGGCCAGTCCCGAGCGGCGCGGGAGCTGGCGGCCGCCTACTTCGATTCGACCGCTGTACTGGCGCGCCTGCTCTCCGACATCGGGGTGGAATGAGCCGGCTGCGGATCGTCGTCGCCGGATGGGTGGCCGGCTTCCCGACGGCCGGTTTCCTCTGGCACCCCCTCGCCTTCGCCCTCGGTTTCGCCGAGCTGGGCCATGAGGCGTGGTTCCTGGAGGACTCCGGCGACGACCCGTGGGGATACGACCCCGCCACCGGGGAGATGGATCCTTCCTGCGCAGCGGGGATCCGTTTCCTCGCCGAGGAGCTGGGCGCCGTCGGACTGGGCGACCGGTGGTGCTACCGGCACGCCCCCACCGGCCGCTGCCACGGCCTGAGCGGCGCAGCGCTGACGGAGGTGCTCGACCAGGCCGACCTGCTCGTCAACGTGTCGCTCACCACGCCGATGCGCCCCGAGTACCAGCGGGTTCCTCATCGCCTCGCGATCGACACGGACCCTGTCTTCACCCAGGTGCGCATCGCTCGCGGTGACCCGGTCCTGGGGGCGGTGCCCTCGACCCACACCCGCCTGTTCACCTACGGCCGTCCCCCGCTCCCGGCCCAGGCCCACGAATGGCTGCCCACCCGCCAGCCGGTCGCGACGCGTTGGTGGCCGGTCGCGGGCCCGCCCGACCCGGCCGCCCCTTTGACCTCCGTGACCACCTGGCAGGCCTACCCGCCGGTTTGCTGGGAGGGGGTGGAGTACGCGGCCAAGGACCGGTCCTTCCTCGAGCTGCTGGACTTGCCGTCGCGCACCCAGGCAACGCTGTCGCTCGCCATGGGCGCCGGCATCGACCACGCCGAAGGCGCCTCGCTGCTCGCCGCGCACGGCTGGCAGGTCACCGACCCGATCGACGCGACCTGCTCGACCGGCGCGTATCGGAGGTACATAGCAGGATCCCTCGCCGAGCTGGGGCTCGCCAAGCACGGCTACGTGGTTTCCCGCTCCGGATGGTTCTCGGAACGGACCTGCCTGTACCTGGCCAGCGGCCGTCCGGCGGTCGTCCAGGACACCGGCTGGACCGAGTGGCTCCCGAGCGGTGCCGGCCTGCTCGCCTTCTCGACGATCGACCAGGCGGTCGAGGCGATCGAGTCGGTGCGGGCCGACCCCGCCGGCCACGCCGCCGCCGCGCGCCGGGTCGCCGAGACCCACTTCGACGCCGCCACTGTCTGCCAGGAGATCCTCGACCGGCTCTGAGCGTTTCCCTGGCGCCGACGGAGGACTCGTCTCGTCGGCGCCCCCCGACGTCAGAGGGCTCCAGGTTCGCGGCGGTCGTGCAGGCGGATCGCAGACGGCGAACCGGCTCGTCGAGAGGAGGTCGCGGCCGCGATCCTCGGAGCAGACGTTTCTTCGTGTTCGGGCGCAAGGCGGAGGCTCTGGGCCCAAATCCTGGTCAGGGTGACCAGGGCCTTGTCCTCCTCGCAGTCCTCGCCCAGCACCATCCAGACGTACATGAAGCGGTCGACCATGTTGCACAGCGCCGACGCCGCGTACCACGGATCAAGATCGGGATCGGCCCAGCCTGCTTCCTGCCAACGAGCGATTGCCCGCGACGCCCGGGTCACGAACGGGCTACGAAGCTCGAGGCGGATACGCTTCCAGTCGTCGCTGAACGTGCAGAGTTGCTCGAGGGCGGCCATGACCCGTGCGTTCTTGCGGTAGTTGTCGAGGTAGGCGCGGTTTGCTGCCTCGATCCGGGCGATGGGGTCGGAGGAGAGCTTCGGACCCTCTCTTGCGTCTCGGACCCCGAGCTGTTCCGTCTGCACCTGCGCTACAACCGCCCGAAAGATCTCCTCCTTCGAGTTGAAGTACGTGTAGAACGTCCCATAAGCGACCTTCGCCTTCTTGGCGATGTCGGCAATACGGGCGTCGAGAAACCCGTCACGCTCGAAGATGTCGCGGGCGGCTCGGATGAGGGCCGCGCGCGTGCGCCTCCCTCGCTCAGTAGCGACCTCTGGCGCGGCCGCAACGGTGTTCCGGGGTCCTCTCGCCACTTCCTCAGGAAACCTGATCTTGACATCGACTGTCAACCCTCTCTACATTGACTTCGGCAACCAAACACACGGGGGATTGGCATGGCTGACTCTGAAAAGACCGTCCCTGCGGTCGGACAGCTGCTCAAGGACTCGCCCAAGAACTGGGGGAAGTGGGGTCCTGACGACGAGGTCGGCAGCCTCAACTACCTGACGCCAGAGGTAGTTGTGGCGGCGGCGGGTCTGGTCCGCCAAGGGAAAGTGTTCACCCTCCAGGTTCGGATGGCCGATCCAGCAGGTGATCCTGTATGGCCTGGGCGCGTCAGCGCCCAGCGGTACAACGTCGTCGACAAGGGCCACTACATAGCTGGCAAAGGACCAGAGTTTCCGGGCGGTAGCGAGTACGCAGACGACTTCATGGCCTGCTTCGTGCAGGGTTCCACCCAGTACGACGCCCTTGGTCATGTTTGGTACGACGACCAGATATGGAATGGTTACGACGCCAAGACCACCATTGGCGGGATGGCGAAGGCAGGGGTATTGCCCATCGCGGAGCGCGGTGTTGCAGGAAGGGGGGTCCTACTGGACATGGCGCGGCATCGGGGCAAGGAAGTCCTCGATGTTGGCGAGACCTTCAATCACGAGGACCTAGAAGCCTGCGCTGCGGCTCAGGGAGTCGCGATCGACAACCGGAGCATCCTCCTCGTGCGTACAGGGTGGATCGGGAAGTTCTACCGAGTACCACGGGATCAGTTCTATGCCAATTTCAACGAGCCTGGCTTGACCTACAGTCCTGAGCTGGTGCGCTGGTTCCAGGAGAAGGAGATCCCCAACCTGGTGACCGACACCATCGCCAACGAGGTCACGGTCGATCCTGTTTCGGGAGTAGTCCTCCCGCTGCACTCCGCACTGATGCGCAACCTCGGCGTGACCCTCACCGAGATCGCATGGCTCGACGACTTGGCCGCCGACTGCGCCGCCGACGGCCAATGGGACTTTCTGTATGCGGCGGCTCCCCTGAAGATCGTCAACGGTACGGGAGCCCCGGTGAACCCGATGGTGATCAAGTAATCCCTTCCTCTGATATCGGCTGAAAGGATTTTGATGAGCGATCCGTTCTCACGTCGGCAAATGCTCAAGTTGCTCGGTGCCGGGGGCGCCGCAGTGGCAGCGGCCCCGTTGCTCAGCGCCTGCAGCAGCAGCAGCAAGTCATCGTCCACCTCGAGTGCGACGAGCGCTCCTGCCTCGTCCTCGGGGGGCGTGCCGGGCGCAGGCACAGTTGCAGACATAGCCCAGTACATTGGCCCGATCAATCCCAAGTATGCCGCGAAGGGTGTCGCGTACTCGATGGGCGCGGTACTTGCACTCACCGGGCCAGGGAACTTTTACGGCAAGATCATGTCCAAAGGAATCAACCTGGCTGTCAAGCACATCGCCGAACTCGGCGGTCCCAACCTCCAGGTCATCTACAAGGACCACAAGTCGGGCGACCCTACAGCTGGCGTCCAAGCCGTGACCGAACTCGGCGACGCCAATATTCCGGTGATGCTGGCCTCCTACGCCGACGACCTTGGCGCCATGATACCGGGATCCGCTCAGTACAAGATTCTGAGCCTCGACGGCGGAGGCGGCACGGCGCTTGCTTTCAACGACAAGCCCTACTTCTGGGGCATGCGGGCCAACACTCCGACGGACCCTTTCCCCGGAGTGATGCAGTACATAACCCAGAAGATGCCAAACGTGAAGAAGGTCACTTTC